>NZ_JAACYW010000026.1 GCF_015356825.1 Catenulispora rubra | reverse complement strand
CGAAGTGTATAAGAGACAGGCTGCTGCGGGGGGCTCGGCTGTTGGAAGCCCTGCTGCTGGAAACCCTGCGGGGCTTGCTGGTAGCCCTGCGCGGGAGGCTGCTGGTAGCCGGGCTGGGGCTGCTGCTGGTAGCCCTGAGGAGGCTGCTGAGCTGCGTAAGGCTGCTGAGCCGGCTGGCCCTGCGGCGGTGCGAACGGCGCCTGCGGGGCGGAGCCGAAAGGCTGCTGGCCCTGCTGCGGCGCGGAGCCAAAGCCCTGCTGGCTCTGCGGCGGCGCGAAGGGGGCCTGCGGTGCAGAGCCAAAGGCCTGCTGCCCCTGCGGAGCGGAACCGAAAGCCTGCTGCGGGCTCTGGATCTGGGTCTGCGCGAACGGCGAGCTAGGCGTCGAGGGCTGCGATGGCGCGAAGGGCTGCTGGACCTGTTGTTGTTGGGTCTGCTGGAGGTCCTGCGCGGCGGGAGGCTGCTGGCGGTTCGCCGCCGTGGCCGGGCCGCCGAAGCCGGGAGGCGGCGTCATCGGCTGCTGGAGGTGCGGCGGGATCGGCGGGGCGTGCGTGACCGGCTTGGGGGCCGCGTCCTCGTCGGCGTCCTGCGGCGGGGCCTCGGGAGTGACCGCGGGTATGCCGAAGCCGGTCGCCCAGCCGGGTTCGGCGATGGACGGGACGCTGACCTGCGGCGGGCCGGTGCGCGCGGCGGGCGCGGCATTGCCGTCGGCGTTCGGATCCGTGGCGGTGACCACCGGGATGTTGAAGTTGGTCGCGAACGTCGGCTCGGCGATCTGCGGGACGGTGACGCCGCTCGACTTCGGCGCGGGTGCGCCACCCTCGGACTCGTCGGATTCTGCGGTGCCGGATGTCGCGGTGACGACTGGGATGTTGAAGTTCGTGGCGAACGTGGGCTCGGCGATCTGCGGGACGCCGACCGAGGGCTTGGCCGCCGGCACCGGCGCGGAACCGGCCTCAGACTGCGGCGTGACGGCGGGGATGTTGAAGTTGGTCGCGAACGTCGGCTCGGCGATCTGCGGAACGCCGGGGTCGGCGGGCTTCGGCGGGCCGAAGGCGGCGTCGACGTCGGACGCGGCGGATTCGGGCGCAGGTTCAGGTGAAGACTCAGGCGCAGAGCCGGACTCGGAGGAAGATGCGGCAGATGGCGGCTGGCCGAAGCTTGAGCCGGCACCGCTCTCGGCAACTGGCTGGCCGAAGGCAGAACCCTCGCTCGCGGACTGCTGACCGAAGCTTGCGTTCTCGTCCGGCACATTGGTGGCCGCGGCTATCGAATCCGCCGCCTCGGCGGCTTCGGCAAGCTGCTTGGCTTCCTCACCTATCGGTGTGAATCCCGCCGGCAGCCCGGCGAGCCCTGCCGAATCCGGCTCGGGCGCCGGTGCATGCGACGACGTAGCGGCACGCCAAGCCGGTTCCTGCGGCTCGGGGGCCGGAACCGCGGCCGGCGGCGGCGTGATGATGGTCGGCATGTCGCTGCCCGAGGGGCCGGACGGACCCCACGCCGGGGGCGCGGGCTGTTGCGCGCCGGCGCCGGCCGGGCCGTAACCCTGGGGAGGCGGCGCACCATGCTGCTGCCCACCAGCCCCGTTCGGATCCTGCTCCTCCTGGCCCGCCGCACCCTGCGGCTGCCCCTGTCCCTGCCCCGGCGGAGGCCCGTACTGTCCGCCGTCGGTCTGGCCGCCCGGCTGCCCGTACTGACCCTGCCCGCCACTCATCGCAGTCCCCTGACTGTATTGACCGCTGTATTGACCGATGGGCTGCCCGCTGTAAGCCGCCCCCGTCGCGGAGCCGGCGCTCGTCGCCTGCCCTCCGCCTTTCCGTCGCAAGAATCCCCCGAGGCCGCCGCCGGTCCTGCCGCCGGCGCCGGTGCTCAGGCCGGTGTCGCCGGCCCCGGCCGTCGGCGACGCTAGCGGAGCGGGCGCGGGACCGGGCCCCGGAAGCATCTGCCCCATGTTCGCCAGCTCCACCGCCCGCGCCGCCAGATCGCGCGACACCGCGGACGGCAGCCACCCCGTGACGTCCGACCCCCGCAGCGCCGGGCGCCCCTCTATGCCGCCGTCGAGCGCGGCCCGGCACATCTCCACCAGCTGCGTCGGCGTAGGACGCGCGACGGCATCCTTCGCCAGACACCGCGTGGCGATGTACGCCAAAGCCGGTTCGAGCCCCTCGAGATCCGGCTCGTGATGCTCGACGCGGTACAGAATCGCCATCGCGTCGCCGAGGCCGAACGGCGTCCGGCCGGTCGCGGCGTAGATCAGCATCCCGCCGACCGCCCAGACATCGGCCGGAGCGTCCACGTCGGCCCCGGCCACCTGCTCGGGAGCCATGAAACTGGGAGTGCCCAGCCGCATCCCCGTAGCGGTGAGCATGCTGGCGTCAGTCGCGCGGGCGATCCCGAAGTCGATGACCCGCGGCCCGTCGGATGCCACCAGCACGTTCGCCGGCTTCAAATCCCGGTGCACGATCCCCGCCGTGTGGATCGCCTGCAACGCCAGCCCGATACCGACCCCGAGATGCGCCACCGACCGCGGCGAGAAAGGCCCCGCGAGCTGCACCGCGGCGCTCAGCGGCGGCCCCGGTATGAAGTACGACGCCAGCCACGGCGTCGCCGCGTTCGGATCCGCGTCCGTCACCGCGTTCACGAACGGCGAGTGCACCGCCCGCGCCGCCGCGATCTCGCGCGCGAAGCGCTTGCGGAAGTCCCGGTCGGCGGCGAAGTCCTGCCGCAGCACCTTCAGCGCGAAAGCCTGCCCGGTCGGCGCGAACCCGAGGTAGACGCTCCCCATCGCCCCCTGACCCAGCCGCCCGCGCACCGTGTACGGCCCGATCTGCCGCGGGTCGGCCTCCAGCAGCGGCTGGATGTTCTTCGAGACGATGCTCCCGGCACCGAGGCCGCCGTAGCCGCCGGGCCCCGGAGCGGGTCGGTTGGCCTCCACTGGACTGCTCCCCCATTGTCGTCGCGCGCGTGAGGTGATTGTCCTCTCTTCAGCGGACGGTAGTCACCCACGTAGGGCATGGACAACGGATACCAGACGAGTGTGCCCCGCTATGCGCCCGGCCTACTCTGCCCTAACCGCACGCAGGACCGCACCCTTGGCCGTGGCCTGCGCGTTGAGGTCGTCCTGGAAGGCACGCATGGCGCCGAGCAGTTCCAGGTCGTGGGAGGCCAGGATCCGGGCCGCGAGCAGGCCGGCGTTGCGGGCGCCGCCCACGGACACCGTCGCGACCGGGACGCCGGCCGGCATCTGCACGATCGACAGCAGCGAGTCCATGCCGTCCAGGTACTTCAGCGGCACCGGGACGCCGATCACCGGCAGCGGGGTGACCGAGGCGAGCATGCCCGGCAGGTGCGCCGCACCGCCGGCACCGGCGATGATCACCTTCAGGCCGCGGCCGGCCGCCTTCTCGCCGTAGGCGATCATCTCGCGGGGCATGCGGTGCGCCGAGACCACGTCCGCCTCGTACGGGATCCCGAACTCCTCCAGCGCCTCGGCCGCCAGCTTCATCACCGGCCAGTCGGAGTCCGAACCCATGACGACGCCCACCAGGGGGGTGGCGGCCGGCTCACTCATCGATCTCTCCTCGCAGGTAAGCGGCGGCGTGCCGGGCGCGTTCGACGGTGTCCTCGAACGACCTGCCGGGCAGGCCCAGGACATTCACGTGCCCGATCTTGCGGCCCGGCTTCACAGCCTTGCCGTACATGTGCACCTTGACCCCGGGGTCGTGCGCCATGACGTGCTTGTACGCCGGGTAGACCTCGGGCAGGTCCAGGCCCAGCACGTTCGCCATCACCACCACCGGCGCCACCGGCTTCACCTGGCCCAGCGGCAGGTCCAGCACGGCCCGCAGGTGCTGCTCGAACTGGCCGGTGACCGCGCCGTCCATGCTCCAGTGCCCGGAGTTGTGCGGCCGCATCGCCAGCTCGTTGATCAGCACCGCGCCGTCGGCGGTCTCGAACATCTCCACCGCCAGCATCCCGGTGACCCCGAGCTCCTTGGCGACGGTCAGCGCGATCCGCTGCGCGTCCAGCGCCGCCTCCTCGGACAGCCCCGGGGCCGGCACGTAGACCTCGCGGCAGATGCCGTCGATCTGCAGCGACTCGACCACCGGGTAGGCCGCGGCCTGGCCGTGCGGGGAGCGCGCGACCTGCGCCGACAGCTCGCGGACGAACGGCACCTTGGCCTCGGCCAGCAGCCGCACGCCGCGCTCGGCGGCCTCGGCCAGCACCGCCTTCGCCGCGGCCAGATCGTCGACCATCCACACGCCGCGGCCGTCGTAGCCGCCGCGCGTCGCCTTCAGCACGTAGGGGAAGCCGACCGTGGCGCCGAAGTCGGCGAGGTCGTCGTCGGTGGCGATCAGGGCCCAGTCGGGGCACGGCAGCCCCAGCGCCGACAGCCGCTGCCGCATCAGGCCCTTGTCCTGCGCGTAGACCAGCGCGTCGGGGCCGGGCCGGACGGCGACGCCGGCGGCCTCGAGCTCGTGCAGGAAGTCGGTGGGGACGTGCTCGTGGTCGAAGGTCAGCACGTCGCAGCCCAGGGCGAACGCCTTCAGCGCCTCGAAGTCGTGGTGGTCGCCGATCACGGTGCCCGGCGTGACCTGGGCCGCGGGATCGTCCGACCGTTGCGCCAGGACGCGCAGCCCGACCCCGAGGCCGATCGCGGCCTGCTGCATCATGCGCGCCAACTGGCCGCCGCCGACGACTCCTACCACCGGAAAGCTCACCACCTGATTCTAAGGCGGGAGCGCCGGCTCCTTTGACGCGGCCTGCGGCGATTCGGTTGCACGCCTGGACGCGATCCGCAGCAGAAATCCCGCCAAACTCCACGAATGGGTGCGGCCTAATGTCACAGCTACGTCGCGATGAGTAGATTTAACGGAGGTTTCCCGTTCAGCTGTCGAAGCGGCCCAGATAGGGACGGTACCCTCGGGTCGCTAGGAGAAAACCGATGGAAGACAGGTGGCAGGCGTGACGGTCGTGCGTTCTCTGTACAACCGCTTCGAACACCTCGTCCACGAGCTGTCGAAGTTCGGAGTCGTGGGCGCGGCAGCCCTCTTGGTCAACATCGCCGTCCTGAACGGGATGCTGCTCGCCGTCAAGGACAAGCAGATCGTCGCCACCATCGTCTCCACCATCGTGGCCACCTGCGTGGCGTACGTCGGCAACCGTTACTGGACCTACAAGGACCGCGACAAGATCGACCGCCACCGGGAGATGCTTTTCTTCTTCCTGATCAACGGCGTCGCCGCGGTCATCGAAGTGATGTTCGTCTTCATCGCCAAGTACGGCCTGGGCGAGGACAGCACGCTGGCGGTCAATGTCGCCAAGTACGTCTTCGGTATGCCGGTCGGAATGCTGTTCCGCCTGTACTGCTACCGGACCTTCGTCTTCCCCGAGGGCGCCGAGCCCGAGGTCGTCCCGGCCGCCGCCACCGCGCCGCTGTACCCGGTCGGCCACCCGGCGCAGAACGGCTACCCGGCGCACACCCCGCAGGCCCACGTCCCGCAGGCGCACCTCCAGCAGGCGCACGTCCACCAGCGCCCGATCCCGGAGACCGCGGGCCGCTGATTAGGTCCCGGCCCCACGCGTAGATAATCCTCCTGTGCTCGTTGCCAAGGTCGTTTCGACAATCCGCAAGCTCTACGCCGAGATGCTCAAGTTCGGCGTGGTCGGCGCCGTCGGTGTGGCCTCCGACATCGGCAGTTCGAACCTGCTGTGGAAGTACACCGGCCTGAGCCACACCGTCGCCTCCGTCGGCGGCACCTGCGTGGCCACCGTCACCGCCTACATCGGCAACCGCTACTGGGTCTTCCGCGACCGGCCGGCCGACGCCCGCCGCCGCGAGATGGCGATGTTCGCGCTGATCAGCCTGATAGGGCTGATCATCGAGAACAGCTTCGTGTTCGTCGGGGACCGGGTGCTGGGCTTCCACAGCATCGCCGCGGCCAACGTCGCGAAGTTCGTGCTGGGCCTGCCGATCGCCGGGGTGTTCCGGTTCACGACCTCGCACCTGTTCGTCTTCCCCGAAGCCACTGGCGCCTCCGCCGAGACTTCCTCGAACGTCGCCGCGCGCTCCACAAGCTCCCCTGCGGGCTCCGCGTCGAACGACGGCGACGACGCCCTCCCCAACCAGGGCGCCGACCCCGACGACGGCTTCAGCGCGCAATCACCGACAACGGCGAGTGCTCCGTGAGGAAGACGGCGAACACCGCGGGCCGCTGAAGCACCAGGTTCAGCCGGCCGCCGTCGGCCTCGGCCAGCTCCCGCGCCACCGCCAGGCCCAGCCCGGTGGACCCGCGCGAGGAGGCGCCCCGCTCGAACAGCTTCGCCTCCAGGTCCGGGGCTATCCCGTCGCCCTCGTCGCCGACCTCGATCACCACCGAGCCGCCGACCGCGCGGGTGTGCACGGTGACCGTGCCGGCGCCGTGGATCAAGGAGTTCTCCAGCAGCGTGGACAGGATCTGGGAGAACGCCCCGGGCGTGGCCATCGCCATCAGCCGCCGCTCGCCGGAGACCACGATCCCGCGGCGCATCGACTGGTAGGCCGGGCGCCACTCGTGGACCTGCTGGCGGATCACGGTGTCCACCTCGATCGGCACCGCCAGATCCGAGCGGCGGTGCGTGCGTACCGTGGTCAGCAGCCGCTGCACCACGTCGGTCAGCCGCTCCACCTGGGACAGCGCCACCTCGGCCTCGTCGCGCACGGTCTGCGGGTCGTCGGCCAGCGTGATGATCTCCTCCAGCCGCATGGACAGCGCGGCCAGCGGGGTGCGCAGCTCGTGCGAGGCCTCGGCGGCCAGCCGGCGCTCCGAGCCCAGCATCGTGGAGATCCGGTCCGCCGAGCTGTCGATGACCTCGGCGACCCGGTCCAGCTCGCTGATGCCGTAGCGGCGGTGCCGGGGCCGCGGGTCGCCGGAGCCCAGGCGCTCGGCGGTGGCGGCCAGCTCCTCCAGCGGCTTGGTCAGGCGGCGGGCCTGCAGGTAGGCCAGGCCGGTGGCGGCCACCAGCACGGCCAGCGCCACGCCGCCGATCAGGTACATCGAGCTGCGGATCTGCTGGTCGGCCGGCTCGCGCGGGGCCCGCACGGTGACGTGCACGCCGACGTTGCGCAGCACGTTGTCCTCGTTGAAGGTGGCCACGAAGGTCGGCGCGTTCGGCGCGATCGCCAGCGGGTTGACCTGCATCGGGCTCTGGCCGTCGACGTTGATGGTGGCGGTGTGGTCGGCGGCGACCATCTGCTGCATGTTCGAGACGTAGTTGCCCAGCGGCCCGGAGTTGGTGCCGTCCAGGCTGGCCTTGCTGACCTGCATGGACACCGTCCGGGCGAGCATGCGGGCCTCGGTGGCCAGCACCGTCTTGGTGCTGGTGTCGACCGAGCGCACCTCCAGCACGGCCAGCGGCACGCCGAGCAGGATGACGACCATCATCACCACGAGGAACGTGGAGGAGACCAGGCGGCGGCGCACAGCAGGCGGGCCCGCGCGCTAACCGCGCTCGAAGCGGAAGCCGACGCCCCGCACCGTGGTGATGAACCGGGGACGCGAGGCCTCGTCGCCGAGTTTCTTGCGCAGCCAGGAGATGTGCATGTCCAGGGTCTTGGTGGAGGACCACCAGGTGGTGTCCCAGACCTCGCGCATCAGCTGGTCGCGGGTGACCACCCGGCCGACCTCCCGCACCAGCACCCGCAGCAGGTCGAACTCCTTGGCGGTCAGGTTCAGCTCCTGGTCGCCCAGGTAGGCGCGGTGCGACTCGATGTCTATCCGGACGCCGTGCACGCCGTTGCCCAGGTCCGGGGTGCCGCGCCGGAGCAGCGCGCGGACCCGGGCCAGCAACTCGGCCAGCCGGAACGGTTTGGTGACGTAGTCGTCGGCGCCGGCGTCCAGACCGACCACGGTGTCAACCTCGTCGGCGCGGGCTGTCAGGACCAACACCGGGAAGGTGTGGCCGTCGGCGCGCAGCCGGCGGCAGACCTCCAGGCCGTCCATGCCGGGCAGGCCGAGGTCCAGAACCACCAGGTCGACGCCGCTCTGACCGGCCAGCAGGGCCCCGGGGCCGTCGGCGCGGACGGTGACCTCGTAGCCCTCACGTCGAAGCGCCCGCGCCAGCGGTTCGGAAATGGCGGCGTCGTCCTCGGCGAGCAGTACTCGGGTCATGAGTGTGATGGTAATCGGGGTGGACCGGCTGTCGCTCCCCCATCCGGAGCATTGTCTGTAATGCTGGGATCTGCTCCGGGAAGCACCGAACGCATGACGACCCACAACGTTCCGTCTCCCGCCCAGGGTTTGCCCCCGCAGGATGAGGACCGAGCGTTCTTCGGTCACCCCAAAGGTCTGCAGACGCTGTTCGCCACCGAGTTCTGGGAGCGGTACAGCTTCTACGGCATGCGCGGGCTGCTCGTGCTGTTCCTCACGGACACCGCGGCCCACCACGGCCTGGGACTCTCCCAGGAGGCCGGCAACAGCTTCTACGGCATCTACAACAGCCTCGTGTACATGATGGCGGTGCCCGGCGGCTGGATCGCCGACCGGATCTGGGGCGCCAGACGCTCGGTGCTGTGGGGCGGCGTCATCATCGCGCTGGGCCACTACGTGATGGCCATCCCGACCTCGGCGACGTCGTTCCTGGGGCTGGGGCTGATCGTGCTGGGCACCGGATTGCTCAAGCCGAACATCTCCGCGCAGGTCGGCGGGCTCTACCACGAGCACGACAAACGGCGGGACGCCGGCTTCACGGTGTTCTACATGGCCATCAACATGGGCGCCTTCCTGGCGCCGCTGACCGCCGGCTGGATCGGCCAGCACATCAACTACCACCTGGGCTTCGGGTGCGCGGCGATCGGCATGACGTTCGCGGTCGTCTGGTACGTCGTGGAGGGCAAGCACCTGGGCACCGTCGGGCTGCGGCCGCCCAAGCCGATCACGCCGCCGGAGTTGCAGCGGTCGCTGAAGGCCGGTGCGGTGATCGTGGCCATCGTGCTGGCGATCGTGCTGGGCTGGATGGCGATCACCCAGTGGTCGGTCTCGGCCTTCGCCGACGGGCTGGCCGCGCCGATCATCGCCACGCCGTTCGTGTACTTCGGCTACATGTTCAGCCGCGGAGGGCTGTCCGCCGGGGAGCGGCCGAAGCTGATGGCGTTCGTCGCCTTCTTCATCGGCGCGACGGTGTTCTGGATGATCTACGACCAGTCCGGCAGCCAGCTGAACCTGTTCGCCGCCGACAAGACGGACCTGCACATCTTCGGCTGGGAGATGCCCTCGGTGTGGCTCCAGTCCGCGAACCCCTTCTACATCATGGTGTTCGCCCCGATCTTCGCCTGGATGTGGCAGCGGCTCGGCAACCGGGCCCCGCGCACCTCGGTGAAGTTCGCGATCGCGCTGGTGGTGATCGGCTGCTCGTTCTTCGTGATGAGCGTCGCGGGCAGGGACGCCACGCCGACGCACCGGGTGTCGATCGCCTTCCTGGCGGTCGCCTACCTGCTGCAGACGATCGGCGAGCTGTGCCTGTCGCCGGTCGGCCTGTCGGTGACCACGCAGTTGGCGCCGCCCAGGTTCGCCGGGCAGATGCTGGGGTTGTGGTTCCTGGCCACGGCCACCGGCAACGCGCTGAACGTCTACGTCACCAAGCTCAGCACCACGATGAGCGACTTCGGCTACTTCCTGTCGCTGGGGCTCGTCGCGGCGGCCATCGGGGTGCTGGTGTTCGCGGCCTCGCCGGTCATCAACCGGCTGATGGGGGACGTGCGGTAGCCGGTCCGACACGCTAGGGCCCCGTCGGAGGACCCTTCGAAATCACCGGAAAAGTCCTCGGCGAAGGCCGCGCCGAAGCCCGCCGCAACGCTGTGAACTCGGCAGTAACCTGCGATCACAACCTGTTGTCGCCTCGCACAGGGTGCGGCCGAAGCAATACGCTCTTGTTCCATGGCGGACATAGCGGTGGTGGGGCCTGGCGCTATCGGCTCGGTCGCGGCGCTCGCGGCGCAGCAGACGGGGCGGCATTCCGTCACGCTGTGCGCCCGGCGCGATCCCGGGGCACTGCGGGTGGTCGACGACGTCTCGGGGGCCGCGACGGACCTGGAGGCGCCAGTCCTGACCTCCCCGGCGGAGGTGGCGGGGCCGGCGGAGTGGGTGCTGTTGGCGGTGAAGGCGCACCAGACCGACGGCGCCGCCGGATATCTGGACGCGCTGTGCAAGCCGACCACGACAGTCGTGGCGCTGCAGAACGGCGTGGAGCACGTGGAGCGGGTCGCGCCGTACGCGAACGACGCGCACGTGCTGCCGGCCATCGTCTGGATCAGCGCCGAGCCGACCGGTCCGGGCGAGATCACGGTCCGCAACAACATCTCCTCGATGATCCAGGTCCCGGCGGGCCCGGACGGCGAGGAGTTCGCGCGGCTGCTGGAGGGGGCGCCGGCGGTCGAGATCGAGCTGGTCGCGGACTTCGCCACCGCGGCTTGGCGCAAGCTGACCACGAACGCGATCGCGGGCGTCATGGCGGCCACCGGGCGCCGGGCCGCGATCTACCAGCGCCCCGACATCAGGGAGCTGGTTCTGGCGCTGGCCCAGGAGACGCTGGCGGTGGCCCGGGCCGAGGGCGCGGCGCTGCCGGAGAGCGAGGCCGAGGCGCTGGTCGGCATCTTCGAGCGGATGGACCCGGACATCGGGTCCTCGATCCTGTTCGACCGGCTCGCGGGCCGGGAGCTGGAGTGGGACGCGCGCAACGGAGTGGTTCGCCGTCTGGGGCGGCGGCACGGGATCCCGACGCCGGTGTCCGACGTTCTGGTCCCGCTGCTCGCCGCCGCCTCAGACGGCTGACGCACCCTTCCTGGTTCCGCCCCGGCGGGCCGGTGGGGGGTTCGGCCGCCGGGTCGGTCTTGCGGCCACCCGGGTCCGGCGCCGGCGCTGACACTTGCTCACGCCGGCGGTCGGATGTGGGGTCCCGGGCTGCCTGGTCGGTACGTCAGTACCAGTCGTGGGCCTGCCAAAAGGCCCACGCGGCGCACGGCGAGCCGTAGCGGCCGGTCATGTACGACAGCGCCCACTTGATCTGGATCAGCGCGCTGTTGCGCCACTCCGAGCCCATCGAGGCCATCTTGTAGCCGGGCAGCGCCTGGCCCAGGCCGTAGGCGCCGGAGGACGGGTTGGTGGCGTGCAGGTCCCAGCTCGACTCGCGCTCGATGATGTTCGAGAAGCACATGAACTGGCTGGACGGCACGATCTGCTCGGCCATCGCCTTGGCCTGCGCCGGCGTGGCGTTGTAGCCCATGTTCGTGCCGGAGCTGGAGGAACTGGACGAGGTCGGCGTCGGCGTCGTGGTCTTCGGCGGCGTCGGCGTGGTCGTCGTGGTCTTCGTCGGCAGCGGGATCGGCGACTTGGTGGTCGTCGGCGCGGGCGGCGTGGTGGTGGTCGACGTCGAGGTGGGCGCCGGAGGCTTGCTGCTGGACGTGGCGGCCGACGTCGGCGCCTGGGACGTGCTCGGCGCGGCGGACGAGGTCTGCGTCAGACTGGGACGCGCCAGGTCGCGGTTCGCGGCCGTGCTCGACCGGGCCGCCAGCGCGTTCGCGGCGGCGATCGCGGCGGAGGTGTTCGCGTCCCCCGACGACGCGGCCTCAGCGCTGTTGCGAAGCCCGTCCTGATGCATGTGGAACGCGGTGGCGACGCCTCCGCTGACCGCCAGCACGCTCGTCACCGCGGCCGCGGTCTTGACCTTGCCCTTGGCGTGGGTCATCGCCCCGGGCTTGGCGTGGCTGGCGACGTGTCTGCCGGAGCCGGATATGCCGGACAAGAGAGGCCTTCCGCCGAACTTCGCCTCCTGTGCGCGGGGTGTGTGGGGTGTTCGTTTCGAACGCCCGCGCGAGGCCTGTCGGGAGAGCAATCTGCCGGAGGTCACGGTCCGGTCTCAATGGAGACGGCCCGAAGATGACCGGGACTTTGCCGAGTCTTGGCACTACATAGCGGAGTGGGAAGGCATGCGCAGAGTGGCCACCATAGCCTTCACCAGCAACGTCTTCGGGCCCGCGCACGCGGCGGACGCACGTGCAGACGGTCGGGCATCGGCGGGATGCAAGTGGCACGCGTGGAGGCTGAATAGGGTTTGAGAGAGGGGGTAACGCTGGCTGAAAATGTGCGTGTGTCGGTTGGACAACACGCGGCGGACGTTTCGTCGAAGAGGAAGTCGGCGAGCGGCGGCCGATCGTCAGGCAGCGCCGGAACCCAGTCCACGACGAGTAGGCGCCCCGGAGCGCGGCCGGCGCCGCCTCCGAAGAGACGACGCCGACCGGCTTGCTACCGCGCACCGCTCCCTACACCAAAGACTCCCGCCAAGCCTGGTGCAGCCCCGCGAAGCGCCCGGTCCCGGCAGCCAGCAGCGCGGCGGGTTCGCCGTCCTCGACGATGCGGCCGTCCTCCATAACCAGGACGCGGTCCGCGATCTCGACGGTCGAGAGGCGGTGCGCGATGATCAGCGCCGTGCGGTCGGCCAGGATGGTGCGGAGCGCGCGCTGGACCATGCGCTCGCTGGGGACGTCCAGGGAGCTTGTGGCCTCGTCCAGGACCAGGACTGCCGGGTCGGCGATGAAGGCTCGGGCGAAGGCGACGAGTTGGCGCTGGCCCGCGGACAGGCGTCCGCCGCGCTTCTTCACGTCCGTGTCGTAGCCGTCCGGCAGGGCCGTGATGAACTCGTGGGCTCCGATGGCCTTGGCCGCCGCCTCGATCTCCTCGCGGGTGGCGTCGGGGCGGCCGAACGCGATGTTGTCCGCGACCGAGCCGGCGAACAGGAAGTTCTCCTGCGTCACCATCACCACCGCGCGGCGGAGGTCGGCGTCGGCCAGGTCGCGCACGTCCACGCCGTCGACGCGCACGGCGCCGTCCTGCGGGTCGTAAAAGCGGCACAGCAGGCGCGCGAGCGTGGACTTGCCCGCGCCGGTCGCGCCGACCAGGGCCAGGGTCTGGCCGGCCGGGATCTGCAGGTCCAGCAGGGGCAGGATCACCTTGCCGCCGGTGCCGATGTCCTCGGCCTCGACGCTGGCCTCGACGCCGGCCTCGACGCCGGACGCCGAGGTCTCGTCCGACTCGCGTTTGGGGTAGGCGAAGGTCACGCCGTCGAACGCGACCCGGCCGGCCAGCGGCGAGGGCAGCGGCTTCGGCTCGGCCGGCTCCGGCAGTTCGTTGGCCTCCGCCAGGACGCCGGACAGCTTCTCCAGCGCGGCCGTCCCGCTCTGGAAGGAGTTGTAGAACATCGCGATGTCCTCCAGCGGGTTGAAGAACCGCCGCAGGTACAGCACGAAGCCCACCAGCACGCCGATCTGGATGTTCCCGTCCATCACCCGCAGCCCGCCGTAGACCACGACGCCCGCCGTGGTGAACGCCGCGATGGTCTTCATCCCGGGGATGAAGATCGCCAGCAGGTTCATCGCGCGCGCGTTGGCCCGGCGGTAGTCGTCGTTCAGCTGCCGGAAGATCTCCTCGTTGCGCGGCTCGCGGCGGAACGCCTTCACCGCGCGGATCCCGTTGCAGGTCTCCACGAAGTGCACGATCAGCGCCGCGATCGTCTCGCGCGTCCGGCGGTAGGCCACCGCCGAGTGCCGCGAGAACCACCGCATCAGCAGCAGCATGGCCGGGAACGCCAGCCCCACCACGAGCGCCAGCGGCACGTCCAGCACCGCCATCATGATGCCGATCGCCGACACCGTCAGCAGCGCGTCCAGCAGCCCGTCCAGGCCGTTGTCGATCAGGTCGTTCAGCGCGTCCGGGTCGGAGGTCAGCCGGCTGATCACGCGCCCGGAGGTGTAGTTCTCGTGGAACGCCAGCGGCAGCGCCTGGAACTTGGCGAACACCATGCGGCGCAGGTTCAGCAGCATGGTCTGGCCGATTCGCCCGACCTTGTTCAGGAAGATGGCGCGCAGCCCCGACGCCAGCACCGCTGAGATCACCATCAGCACGAACACCCAGACGATCGGCGTCCAGTCCCCGCGCCGCAGTGCCGGGATGCCGCGGTCGATGCCGATCGAGACCAGGTAGGGCCCGGCCATGTTGAAGACGGTCTGCACCAACACCATCCCGGTGCAGAACAACAGCTCTCTGCGATGCGGCCGGACGAGTTCGGCGAGCAGCTGCCGGCTCCGCGCCCGCAGCCGGATGCCCCGCTTGTCCGGCAGGTCGTCCTTCTTCTCGACGGCGACGCCCCGCCAGTCAGTGGTCGTCGTGGTCGTCGTGGTCGTCGTGGTCGTCGTGGTCATCGGGACACCTCCACGAGTTCGCTGTCGGAGGTGTCGGGCTCGGACTCCTCCGCCGCGTCGGACAGATCAGAGGTCTGCGAAAGAATGTCGCGATACGCGGGACATGTCTGAAGCAGCTCGTGATGTGTCCCGACGGCCGCGACGGTCGTGCCCTCCGGCCCCGCCGGCGAGAGCAGCACCACCCGGTCGGCCAGCAGCACCGTGGACGGCCGGTGCGCGACCACCAGGCCGGTGGTGCCGCGCAGCACGCTGTGCAGCGCCTCCTCGACCTTGCCCTCGGTGTGGATGTCCAGCGCGGACAGCGGGTCGTCCAGCACCAGGATCGAGGGCCGGCCCAGCACCGCGCGCGCCAGCGCGACGCGCTGCCGCTGCCCGCCGGACAGCGTCAGCCCCTGCTCCCCCACCCGCGTGTCGAGCGCCCAGGGCAGCTCGTTGACGAACTCGGCCTGCGCGACCCCCATCGCCTCGTCGATCTGCTCCCCGGTGGCGTCCGGGACGCCCATGGTGAGGTTCTCGCGCACCGAGGCGGAGAACAGCGTCGGGTCCTCGAAGGCGCACGCGACCTTGCTGCGCAGCTCGGCCAGCGGCAGGTCGCGCACGTCGACGCCGTCGACCAGCACCCGCCCGGCCGTGGTGTCGTACAGCCGCGGCACCAGCGCGGTCAGCGTGGTCTTGCCGCAGCCGGTGGGACCGACCAGCGCGACCGTCTCCCCGGGGGCGACGCGCAGGTCGAACCCGGAGATGACCGGCCGGTCGGAGTTCGGGTAGGTGAAGCTCACGTTCTCGAAGACCAGCTCGCCGGCACTGGCGGGTCGCGGGCGCTGCGTCGTCTCCGCGTCGGCGATGGCCGGCACGATGTCCAGCACTTCCAGGACCCGCTCGGCCGCGGAGTTCGCCTCCTGGCTCTGCGCCATCAGCCAGGCCATGGACTCGATCGGCCACAACAGCGTCAGGTACAGCGAGATGAAGGCGACCAGCGTGCCCAGGGACAGCACGCCGGAGGACACCGCGTAGGCGCCGATCAGCACGCACAGCGAGAGCACCAACTGCGGCTGCGACGCGAAGACCGCCCAGAGCTCCGACAGGGTCCTGATCTTCGTGAGCTCCAGCGTGCGCAGCGTCTGCGCGCGCTCGTCGAAGCGCGCGAACAGCAGGCCCTGGCGGCCGAACGCCTTGACCGCGCGGATGCCCAGAGCGGACTCCTCGACCAGGGTCGCGACGTCCCCGGCCTGGTCCTGGGCGGCCCGGGACTGCCGGTGGTAGCGGCGGTCGGCGAGCCGGCCGTAGAGGATCAAGGGGATCGACGCGGCGTAGATGATCAGGCCCATCACCGGGTGGATGACGACCAGGGCCCCGCCGACCAGCAGGAAGGTGGCGCCGTTGACCACCAGGAAGATCAGCGCGAAGCCGAAGAACCGGCGCAGGCTGTTGATGTCGCCGGACATGCGGGAGACGAGCTGACCGGACTGCCAGGAGTCGTGGAAGGCCACCGGCAGCTTCTGCAGGTGGCGGAAGAAGGCGTTCCGGATGTCGGCCTCGATGCCGAGGGCGGCGCGTTGCAGGAACCACCGGCGGAGCCAGAACAGCGTGGCCTCCGCTATGCCGAACAGGAGGACCAGGCCGCCCAGTGGCCACAGGGCTGCCTTGTCGTGGTGCGCGATCGGCCCGTCGATGAGGTCTTTGGTCAGCAGCGGCACGGCGACACCGACCAGGGTGGCCCCGAGGGCGGCCAGCGTCATCAGGATCATCCGGCCGCGGTAGGGCCGGGCGAAGGGGGCCAGGCGGCGCAGCGAGACGAACGCGCCGCGCCTTGGTTCATCGGGAAGCTCTGTACTGTCTGGAATCTTGGGTTTACTCGTGACAGGTGCTGATGGCGTCGACTCCATAGCTCGGATGGTAGAGAATGCCCGTGACACTTCTCACCTGGTTTTTAAGCGGGAATGTCAGTGGTGGAAAATCACTTGCCTATTACCGGGGGAACCTGGGATCCTAAGGCTTGGGGACGAGTGTGGGTGAGGCCCGTGAGTAGGGTGACGGCACGACGGCGCGTGGTACGCCTGGACGGCTCGGTAGAAGGCCCGATCCGCCGCCGGAGCGGCGAGGAGCACCTGGCCGCCGAGGAGCCGCTGGAGATGCGCATCGGCGGACGACCGTTCACGGTGACCATGCGCACTCCCGGCGACGACTTCGACTTGGTCGCCGGGCACCTGACGGCCGAGGGCGTGCTGGCCGCACCGGACGACGTGGTCCGCATGAAGTTCTGCTCGGCCGACAACGGCTGCTCCTCCACGGCGTACACCGACGGCGAGGCATCGCTGGCGTTCGCCGACGGCGACCCCCTGAACATCGTGGACGTCACCCTGGCCCCCGGCGTCGAACTGCCCGAGGAGCGGCTGCGCCGCTCGTCGTACGTGACCAGCGCCTGCGGGGTGTGCGGGAAGACGTCGATCGACGCGGTGCACGCCGCGGTGCGCTGGCCGGTCGCCGATGACGACGTGAAAGTCCCCGCCGCGACCCTGTTCACCCTGCCGGATCGGATGCGCGAGGCCCAGAAGATCTTCGCCAAGACCGGCGGCCTTCATGCAGCTGCCCTGTTCACCGCCGACGGCGAGCTGGTCTGCCTGCGCGAGGACGTCGGCCGGCACAACGCGGTCGACAAGGTCCTCGGCTGGGCCCAGCGCGCCGGCCGGCTGCCGCTGCGCGAGCACGTGCTGGCGGTGAGCGGCCGGGCCTCGTTCGAGCTGGTGCAGAAGGCCGTGGCCGGCGGGATCCCGGTGCTGGCCGCGGTGTCGGCGCCGTCGTCGCTGGCGGTGAGCCTGGCGGCGGAGTCGGGGCTGACGCTGGTCGGGTTCCTGCGGGGGCGGACGGCGAATGTGTATTGCGGGGCTGAGCGGATCATCGGCTGACGGCGGGCTGGGTCGGCGGTTCGGCAGTTCGGCGTGGTGGTCATTTCATAGGATCAGGGATAAACCACCCCTATCACCTTGTATACCGAACGCCACTGACACGGCAGCCGCTTGCCGCCTCCGCGCACTGCCGGGGCACGCCGCTACCGGAACACCCCGGTGTGCCCCAGTGAGTACCGACCCGGCTGCGGGTACACCGCGAGCCCGTGCGGCCCGCGGCCGACGCGGATGCGAGCCAGTAGCCGGCCGTCCGTCGTGGAGATGGCGTAGACCTCGGCGTTGTAGCGGCCGGACAGCCAGAGCACCTTGCCGTCCGCCGAGACGCCTCCTATGTCCGGCGAGCCGCCGTCCGGCAGCTGCCACTTGGCGCGGGGCTTACCGCTGGCGAAGTCGAGCAGCGTGATGCTGCCCTCGCCGCGGTTGGAGACGTACATCGTCGTCGAGTCGCGGGAGACGTACAGCCCGTGCGCGCCCTTGCCGGTGGGGATCATGCCGGTCAGCTTGAAGGCGTCGCCGTCCACGGTCCACAGGCCGTTGGCGACCATGTCCGCGATGTAGAAGACCTTGCCGTCCGGGGAGATCTTCACGTCCTGCGGCATCGAGCTCTTCTGCGGCAGGTCCAGGACGCCGAGGATCGCGCGGTTCTTCGTGTCCACCTTCAGCAGCTGGCCGGAGAACTCGCAGGACACGATGAAGTACGAGCCGTCGGGCGAGAAGTCCGCGTGGTTCACGCCCTCGCACGGGACCGGCAGCACCTTCTGCACGGCCATGGTGTGCGGTTCGCGGAAGACCAGCTGCATGTCCTTGCTGGCCATCACGACCGCGGACGCGCCGTCCGGCGTGAAGTACAGGTTGTACGGGTCGTGCACCGGGATCGGCGCGCCCGCCTTGCCCGTGAAGGGGTCGATCGGGGTCAGGCTGTTGCCCAGGTCGTTGTTGACCCACAGGGTCTTCAGGTCCCAGGACGGGACCACGTGCTGCGGTTCGTGGCCCACCTTCATCGTCTCGATGATGTGATAGTCCGACGGATCGATCACCGTGACGGTGTCGCTCTCGGTGTTCGGGACGTAGACCCGGGGCAGCGCCGCCGCGATCACCGGCGACACCATGCCCGGGCGGTCGAAGGAGTACAGGTCGGCGGGGTCGTAGGCGGGCATCCCGGACAGGGCGGCGGGTAGCAGAGTCCCGGCGCTCCGCGGTGTTCCGGCGGGGGTCTCGGCCGACGCGCCGGCGGCGTTCGGGCCGGAAGCGGGGCCCTGTCCGGCGCTCGAGTCCATCCCGGTCATGCCGGTCATGCTCGAACCGGAGCCTGAACCCGAGCCGGAACCCTGCGCGGCCGGGCTGCCGTTGTCGTTCCACACAGACCGGTCGGTGGCGAACCACACCCCGGCGCCGATCACTCCGGTCGCGATCAGCGTCGCCGCCGCCCGGCGCATCCGGATGGTGGGCTGCGACGGCCTCGCAGGCCTCGACGGCCGTGCCGACCGTGCCGACCGGGACGACCGCGACGGCTGGGAGCGGCGCCCGTGCGTGCTGCGCGTCACGAGAACAGCTCCGATGCGGTGACGGCGGCCAGGCCGCGGGACTTCAGCCCGGCGAGCACGGCCGGCAGCGCCGCCACCGTGTGCTGGTGGCCCAGGTGCATCGACACCACCGCCCCGGGGTGCACCGCGGCCAGCAGGCGCTCGGAGATCTGCGTGGCCGAGGGGTCCTCGTAGTCCAGCGGGTCGACGTCGTAGGACAGCACCGTGCGATAGCCGGCCTTGCGCGCCTGCTCGATCAGCATGGGGTTGGCGTGCTGGGTCTGCGAGGGCCGGAACCAGATGCCCGGTGAGCCGGTCAGCTTCTGCAGGCGGGCGGCGCACTGCTCGATCTCGGCGAAGGCCGCCGCCGGCGACAGCCGCGAGACGTCGACATGGTTCTCGGTGTGGTTGCCCAGCTCGTGGCCGCCGTCCAGGACCCGCCGCGCCATCTCCGGGTGCGCGCCGAGCCAGCGGCCGACGGCCAGCACGGTGAGCCGGGCCTGGCCGGCCTCGGCCTCCTTGAGCAGGGCCTGGGCCAGCTGGGGGTCGCCGTCGCCGTGGAAGGTCAGGGCGACCTGCGGACGGCCGGACGCGGCGTGGTCGACTTCGGCGAGGGCCTGGGTCCGGCTGGAAGGGGACGCGGGGGACGCGGAGCTTCCGGAGGTTGCGGCGGGCTGGGACGCGCCGAACGAGCCGGTGGCGCCTGCTGTCGAGCCGGCGGCGCCGGTGCCTGAGGCTGAGCCGGCCGAGCCAGTAGCGCCGTTCAAGCCCGCCGAGCCGCGTGCGGTGTCCGCAGCCGGCCCCGCCGCGCCGGCACCCTTCCCGTCCGAGCACGCCGCCAGGCCCGCCGACGCGGCCGAGCCCAACACGGCCAATCCCGCCCGCAGCGCGGTACGTCGGTCCGGTGCCTTCACGCCGCAAGATCCTAGGTCCGGCACCGTCCGTTTTCCGGCGTTTGGTCCGCGTGCCGCCTTAAGTGCGACCGGAGTTTCACCCGATCGGGAGTCATCAACCCTCTTGTACCGGCCGCTACCGGCGAGTAGTTTTCAACGAACCGTCCAATACTCCGTCGTCGGGATCGGGAGCAGCAGCCGTGGGACGCAAGATACTGATCCTCGCCGGAGCCGTGGCGCTGGCCGCCGAGGCGCTGGGGGCGGTGGTCGTGGCCGTCGGCTTCTACGGCTTCGTCTCCTTCGGCAACGGCGTGAAGTTCGGCCCGGCCGGGCCCGGCCTGCTCAAGATCATCGCCCTCGGCCTGAACCTGGGCCTGTTCGCGGTGCTGATGCTGGCCGCAGTCATCCTGGTCCTGGCCGCGTTCGGCATGGTGCTGAACAACTTCATGCAGGGCCTGATGATGGCCATCGCGGCGTTGCAACTGTTCGTGACGATAGTGGTCACCGGCCTGACCGGCTGGACCCAGCTGCTCATCCTCGGCGGGGTGTTCCTGCTGCTGGCCGGCGCGCTCGCGGTGACGATGGTGACGCCGGCCGCGCCCAAGCCCGAGCCCGGCCCGGTGGAGCCGGCCCCGCCGGCGGGTGGCGGCGGCCCCGGGACGCGGCCCGGCAACGGCGCCCCGACCACCGCCTGATCCACCCCCTGATCCACCGTCCGGTCGGCAGCCCGGAGGCGAAGCCTGGTCCGCAGCTGATCGATCGGCTGCTCCGAAGGCGTTCGCGGCGGCCCGGTTAGAGTCGGGGCATGTCCACAACCCCGCCGCCGGTCGTCCTGGCCTCCGCCTCCCCCGCCCGCCTGTCGCTGCTGCGCGACGCCGGCTTCGATCCCCGCGTCCTGGTCAGCGGCGTGGACGAGGACGCCGTCGAGGAAGCGCTCGGCCCGGACGCCACCCCCCGCGAGGTCGCCCTCGCGCTGGCCCAGGCCAAGACCCGCGCCGTCGCCGCGCTCCCGGAGACCGAGGGCGCCCTGGTCATCGGCTGCGACTCGGTCCTGGAGTTCGCGGGCCGGCCGCTCGGCAAGCCGGACACCCCCGAGGAGGCGGTGGCCCGCTGGTACGCCATGCGCGGCCGCTCCGGCGTCCTGCTCACCGGGCACTGGCTGGTCGACCGCGCGACCGGCAAGGAGACCGGCGAGGTCGCCGCGACCGTGGTGCACTTCGCGGAGCCCAGCGACGAGGAGATCATGGCCTACGTCGCCACCGGCGAGCCGGAGCGGGTGGCCGGGGCGTTCACCATCGACGGGCTCGGCGGCGCCTTCGTGGACTCGATCGAGGGCGACCACTCGAACGTGATCGGGCTGTCGAAGCCGTTGCTGCGCAAGCTGATGGCCGAGCTGGGGCTGAACTACACCGCGTACTGGAGCGCCGCGGCGGAATGAGACGACACGGCGGCGGGGAGCCCGTGAGGACTCCCCGCCGTCGGTACATACTCAAGCCCGCGTGCTCAGGCTCGCTCGTTCAAGCCGGTTCAGCCCAGGCCTACAGGCCGCTCCCGAACGCGGACAGCAGCTTCTGCACGTCGACGTTCGTCACGTCGCTCGGCGCGGTGACGCTGCTCGCGCTCTGGGTGAACTTCGCGTCCACCGGCAGGTGGCCGCCGCCGGTCTTGCCCGCCGGCAGGAACTGCGCGAGGTCCACCTGCAGCTCGCTGATCTGCCCGCTCTTGACCCAGATGTCGAACGTGACGTTCTCGCTGTCCGGCACGTTGTTCAGGCCCTCGCGCAGCTTGTCGATGTCGGTCTTCGACTTGCCGGGCACCGTGTTCAGCACCGGGCCGACCGCCTGCAGCACGTCCTGGCCGATGACCTTGACCTTGCCGCTGACCGCGTAGTGGCCGCTGCCCTTGTCGGTGACGTTGGCGTCCTGGGTCAGGGCCTTCATCAGCGCGGTCTCCAGGCCGGAGAGCATCTGCGAGCCGGCGCCGGTCGAGGAGGACGTCGGCGTGGAGCCGAGGTCGCCGGCGCTGCCGCCGAAGCTCTTCAGCATCTGCTCCAGACCCTTCAGGTCCGAGGCGCTGACCCCCACCCACTTGCCGGCCATCAGGGCCTGCAGCGGCGCCTGGAAGTCCGGCGGCACCTGGCCGAGCTGGCTGGTCAGCGAGGACGCGGACTTGCCGGACAGCTGCAGGAACTGCGGCACGTTCAGCTTCGCGTACAGCGCCCCGCCCACGCTGCGGACGTCGACCAGGTCGGTCCCGCCGGCGGTCAGGTCGAACTCGATGTTCGGGCTCTCGCCGGTCTTGAGGTCCTTCAGCGGCTTGTCGGAGCTGGCCGTGAACTTCACGACGATGCCGCCGTTGCTGAACAGGGTCTTGGCGATCGCCGCGGACTGCGGGTCGCTGCTGTCCTTGTTCAGGGCCGTGATCATCGCGTCGTCGGGCTTCAGCGAGAGCTGGAACGACTCCGCGTTGCCGTTGGAGATGTTGTGCACCGCGGCAGCCAGCGCCTCAGTGGGCGTCTTGCCGTTGGTGTTCCCGCTGTCGGTGCTGCCCGAGGAGGAGCACGCGGACAGCGAGAGCCCGGCGACGGCGCCGACAGCGATCGTCATCGTCAGCGCGCGGATCGAGCGGCGCTTTGTGGATATGGACGTCGTCGTTGGCATTGCTGGGTACCCCCACTTTGCGGAGCTATAACTCTTCTTCTAACGCTGTCAACTGTACTCGCCGGTCCCGACGGACCGGATGCGACTTAAGGCGGAATCTGGGAATCCCCCTACAGATGACGTGATCTTGACCGTCTACTCCCTGAGGTGTACGCCGCAGGGATACCAGAGGTCTGAAGTCAGCGCGCTTGCGGGAACGCCGAAGCCCGCCATCCGCCGGGACCGGGGTGCAGTTGCCCGCGCACGTTCCGCTCCCGCGCCATCCAACCGCTGCGCGGACCTGCCCCGCTGCCGTCGTTACTCGATCGTGACGCCGCACTTGCGACGGCCGCGGCGACGACGGCGACCACCACGGCGACTTCCTCAGGCGTGGGATCGCCGTGCAGAACTCTGACCTGTGTTGGTTCTTGAATCTGTGACGCAGCCTGCACCGCGCCGCCCTGCTCCGCGCCGCTCACAGCGGGATGTTCCCGTGCTTCTTGGGCGGCAGCGTCTCGCGCTTGGAACGCAGTGCGCGCAACGCCTTCACGACGTAGGTGCGGGTCTGCGACGGCTCGATCACCGAGTCGACGTAGCCGCGCTCGGCCGCGTCGTAGGGGTTCAGGAGCTCGCCCTCGTACTCCTGGATGAGCCGCGCGCGCTCGGCGGTGGGGTCCTCGGCGGCCGCCAACTCCTTGCGATACAGGATGTTCACCGCGCCCTGAGCGCCCATCACCGCGATCTGCGCGGTGGGCCAGGCGACGTTCAGGTCGGCGCCGAGGTGCTTGCTGCCCATGACGTCGTAGGCGCCGCCGAAGGCCTTGCGCGTGATGATGGTCAGCAGCGGCACCGTGGCCTCGGCGTAGGCGTAGATGAGCTTCGCGCCGCGGCGGATGATGCCGTTCCACTCCTGGTCGGTGCCCGGGAGGAAGCCGGGGACGTCGACGAAGGTGAGGACCGGGACGTTGAAGGCGTCGCAGGTGCGGACGAAGCGCGCGGCCTTCTCGGAGGCGTCGATGTCCAGGCAGCCGGCCAGCTGCATCGGCTGGTTGGCGACGATGCCGACGGTGCGGCCCTCGACCCGGCCGAAGCCGACGACGATGTTCGGCGCGAACAGGGACTGGACTTCCAGGAAGTCGGCGTCGTCCAGGACGTGCTCGATGACCTGGTGGATGTCGTAGGGCTGGTTCGCCGAGTCCGGGACCAGGGTGTCCAGCTCCCGGTCCTCGGGGGTGATCTCCAGGTCGGCCGGCACCTCGTACTCGGGGGCGTCCTCGAGGTTGTTGCTCGGCAGGAAGGACAGCAGGCCCTTGACGTAGTCGACGGCGTCCTTCTCGTCGGCGCCCATGTAGTGCGCGTTGCCCGACTTGGTGTTGTGGGTCCGGGCGCCGCCGAGGTCCTCCATCGAGACGTCCTCGCCGGTGACGGTCTTGATGACGTCCGGGCCGGTGATGAACATCTGCGAGGTCTGGTCGACCATCACCACGAAGTCGGTCAGCGCCGGGGAGTAGACGTGCCCGCCGGCCGCCGCGCCCATGATCAGCGAGATCTGCGGGATGACCCCGGAGGCCAGCACGTTGCGCCGGAAGATCTCCCCGTACAGCCCCAGCGAGACGACACCCTCCTGGATCCGCGCGCCGCCGCCCTCATTGATGCCCACGATCGGGCACCCGAGCTTGAGCGCCAGGTCCAGCACCTTAACGATCTTCTCGCCGTACACCTCGCCGAGCGCCCCGCCGAACAGCGTGACGTCCTGCGAGAACACGCACACCTGCCGACCGTCCACGGTCCCGAACCCGGTGACCACCCCGTCGGTGTAAGGCCGGTTCCGCTCCATACCGAAGCGCGCCGAGCGGTGCACCGCCAGCTCGTCCAGCTCCATGAAGGAGCCGTCGTCGAGCAGATACTCGATCCGCTCACGGGCCGTCATCTTCCCCTTGGCGTGCTGCTTCTCCACCGCCCGCTCGTTCCCGGCGTGAATCGCCGTGTCGAGCCGGGATCGGAGTTCCGCGAGCTTGCCCGCCGTGGTGTGGGGTGCGTCGGTTGAGGGGGCTTCGGCGTCGGTCACGTGGTCACTTTAATGCGTATCAGGCACGATGCCTCGGACGGCGGACCGTGATTCTGTCCACACACGCGGGTCGTCGGCGAGCCGGTAGTCGATCACTCGTTCGGGTTGCCGTCGCGCGAACGTTCGCCACGGTCGCGCTGGACAGCCATAACATCGACCGCATGCGGTTGCGCTACAGGTACCGCCTGTATCCGGACGCCGCGCAGCGCGATGCGCTCGCCAGAGCATTCGGGTGCGCCCGGGTCGTCTACAACGACGGCCTGCGACTGCGGCAGGCGGCGTTTTCGGCCGGGCAGGGATTCATCGACGACGGTGAGCTTCAGAAGCGGGTGATCACGCAAGGCAAACGGACACCGGAACGGGCTTGGCTGTCCGAGGTGTCGTCGGTGGTCCTCATCCAGTCGCTGCGCGACCTGAACCGCGCCTATCGGGCATTTTTCGCAGTACGGCGTGGCGAACGGCGGGCATCGGCTGTCAACCTCCCGCGGATCAAGTCCAAGCGTGACGGACGGCAGGCGATTCGGCTGACGTCGAACGGCTTCACCGTCCGAGACGACGGCAAGCTCTATCTGACAAAGGTCGGCGATGTTGAGGTCGTTTGGTCCAGGCGGCTGCCCGCCGAGCCGTCGTCCGTGACAGTCGTTCGCGACGCCGCCCATCGCTACTGGGCGTCTTTCGTGGTCGAGGTCGAGGAGCAACCGTTGCCCCGTACTGACATCGAGTGTGGCATCGACCTGGGCCTCACCCATTTCGGCGTGACATCGGGCGGAGAAAAGATCGCGGCTCCGCGATTCCTCCGACGGGCAGAGCGAAAGCTCAGACGCCTACACCGCGATTTGTCCCGTAAGCAGAAAGGCTCTGCGAACCGACAGAAGGCCAGACTGAAGCTGGCGCGACAGCACGCGAAGGTCGCCGACAGGCGCCACGACTGGCACCACCAGGAGTCCACCCGCGTCATCCGCGAGAACCAAGCGGTGTTCGTGGAGGACTTGGCCGTGGCCGCTCTCGGGCGGACCAGACTGGCGAAATCAATCCATGACGCCGGTTGGACCCGGTTCGTGGACATGCTGGAGTACAAGGCGGCGTTGTACGGACGGGAGTTCGCCAAGATCGACCGGTTCGCACCGACCACGAAAACCTGCTCGTGCTGCGGTACCCGCGTCGAGCGCATGTCGCTCCGTGTCCGCGAATGGGACTGCCCGTCGTGCGGAATGCGTCATGATCGTGATGTGAACGCCGCCCGCAACATCCTCGCCCTGGGACGCAGGGAGAGGCTAAACGCCTGTGGAGAGGGCGTAAGACCGGAACGCGTTCCGGCAGCCGTCGATGAAGCAGGAACCGACCGAAGCGAAGGAGCTCTGCCGTGACCGGCGCGGAGGATGACGGACGTCAATCGCCTTACACGGATTTGGACCGCCCACCCCTGCGCGAGCTGGCAGTGAACAAGGCGGTCGTCCGCCCCGGCGGCCTGTGGGGGCGCGTCGATGTGGTGCGGGAGACCGGGTCCACCAATGCGGACGTGGCCGAGGCGGCGCGGGCCGGAAAGCCTGAGGGGTACGTGCTCATCGCCGAGGCGCAGAGTGCCGGGCGCGGGCGGTTGGGGCGGACGTGGACGGCGCCGGCGCGGTCGGGGTTGTTCCTGTCGGTGTTACTCCGGCCGGATGACGTGCCCTCGACGCGGTGGGGTTGGTTGCCGTTGCTGGCTGGGACCGCGGTGCGGACGGCGGTGGACACGGTCAGCGAGGTTCCGGTGCGGTTGAAGTGGCCGAACGATCTGATCGTGGTGGACGACTCCGGCGGCCCCGATGAATCTGACGCCCCCGATGGATCCGACAGCCCCAATGAAACCGGCAGTAGTAATAAGGACACCGCCTACGGCGCCGCCCGGAAGCTCGGCGGCATCCTCGTCGAGCGCGTCGAGACGCCGGGCGGCCCGGCCGCGGTGGTCGGTCTGGGGCTCAACGTCTCGTTGCGGCGCGATGAGCTACCCGCCCCGCATGCGACCTCGCTGCTTCTGGAGGACGCCAAGGCCGCCGATCGCGACACGCTGCTGCGGGCGATCCTGCGCGAGCTCGAGCGCTGGTACACGGACTGGAGCGTCACCGGCGGCGATCCGATGGCCTCGGGGTTGCTCTCGGCGTACGCCGCTTCGTGTGCGACTTTCGGGCGGCGGGTGCGGGTGGAGCTGCCCGGCGGGGAGCCTGTGGTCGGGGAGGCTGTGGGGCTGGACGGGGACGGCCGGCTGCTGGTGCGGAACGCCGACGGGGAGCGTGCGTTCGGGGCGGGGGATGTCGTTCATCTCAGATGACAAGACCCTGTCACCGGCAAGTAACTGCCAAGCAGTCCTATTGTCTGCAAGTATGCGTGGCGACAGGACACCTTCGCTTCCTCACAGGGGGGAGGCGCGGAGTTGAGGGAGTAGTGACGGCAATGGGTTACCCCAAGCACCTTCTGGCGCCCGGCGAGCAGATCGACCTCGCGCTGCGTCCGCACTGGAAGGCGCTCATCCTCCCGGTGCTGAACCTGGTCGCCGCGGTCGCCGTGTTCGGCGCCGCGGCCGGGCTGACCAGCGGCAGCACGCAGAAGGTCGCAGCGATCGGAGTCGGCGCGCTGGCGCTGATCGACATCATCGTGTTCACGGTCCGGCCCTGGGTCATCTGGCTGAACAAGAACTACATCGTCACCAACAAGCGGCTGATCATCCGCGAGGGCTTCATCCACCGCGAGGGCCGCGACATGCCCCTGGTGAAGATCAACGACGTGTCGTTCAAGCACAACGGCCTGCTGGACCGCATCCTGGGCTGTGGCACGCTGGTGGTGGAGTCGGCCGGCGAGCACGGCCAGGAGCAGCTGGAGGACATCCCGCACGTGGAGTCCACGCAGCGTGAGCTGACCAACCTGATCAGCAACGTCGGCACCGACGGGACGGCCCAGCTGGCCGAGCCCGAGGAGCAGCACGGCAAGAAGAAGTAGAAGCGGCAGACGCAGCGGCAGAAGCGGCAGACGCAGGCGATTCGACGGCGACCAGGGCAGGAGCTGCGGAACACGATGGCGCGCAGGGTGCCGGGGGACGGTGGCCACGACGCGGCCGGGAAGAACGGCTGCCGGGCGCGCCGGGCCGATTCGGCTGCGTCGGCTGACTCGGCTGACTCGGCTGAGTCGGGCGACTCGGCCGGGGCCGCCCGGGCCGCCGCTTCCGATGCCAG
This sequence comes from Catenulispora rubra, assembly GCF_015356825.1. Lineage (GTDB taxonomy): Bacteria > Actinomycetota > Actinomycetes > Streptomycetales > Catenulisporaceae > Catenulispora > Catenulispora rubra. Next base: position 39,264 of record NZ_JAACYW010000026.1, on the reverse strand, counting down.
CGCCGGCGCCATCAGAGGTGTCGGTGGCGTCGGCGGCGTGAGCGGCCCCGGCGCCGTCGCCGGAGCCAACGGCGTCTCCGGCGCCGCCAGCACCTCCAGCGCCGCCAAGCGCAAGGCCGCCAACGGCGACGAGCTGGAGGCCCTCCTGCTCGGCGGCGTCCCCCGGCACACCGCCTACGAGGTCTGCAAGGCCGCAGGCATCCCCTACGACGAGGCCCGCCGCTACTGGCGCGCGATGGGCTTCGCCGACGTCGGCCAGGCCCGCGCCTTCACCGACGCCGACGTCGACGCCCTGCTGCGGCTCGGCGGCATGCCGCGCAGCGGGCTGTTCACCGAGGACTTCGCGGTCCAGGTCGCGCGCTCCATGGGACAGACCACGGCCCGGCTCGCCGAATGGCAGGTCGACGTGCTGTTCGACGCCTTCGACACGGCCGGCGTGGGCTCGGAGGAGATGGCCGAGTTCGGCTACCGGATCGGCCGCCGGGTCCTGCCGGAGCTGGAGGAGCTGCTGGTCTACGTCTGGCGCCGGCAGCTCGCCGCGGCCGCCGGCCGGGTCCGGCAGCAGCTCCAGGAGCACGCCGAGGGCCTGCAGGCCGTCGGGTTCGCCGACCTGGTCTCCTTCACCCGGCTCTCGCGCCAGCTGACCGAGGAGGAGCTGGCCCGGCTGGTGTCGGTGTTCGAGGCCAACGCCGCCGACACCGTGGCCTACGGCGGCGGCCGGCTGATCAAGACCCTGGGCGACGAGATCATGTTCGCCGCCGACTCCCCGGCCCGGGCCGCGCGCATCGCGCTGGACCTGCTGGCGTCGATGCGGCGCACCGAGGCGGTGCCCGAGCTGCGGATCGGCGTGGCGTACGGGCACGTCGTGCAGCGCAACGGGGACATCTACGGGACCACGGTCAACCTGGCGGCGCGGCTGACGTCGCTGGCCGAGCCGGACCAGATCGTGGTGGACCCGGAGCTGGCCGACGCGCTGGCCGACGACGCGTCGTTCGCGCTGGAGCCGGTCGGGACGCGGATGGTGCGCGGGCTCGGCGAGATCGCGCTCACGGCGCTGACCGGGGACTGAGCGCGAACTGGTCGCAAGCCGACCGCAGCCCGATCACCCCGAGGTGACAGCCCTCACATTCCAGACTTTGAGACACCGCGACTAGCATCGATCCCATGACCGATATGCCGACAACGTTGTCGCTCCGGGAAGTGGGGCCGCGCGACGGCCTGCAGAACGAGGACCCGGTCTCCACCGAAACCAAGATCGAACTGATCGACCGGCTCTCCCACACCGGCGTCTCCCGCATCGAGGCGGTGTCGTTCGTGCACCCCCGCGCGATCCCGCAGATGGCCGACGCGGCCGAGGTCGCCGCGCAGATGACCCGGGCCGCCGGCATCCGCTACTCGGCCCTGGTGCCGAACCTGAAGGGCGCTGAGCGGGCCCTGGACGCCGGCTTCAACGAGATCGAGGTGGTCGTCTCCGCCTCGGACACGCACAACAAGAAGAACCTGAACCGCAGCACCGCCGAATCCCTCGACGACATCGCCGCGATCATGGACCTGGCGCACGGCCGCGGCGCCACGGTCCAGGTGATCGTCTCCACCGCCTGGGGCTGCCCGTACGAGGGCGAGGTCCCCACCGAGCGCGTGCTCTGGGTGGTCGACACGGCGGTCGCGCACGGCGCCGACTCCCTGTCCTTCGGCGACACCACCGGCATGGCCACCCCGACCCGGGTCACCCGGCTGATCGGCGAGACCCGCTCGGCGCACGCGGACAAGCCGCTGAACCTGCACTTCCACAACACGCGCGGCACCGGCCTGGCGAACGTCCTGGCCGCGCTCCAGCTCGGTGTCACCGACTTCGACGCCTCGGTCGGCGGCCTCGGCGGCTGCCCCTACGCCCCCGGCGCCTCCGGCAACATCGCCACCGAGGAGCTGGTGCACATGGTCGAGGACATGGGCATCGACACCGGCGTGGACCTGGAGGCGCTGCTGGACACGGCGGCCTACGCCGAGCGCGCGGTCGGCCGGACGCTGCCTTCGCAGGTGCTGCGGGCCGGGCCGCGGACACGGCTGGCGCAGAGCTGAGCTGAGCGGCACGGCGCGCGGCGCTACGAACTGAGCCGCGCGCAGCCGAACTCAGCCGAGCCGAGAGCCAAGCTGACCTGACCTGAGCCGAGGCGCAGCACCCGCTACTCCCGCTGCGTCGGCGGCACCGCCTCCCCCGCCTGCGCCAACGCCCGCTCCCAAGCCTCCTCGCCGCGCGTGCGGCGCAGCTGGTCGCGCACGTATTCGGACACGGACACGCCCAACTCGGCGGCCCTTGCGCGGGCGGCGGCCAGGCCGTCGCCGGCCGGGGACGTGGGGTGCTGGGCTCCGGTCACGTCGGGCCACGGTACCGACACCGGGCGTCGATCTGGCGGACCATCGCCCGGACGGGTGAAGTGGCACAGCCGCAGGACATCACCTAGCGTGGTCCCGTGATTTCGTACGGCGGACAACGCGGCCATGTCTAATACAGATCAAGCCTCGATCCGCCTGCGTGCGCTCACCGACCTGGCCCGCGCCCTGGCGCGGGTCCACGGGTTCAGCCAGGTCATCACCGTCGTCGCCGAGGAGTCCCGCAAGGCCCTGGACGCGCGGGTCGTGTCGCTGTCGGAGTACGTGCGCGCCACCGGCTAGCTGCGCGTCCTGATCAACCACGGGGAGCTGCTGCCGTTCGAGGAGCGGTTCCCGGAGGAGGAGTGGTACGCGCCGTCGGACTTCCCGCGCGTCGTCAGCGAGGAGTACCCGCGGCCGTGGACCCTGCGCAGCGACGACGCCGACGCCGACCCCCGGCGCACCGCCTCGCTGCGATTACGCGAGCGGCACAGCGCGCTGATCTCGCCGATCTTCTTCGCCGGGCAGGTCTGGGGCGAGCTGTACGCGGCCCGCACCGCCGACCAGGAGCCCTACACCGACGCCGACCTGGACTTCGCCGCCACCCTCGCGGCCCTGGTCAGTGCGGGTCTGGCGCAGGCCGACCGGCAGGAGTACCTGGAGCGGCTGGCCTACACCGACGAGCTGACCGGCCTGGCCAACCGGCGGGCCATCGAGGTGGGCCTGGACGAGGCGATGGAGCTGCACCGGCTCACCGGGCTGCCGGTGGCGCTGATCATCTGCGACGTGAACGGCCTCAAGCAGGTCAACGACACCTCCGGGCACGACACCGGGGACGCCGTCCTGGAGCAGCTGGCCGGGCACCTCTCGGCGGTGGCCGGCACCGTCAACGGCGCCCTGGCGGCCCGCATAGGCGGCGACGAGTTCAGCGTCCTGGTCGTCGGCCAGCCCTGGTCGACGGTGACCCAGCTGGCCGAGGAGCTGGCCGACCGCGCCGCGAAGCTGGAGGGCATCTCCGGCGCCGCGGTCGGGTACGCCGCCACCGACGGCCCGGCCGGCACGGTCGGCAACCGCGACACCCTCTTCCGGCTCGCGGACGCGGCCCAGTACGAGGCCAAGCGCGAAGGCATCCAGCGTCCCGTCGCCGCCACCACACGGCACGTCATCCAGGTGGAGGAGGCGGCGGCCGACGGCTCCTCAGCCTCCCGCGACCGCCGCCGAATACGCCGCGGCCGCTGACCCCGCGATCCGCATCCGCCATCCGTCATCCGTCATCCGTCAACCGTCAACCGTCAACCGTCAACCGTGATCCGCGATCAACCGGCCTGCGGCCCACAACCACGACCCACTTGACGTATCAGCCCTCGATGTCAAGCTGAAACCCATGGCCACCGACATCGACCTGTCCGACAACAGCTTCTGGTCCCAGCCCTACGACCAGCGCATGGCCGCCTTCGCCGAGCTCCGAGCGCGCCCCGCGGCCCCGCTGTTCGCCGAGCCCCGCTTCCCCCTCATCAAGCCCGGCGCCGGCTACTACGCCCTCACCCGCCACGCCGACGTCGTGGCCGCCAGCCGCCATCCGGAGCTGTTCAGCAGCGAGCCGACCTCCAACAGCATCCCGGACATGCCGCGCTACCTGGCGAGCTACTTCGGCTCGATGATCAACATGGACGATCCCCGGCACGCCCGGCTCCGCCGCATCGTCTCCCGCGCCTTCACCCCGAGGCTGGTCAACGGCCTGAAAGCGAACATCGAGGGCACCTCGACCCACATCGTCGACGACCTCATAGCCCACCGCGCCGGCGATTTCGTCGCCGAGGCGGCCGCGCGCCTGCCGATGCAGGTCATCTGCGACATGATGGGCATCCCCGAGCCCCAGCACCCGATGATCCTCGCGCACACCAACCGCATCCTGGCCGGCAGCGACGAGGAGTACACCGGAGTCCCGGAAGACGCGAGCCCGCTGCGCACCAAGCTCGTCGGTCCCCTGGCGCTCTACCGCCTGATCCGCTCCGGCCGTCAGCTCCACCGCCTGGCCGCGGCCCTGGGCCGCGAACGCCGCCGGCACCCCACCGACGACCTGACCTCCCGCCTGGTGAACGCCGACCTCGACGGCGAAGCCCTCACCGACCAGGAGTTCGGCTCGTTCTTCATCCTTCTGGTGGTAGCCGGCAACGAGACCACGCGCACGGCGCTGTCCCACGGCCTGAAGCTCCTCACCGACCATCCCGACCAGATGGAGATGCTGCGGAACGACTTCGACGGCCACATCGTCGGCGCCCTCGACGAGATCCTGCGCTACGCGACCCCGGTCACGCAGTTCCGCCGCACCCTGACCCAGGACCACGACCTGAACGGCACGCCGCTGAAGAAGGGCGACAAGGTCCTGCTCTTCTACAACGCCGCCAACCGCGACCCGGACGTCTTCGACGACCCCGACCGCTTCGACATCACCCGCTCCCCCAACCCCCACCTCAGCTTCGGCGGCCCGGGCCCGCACTTCTGCCTCGGCGCGCACCTGGCCCGGACCGAGATGACCGCGCTGCTGCGGGAGCTGTTCACGCGGGCGCCGACCATCCGCAGCGTCGGCGAGCCGGACCGGCTGACGTCCAGCTTCATCAACGGGATCAAGCGGCTCCGCTACGAGATCCAATAGCTACGAGATCCAATAGAGGAGCGCTTGTCGGCACCCCCGGCTAGTTTGTTGAAATGAGCACACTCGAAAACCGGCCGAACAAGGCCGTGCTGGTCATCGACGTCCAGAACGGCGTCGTCACCGGCAACCACGAGCGCGACGCCGTCGTGGCCAACATCGACACGGTGGTCGGCAAGGCGCGCGCGGCGGGCGTCCCGGTGGTCTGGATCCAGGACATCGGGGAGAACCGCGAGGCCGGCTCGGAGCCGTGGAAGATCGTGCCGGAACTCGACCCGCGCGAGGACGAGCCGCAGGTGCAGAAGCAGTGGGGCGACTCGTTCGAGGAGACCGGCCTGGAGTCGGTCCTGGCCGATCTCTTGGTCGGCAGCCTCGTGGTGACCGGCGCGCAGACCGACGCCTGCATCCGCTCGACCCTGCACGGCGCCATCACGCGCGGCTACGACGCCCTCCTGGTCAGCGACGCCCACACCACCGAAGACCTCAGCTCCTACGGCGCCCCGGCTCCGGGTGCGGTGATCGCGCACACCAACCTGTACTGGCAGTACCACGAGGCGCCCGGTCGGACCGCCGGAACCGTGACCGCCGCCGAGCTCAGCTTCAACCAGGGCTGAGCCGCTACCAGGGCCGACCCGTTCCGAGACCAGGTCTGACCTGCTGCGAGAACGGGTCTGACCTGCTACGAGACCGGGTCTGACCACTGTTAGGCGTGCGTGGCGCGCCGACGCCGCAGCCGCCGCGCCAGGTCCCGCCGCCGCGAGTGGTACGCGAACATCAACGCCACCGCGGCCGCGACCAGGCCGCCGAAGGCGAACACCAGGTTCGAGTAGGACAGCGGCGCGGACGGCGGCGGGGGGACGATGGTGCCGGCCCCGCGGTGGATCGGCGCCTGCGCGCCGCCGGCCGCCTCCTGGTACTCCCAGGACAGCGACGAGTAGCCGAGCACGACCCGCTCGAACTTCGCCGTCGGGGCCGGAGGCGGAGCCGGCGAGGAGGCCGGCGCCTTGGTCTTCTTGTCCTTGCCGCTGGAGGCCGGGGCGGCCGGGGTCGTCGGCGGGGCGATCGTCGGTTCGGCCGTCTGGAACAGCGAGCCGTCGGCGTTCGCGTCCTGGACGCTGGTCACCGTCGCGTCCTTGAGCGCGTACGAGAGGTATCCGTATCCGCTGCCCGGACCGCCGAACGACTCCACGTGCAGGCAGCCGAACGGCTCCCCGGCCGCCGCGGCCAGCCGCAGCTTCGGCGACACGTTCGCGTCGATCGGCTCCAGCAGCTCGAGGTTCTGATACGGGTGCCGGCCGTCTCCGAGCTGCGGCGGGATCATGCCGCTCGGGCCGACGGACACGATCGGCAGCGAGCCGGCCGCCGGCTCGGTGATCACCGTGGAGCCGTTGTTCGGCGGATGCGCCCCGACCGAGTACGCGGGTATCTGCAGGAAGCCCTTGGCGGCCGACGTCGCGTGCTGGCTCTGGGTGTCGCAGTTCCCGATCGACGTCGGGACCACCTGGCCGGCGAACGGCGGCGCGGTCCAGCCCGGGTAGGGCGTCGTCGAGTTCGACCACGAGGGCGGCGCCGTCGACGTGGGGGCCGTGGGCGTGGTCGGGGTGGTCGGGGTGGTCGGCCCGCCGGTCGTGGACGGCGTGGTGGGCGGCCCGGCGGAGACCGTGAAGGTCGCGTTCGCCGACGCGCTCTGCGCCGCGCCGCTGGCGGCCGCGCTGACCGTGTGCGCACCGGGGTTGGCTGTCGGTGGCACGGTGATCACCGCGGTGGCGGTGCACGCCTGGTCCAGCGCGCCGGAGCCCGCGGGCACGGCGTCGAAGTTGAAGGTGACCTGGCCGCCGAGGCAGCCCGCCGGGCCGTTGCGCGAGTTCATGTGGAAGCTCGCCGTGAACTGCGAGTTCGGGGCGCCGCTGTTCGGGCCCAGCGTCAGGTTCGCCGACGTCCGGGCGGCCTGGGCCGGCGTCGCGGCGAGTACTCCTACCGCCGCCGTGACCAGGCAAGCCCCCGCCACACCCGTGACGACCGACCGTGCTCCGCGTTGTATCCGCACCCCACCCACGCCTCTCGGGAATCACAACCCGAGATCGTCGAGCTCCTTCATAAGGTCCGACCGCGGGCTGCCCGGGAGACTACCGCCCTTGGCCGATTTCCGGCCACCGCCCTTGGCAGGTTGGGACAGGATCTTGGTGTCGGACAGGCCGCCGTCGCCCAGCGGCTCGCGGCCCCCGCCGCCGGCCGCCAGCGCCGCCGCGCCGCGCTCGCGCAGCAGCCAGCCGGCCAGCACGCCGCCGATCGCCCCGCCGAGGTGGCCCAGCCACGACACGTGCGGCACGCCGGGCAGCGCGGCGGTGAGCAGGTAGGCGTAGGACAGCGCCATGACACAGCCGATCAGCACGTCCACCAGGTGCCGGTCGAACAGGCCCTTCACGATGACGTAGGAGAAGTAGCCGTAGACCAGGCCGGAGGCGCCGACTGTGTTCGAGTTGCCTTGCGCGAACCAGACCATCAGACCGCTGCTGAGGGTGATGATCAGCGTCACCATCAGGAACTTGCGGACGCCCCGGTAGGCCGCCAGGAACCCGAAGACGAACAGCGGACCGCTGTTGCTCTCGATGTGCTGCCAGCTGTAGTGCAGGAAGGGGGAGGAGACGATGTCGCCGAGGTGGCCGACGTTGCGCGGGACGATGCCGAAGTGGTTGGACAGCCGGTAGTCGGTCGCCCAGTTCACCACCTGCACCGCCCAGATGAGGGCGATGAAGCCAACCATGACGTACAGCGCTTTGCGCGCCTCGTACAGGACTTCCTCGGCGCTGCGGCCGTCTCCTGGCCCGTCCATCCGGTCCCCCAATTGTGTTCGCGTTGTATCGCGTTACTCCAGGAAAAGCGTAGCGGTCGCCGTCCGAGGACGCATCCACCTTGAGAGGGAGAAAAGAGACGTCGAAAGGCGCATACGGCCGTTACGGGTGGTCCCGGGGGCCCATCGAAGTGGCGCGAACCACGTCCTCATCGTGCGGCCGGTTCACGCCCACGGCTCTAAACTGCGAAACGACTACCCACTGGGAAGGATTGCCGCCGTGCGCAAGGTTCTGATCGCCAATCGTGGCGAGATCGCGGTCCGGGTCGCCCGGGCGTGCCGGGACGCCGGTATCGGCTCCGTCGCGGTCTACGCCGACCCCGACCGGGACGCGCTGCACGTCCGGGTCGCCGATGAGGCGTACGCCCTGGGCGGCTCCACCCCCGGCGACTCGTACCTGGTCATCCCCAAGCTGCTGAAGGCCGCCGCCGACTCCGGCGCGGACGCGGTGCACCCCGGCTACGGCTTCCTGTCCGAGAACGCCGAGTTCGCGCAGGCGGTCATGGACGCCGGCCTGACCTGGATCGGCCCGCCGCCGGCGGCGATCAGCTCGCTCGGCGACAAGGTCTCGGCCCGGCACATCGCGCAGCGCGCCGGCGCCCCGCTGGTGGCCGGCACCCCGGACCCGGTGACCGGCGCCGGCGAGGTGGTGGCCTTCGCCCGCGAGCACGGCCTGCCGGTGGCGATCAAGGCGGCGTTCGGCGGCGGCGGCCGCGGCCTGAAGGTCGCGCGGACGCTGGAGGAGATCCCCGAGCTGTACGAGTCGGCGGTGCGCGAGGCGGTCACCGCCTTCGGCCGCGGCGAGTGCTTCGTCGAGCGCTACCTGGACCGGCCGCGGCACGTGGAGACCCAGTGCCTGGCCGACCAGCACGGCAACGTCGTGGTGGTGTCCACCCGCGACTGCTCGCTGCAGCGCCGGCACCAGAAGCTGGTCGAGGAGGCCCCGGCGCCGTACCTGAGCCAGGAGCAGGTCGCGGAGCTGTACCGGGCCTCCAAGGCGATCCTGAAGGAGGCCGGCTACTACGGCGCGGGGACGTGCGAGTTCCTGGTCGGCCAGGACGGCACCATCTCCTTCCTGGAGGTGAACACCCGCCTGCAGGTCGAGCACCCGGTCAGCGAGGAGGTCACCGGCCTGGACCTGGTCCGCGAGATGTTCCGGATCGCCGACGGCGAGGAGCTGGGCTACGGCGACCCGGAGGTCCGCGGTCACTCGTTCGAGTTCCGGATCAACGGCGAGGACCCGGGCCGCAACTTCCTGCCGGCCCCCGGCGTGGTCACCACCTGGCGGCCGCCGTCGGGCCCGGGCGTGCGCCTGGACTCCGGCATCGAGCAGGGCGCGGAGATCGGCCAGAACTTCGACTCGCTGCTGGCCAAGCTGATCGTCTCGGGCCGGGACCGCAAGCAGGCCGTGGAACGCGCGCGCCGGGCGCTGGCCGAGTTCGAGATCGACGGGATGCCCACCGCGCTGCCGTTCCACGTCGCGGTGATGGACGACCCGGCCTTCACGCCGGAGGAGGGCCCGTTCCACGTCCACACGCGGTGGATCGAGACGGAGTTCGACAACACGATCCCGGCTTATGCGGGGACGCCCGGCGAGGCCGCCGAGGCCGGTGAGCGCACGACGGTGGTCGTCGAGGTCGGCGGCAAGCGCCTGGAGGTGACGCTGCCGGCCGAGCTCGGGGTGTCGGCCACCGGCGGCGGGGCTGGGGCTGGGGCCCGCGGCGGTCGCGCCGGCGGCAAGGCTGCGCCGAAGCGGTCCGGCAAGGCCTCCGGCGGGGCGGCGGTCTCCGGGGACTCGCTGACCGCGCCGATGCAGGGCACGATCGTCAAGGTCGCGGTCGGGGACGGCCAGGAGGTCGCGGCCGGGGACCTGATCGTGGTGCTGGAGGCGATGAAGATGGAGCAGCCGATCAACGCGCACAAGGCCGGGACGGTGACGTCGATCGCGGCCGAGGTCGGGGCGACGGTCACGGCGGGCACGGTGCTCTGCGAGATCAAGGACTGAATTTCAGCGTGGCCGGTCGGGCCCGTCGCACGCGATCGTGTGCGGCGGGCCTTCGCCATGGCGATCGGCTAGCCTCGGGGAATGGAACACCTTCTTGCCCGCCGGGGAAGGAGGGCGTCCGCCGTCCTCCTTGCGGGCTTCGCTCTTCTGCTCTCTGTCTTCTTCTGGAGCGGCGGCTCGGCTCGGGCCGCCGACTCGACGATCGACTCGGTCGCCTCCGCGCTCAAGGACAAGCCGGTCTATGTGGATCCGAGCGCGCCGGTCCAGCTGAGCTCGGCGCAGATCGACTCCGTGGTATCGCAGATCCACGGGATGCACTCCGGGACCGCGGTATTCATCGCGATCCTGCCGAACAATGCGACGTTCCATCAGAGCACGCTGCTTCAGCAGTTGCGGAACAAGGTCGGTTTGCCGGGCGTCTACGCCGCGAGCGTCGATCGCAGCTTCCACGCACTGGACTTCTCGGGATCGCTGCGCACGAATCAAGCCAACAATCTGGCCATCGCGGCGGCACAGGGCAGCGGCGGGAACCTTGACACGGTGCTGACGATGTTCGTGTCGTCGGTCGACTCCGCGGTGACCGCTGACGGTCGCGGGACCTCCGGTGGGAAGTCGTCTTCTTCTTCCAAATCCGGAGCGGGCGCACTCATCCTGATCGTGGTGCTGGTGGTCATCGCCGGCGGCACGTACTTTGCGGTGGCCAGCCGGAAGAAGCGGCGCGCGAAGCAGCGGCGGGCCATCGAGCTGGACGGGCTGAAGCGCGCGGTGGACGAGGACATCACCGCCTACGGCGAGGTGCTGGACCGGCTGGACTTCTCCCCCGGCGACCCGACCGCGACCGACGAGATGCGCGCCGACTACAGCAAGGCCCTGGACCAGTACGAGGCGGCGAAGAACGCGGCCGCGGCGGCGCAGCGTCCGGAGGACATGAAGAACGTCACCGAGGCACTGGATGAGGGCCGCTTCGCCCTGGCCACCCTGGACGCCCGACGCAAGGGAGCGCCGCTGCCGCAGCGGCGTCCGCCGTGCTTCTTCGACCCGCGCCACGGCCCGTCGGTGGGCGAGGTGACGTGGGCGCCCCCGGGCGGCGCGCCGCGTCCCGTGCCGGCGTGCGCCGCGGACATGACGCGCGTGGACACCGGGCAGCAGCCGCAGGTACGGCAGGTGGAGACGGCGTACGGCCCGCAGCCGTACTACAACGCAGGACCGGCCTACGCACCATGGGCCGGCGGCTACTTCGGCGGCGGGGTGCTCCCGGCGCTGATGATCGGCACGGTGATGGGCTCGATGTTCAGCGGCCCCGACGCCTACATCGAGAACAACTACTACGACAACGGCGGCGGAGGCTGGGGCGACGGCGGCTCAGGCGGCGGAGGCGGCGACAACGGCGGCAGCTGGGGCGACTCCGGCGGCTCCTCGGACTGGGGCGGCAGCGACTGGGGCGGCGGAGGCGACTCCGGCGGCGGCTCGGACTGGGGCGGAGGCGGGGACTGGTGACCGCGAACTGAGCTGACAGCGAGCGGCGGCTGGCTGAACATCGGCCGCCGCTTTCGCTTGCCCGGCAATAGTTTTCGCCAACGGCCGCCGACCAGCCAGCCAGCCCGCGCCGCCGCCGCACCAGCCGCCCGAGCGCCGCTTCGCCCGCTGCTTTCTGAAGCGCCGCTTCAGCCTGCGCAGCCGCACCAGCCCGCCGCCCGAGCACTGCTCTGCTTGCTGTTTCTGAGGCCCTGCCTCAGCTGGCCCGCCACTCCGGCAGCCCCGGCAGCACCTTCGCCGCCACCGCCCGCTCCAGCCGCCCGGCGTCGCTCTGCGCCATCGCCGAGCCGTCGGCCATCATCACGTCCACCGCGTAGATCCCCGCCCCGCCGCCGGCGGCGGTCCACGCCACCTCCAGCCGGTTCACTTGATGCCCGCCCGACGTTCCCGACAGCAGCGCTGCGGGGTGCGCGGCGAGTTGCTCGGTCGGCTTCACTGTCACGCTCTTGCTCGTCGAGAGGAGCACCGCGTACTGGCCCACGATCCACTCGACGTGGACCTCCTGGTAGTCCGTCGGGGTGCTGCTCGGGACCGCCATCTGGCCGCCGTACGCGGTCTGCGCCTTCGGCACGCCCAGCAGCGCCGGCAGGCCCGCCTTCTCCAGCGCCGTGCACAGCTTCGCGCCGTCCTGGGCCGCAGAGCTCTGTGACGCCGCCTGGCACGGGTCCGGTTTGGGGTCCTTCCAGGTTGTGGTCAGCACCACCGCCCCGGCCACCACGACGCCGCCGAGCGCCAGTGCGGCCGTGATCTGGAAGCGGGTGCTGCGATGCGAGTCCTTCACGAATGTCGCCCCCTGTCGCCCCTGTCGCTACCGGCCGGTAACCTTCCCGGGGGCGACCATCCTGGCAGCGGTGTCGGAGCTCAGACAACCCCCGCGGCGCGACCGGGCCGAAAGCGACCGGGACGCCAGACGGAGCCTCAGTCCTCGTCCTTCACGTCCGCGTGCAGCCGGCGCGCGGCCTCGGCGATCGAGCCGGACAGCGACGGGTACACCGTGAACACCGACGCGACCTGGTCCACCGTCAGGTGCAGGTCCACCGCCATGGTGATCGGGTGGATCAGCTCGCTGGCGCGCGGGGCGACGACCACGCCGCCGACGATCGTGTCCGAGCCCTTGCGGGAGAACAGCTTCACGAAGCCGTCCTTGAACCCCAGCATCTTCGCGCGCGGGTTGGAGTCCAGCGCCAGCTTGTACTCGTTGAAGCCGGGCGAGTCGTGGTGCGCGTTGACGTTCGTCTGCCCGACCGTGGCGACCTCGGGGCTGGTGAAGATGTTGGACGACACCCGCTTGAGGTTGATCGGCCACACCGCCTCGCCGAGCGCGTGGTACATCGCGATCCGGCCCTGCATCGCGGCCACCGAGGCCAGCAGCAGCACGCCGGTCACGTCGCCGGCCGCGTAGACGCCGGACACCGAGGTGCGCGAGACGCGGTCCACCTCGATGTGGCCGCTCTTCGTCAGCTCGACGCCCGCCTCCTCCAGGCCCATGCCCCCGGTGTTCGGCAGCGAGCCGACGGCCACCAGCACGTGCGAGCCCTCGACCGTGCGGCCGTCCTCCAAGGTCACGATCACGCGGTCCCCGTCGCGCACCGCCGAAGCCATGCGCGAGCGCGAGAGCACCCGCATGCCGCGGCGGCGGAAGACGCTCTCCAGCACCTCGGCGGCGTCGGCGTCCTCGCCGGGCAGGACCCGGTCGCGGGAGGAGACCAAAGTCACAGCCGAACCCAGCGCCTGATAGGCGCCGGCGAACTCGGCCCCGGTGACGCCTGAGCCGACCACGATCAGCTCCGGTGGGAGCTCCTTGAGGTTGTAGACCTGCTTCCAGTTCAGGATGCGCTCGCCGTCCGGCATCGCCTCGGGCACCTCGCGCGGACGCACGCCGGTCGCCAGCAGCACCACGTCGGCGTGGTAGACCGCCACCGTGCCGTCCGCGAGGTCCACCTCGACCTGCCGGTCCGAGGTCAGCCGGCCGCGGCCCTTGACGATCTGCACCCCGGCCTTGCTCAACGACTCGGCGATGTCCACCGACTGCGCCGAGGCCAGGTCCTTCACCCGGCGGTTGACCTTCTCCAGGTTCACGCCGGTCACGCAGCTGCCGTGCACAGAGACCCCACCGATACGGATCCCCAGCTCCTCGGCCGACTCGAAGGAGGACATCACGTCCGCCGTCGCGATCAGCGTCTTGGACGGCACGCAGTCGGTGAGCACCGAAGCCCCGCCGACGCCTTCGCGCTCGACGAGCACGACCTCCGCGCCGAGTCGGGAGGCCACCAGCGCCGCCTCGTAGCCGCCAGGTCCGCCGCCGATGATCACGATCCGAGTCACGTGGACCATTGTCTCGCATGAAAACCGGTTGGCGTCACCGGATAGCCTGGACCGGCTAGCAACTAGTCGGAAACCAGGTAGATAACCGTGAGCAACCCCGCCCAGGACTTCGCGGCGGACGCGCCCATCAGCCAGGAAGCGGAATCGCCGTCTCTGAAGGAGACCGTCCGCGAATCCCTCACCGTTCTGCGGATCAGCCAGTTCCGGCTGGTCCTGCTGGAGCGCCTGCTGTCCACGTCAGCGACCGGCATCTCGTCCGTGGCGCTGTCCTTCGCCGTGCTCGCCGTCACCAAGTCCGCCGCACACCCGGACGGGAACGCCGCCGCGGTCTCCTTCGTGCTGGCCGCGCAGCTGGCCCCGATGCTGGTCTTCACCCTGGTCGGCGGGGTGCTCGCGGACCGGTTCCGGCCGCAGCGGGTGATGATGGCCGCCAACCTCTCGGCCGCCGCCGGCGAGGGCCTGGCCGCGGTGCTCATGCTCAGCCATGCCGCGAACACCTGGAACCTGCTCGTCGCCGCCCTGCTCATGGGTACCGGCGGCGCGCTGTTCTACCCCTCGTCGCAGTCGCTGATCCCGCGGCTGGTGCCAGAAGACCGGATGCAGGGCGCCTCGTCGTTATCCCGGCTCGCCCAGTCCTCGATGCTGATGCTCGGCGCGGCCGTCGGCGGCGTCCTGGTCACGGCCTTCGGGCCGGGCGAGGCGATGGGCCTGGACGCGGTCCTGCTGCTGCTCGGCACGTTCCCGCTGTTCCGGATCACGGTCGCGGCGCTGGAGCGGACCGCCGAGAAGGCGCCGGGCATGCTGCACGAGCTGCGCGAGGGCTGGATCGAGGTCCGCTCGCGCACCTGGCTGTGGGCGGTCATCGCCTGCTACGCGGCGGTGCTGGCCGGCTGGTTCGGCGGCTTCTCGGTGCTGGGCCCGGAGGTGGCCAAGGCCCGGCTCGGCGGCGCCGGGGCCTGGGCGCTGATCATCAGCTGCGACGGCCTGGGCATCCTGCTCGGCGGCGTCGCCGGGCTGGTGTACCAGGTGAAGCGGCCGATGTTCGTCGGCACGATCCTCACCTTCGCCTTCGCGCTGCCGCCGATCGTCATGGGCCTGGGCGGGCCGCTCTGGGCGATCTCCGCGGTCTCGGTGCTGGCCGGGTTCTCCGGCGAGTACTTCATGATCCTGTGGACCGTGGCGCTGACCCGGCACATCCCGCAGGACAAACTCGCACGGGTTTACTCCTACGACGCGCTGGGCTCGCTGAGCGCGTCCCCGCTGGGGTCGCTGGTCGCCGGGCCCGCCGCGAACGCGTTCGGGACCAGGGCGGTCCAGCTCGGCGCCGGGGCGGTGATCGTCGGCGCGACCGGGCTGACGTTCATGTCCTCGCAAGTCCGGCACCTGCGCGCGGACGCGCCGGTGATGTCGAACCTGACCGCGCCGCTCGGCGAGGAGCCGGCTCCGGGGTTCGTGGCGGTCTGAAGCACCACCTGAGCCCCGTCTGAGCCCGACTGAGCCCGACTGAGCCCGGCTGCGCCCCGCCCGAGCCCACCTGAGCCGCGCCGGCGCCGCCGGGCTCCGGGCCGCCGCCCGCGAACCCCGCGCTGTACGCTCACCAGGTGACGAACAGCGCTGACCCGACCCAGGACCCCTACCAGCTCGCCGAGACCGCCGCCGCCAGCCTCACCGAGCTCGCCGGGCGGCACGACGTCGCCGTGGTCATGGGCTCCGGCTGGGCCGAGGCCGCCGACGCGCTCGGCACCCCGGACTGGGAGTCCCCGGTCGACGCCCTGCCCGGCTTCGCCGCGTCCACCGTCATCGGGCACGCCGGCAAGGTGCGCTCGGTGTCCGTCGGCGGCAACAAGGTCCTGGTCTTCCTGGGCCGCACGCACCTGTACGAGGGCCGCGGCGTCGCCTCGGTCGCGCACGGCGTGCGCACCGCGGTGGCCAACGGCGTGAAGACCGTCGTGCTCACCAACGGCTGCGGCGGCCTGCGCTCGGACATGCACGCCGGCCAGCCGGTCCTGATCAGCGACCACCTGAACCTGCAGAACGAGTCGCCGATCGTCGGCGCCCGCTTCGTGGACCTCACCGACCTGTACTCCGCACGGCTGCGCGAGCTCGCGCGCACCGTCGACCCGAGCCTGGCCGAGGGCGTCTACCTGGCGCTGCGCGGCCCGCACTTCGAGACCCCGGCCGAGATCCGCATGTTCCGCGGCTGGGGCGCCGACCTGGTCGGCATGTCCACCGCGCTGGAGGCGATCGCGGCGCGTGAGGCGGGGGCCGAAGTCATGGGTATCTCCCTGGTGACGAACCTCGCCGCCGGCATGACCGGCGAGCCGCTGTCGCACACCGAGGTCATGGAGACCGGTGCGGCGTCGGCTGCGTCCCTGGGCACGCTGCTCCAGGGCATCGTCGAGAAGATCTGACCGGCCCGGAAGGGGACGCGATGACGCAGAGGACTGAGCTCGGCACCGGCACCGCGATCAGCGAGGCGCTGTTCGCCGCCGCCCGCGCCTGGCTGGCCGAGGATCCCGATCCGACGACCCGCACGGAGCTCGCCGACCTGCTGGAGGGCGCCGAGTCCGGCGACGCGGTGGCGTACGGCTACCTGGAGGACCGCTTCGACGGCCGCCTGCAGTTCGGCACCGCCGGCCTGCGCGGCGAGCTCGGCGCGGGCCCGAACCGGATGAACCGCGTGACGGTGCTCCGCGCCGCCGCCGGGCTGGCCGCGTTCGTCACCGGGCAGCACGGCATCGGGCAGGTCGTGGCGATCGGCTACGACGCCCGGCACAACTCGCGCCGCTTCGCCGAGGACACCGCCGAGGTGATGCTCGGCGCCGGACACCGGCCGTACCTGATGCCGCGCGAGCTGCCCACGCCGATGCTGGCGTACAGCGTGCTGGCGCTCGGGGCGCAGGCCGGCGTGATGGTCACCGCGAGCCACAACCCCGCGCGGGACAACGGCTACAAGGTCTACCTCGGCGACGGCTCGCAGATCACGGAGCCGAACGACGCGCTGATCGCCGCGAAGATCGACGCGGTCGGCGCCCTGGCGGACGTGCCGCTGGGCCGGGTCGAGAACGCGGAGGCCGTGCCGGAGAGCGTGATCGAGTCCTATGTGGCGCGCTCTGCCGAGCTGATGCCGGACTCCCCCGAGCTGGACCTCACGTACGTCTACACGGCCATGCACGGAGTCGGCTACGAACTCGCTCGCAGGGTCCTGACGAACGCCGGATTCCCCGAGCCGATCAGCGTTCCGGAGCAGCAGAAGCCCGACCCGGACTTCCCGACGGTCTCGTTCCCGAACCCGGAGGAGCCCGGCACGCTGGACCTGGCATTCGCCCTCGCCGCCGAGCACAACGCCGACCTCATCATCGCCAACGACCCCGACGCCGACCGCATGGCGCTGGCCGTGCCGGACAAGGCCGCGCCGGGCGGCTGGCGCCGGCTCTCGGGCGACGACGTCGGCCTGATGCTCGGCCACTACCTGGCGACCGCGGGCCGCCGGGGAACCTTCGCGACCTCGATCGTGTCCTCCGAGGGCCTGGCCGCGATCGCCGCCGACGCGAAGGTCGACTACGCGCGCACGCTGACCGGCTTCAAGTGGCTGTCCAAGGTCCCGAACCTGGCCTTCGGCTACGAGGAAGCGATCGGCTACTGCGTCGACCCCGCGCATGTGAAGGACAAGGACGGCGTCACCGCCGCGCTGACCGCCGCCGTGCTGGTCGCCGCACTCAAGGCGAACGGCCGGACGCTGCTGGACTATCTGGCCGAAGTCGACAAGATCACCGGCAACCTGGTCACCACGCAGCTGTCGATCCGCAGCAACGACCCCGAGCAGATCCAGACGATGATGCGCACCCTGCGCAGGAACCCGCCGGCCGCGC
Source organism: Catenulispora rubra (assembly GCF_015356825.1). Lineage (GTDB taxonomy): Bacteria > Actinomycetota > Actinomycetes > Streptomycetales > Catenulisporaceae > Catenulispora > Catenulispora rubra. The sequence goes on along the minus strand of NZ_JAACYW010000026.1, from coordinate 21,652 downwards.
TCGGCGGGGTCGCGGTCGCCGAGGTCGGCGACCTGTCCGCCAACGGCATCGCGCTCCCGCCGGAGCAGGGGCTGCGGCTGGCCCTGGACGGCGGCTGGATCGCGGTGCGTCCGAGCGGGACCGAGCCGAAGCTGAAGTGCTACATCGAGCTCGGCGACCACGCGGCCGCCGACCGGTCGCCGGTCGTGGCGCGGATCGCCGCGGTACGCGCCGAGCTTGAGGAGTGGTTCGCGCAGTTCGCCTAGTAGGCAATTCGCGGAGCAAGCAAGGAGCAAGCAAAAGGGCGGCCGATCACTCGATCGGCCGCCCTTCTTGCATCTTCGTCCGCTTAGAACGCCCCGGCGATCGCCGCCACCAGCAGCGCCACACTCACCACGAACGGCGCCAGCGTGTACCACGTCCAGGTCACGGTCGTCGGCGCCGCGTTCTCCGCCGACATCGTGCACACGCGCTGCCGGTCCCGCATCTCCGAGACGGCCTGGTCGGCCAGCGCCATGTGCTCCAGCGGGTCCTCGCGCAGCGACCTGGGGCGGCCGTACCCGGCGGCGCCCATCGCGCTTCCGGCGATGTCGCCGGCGCCGGCGGCCTGCCGGGCGGACTCGGCGCGGGCCGCACGGGCCTGCTTCGCCACCGTGCGGTCGGACTTGCGGCGCTCGTGCATCGAGACCGGGACGGACCAGATCGTGTACTTGTGCGCCTTGCCCTCCTCCGCGACCGTCTCGACCACCAGGGACAGCTTGGCCGAGACGGACTCGACGCGCGGCCAACTGATGTCGATACGGCGGAAGGGGTTGCGGATGCTGAGGTGGTCCGCATGGCTGAAGGCGGCCGGGTAGATGCCGCCGACCACGCCGCTGACCAGCATCACCAGACCGACCATGGAGCCGACCGGGTGCTTCTCGGAACTCAGGCCGAACGCGAACAGGAACAGCGCGCCGAAGACCACCAGCACGGCGCCGGTCCCGAGGGATCCGACCGTGCGGTAGGAGGTGGGCTTCTCCGCCGGCGACACGGTGGTGTCGTCCGTCGAGGCCGGGGATTTGAGTCGCATACTCCCGATTCTGCCATCAGCCGTCCCACGCTCCGAGACCGAGAACCGATTGTGACTAACTAGTGATCGGCAAGACCTGCCATTTCTCCACGTAGAGCGCACCGTCTACCGTGGTCCCGTGACCGCACAACTCGCCCTCGACGACGCGGGCCTGCGCCGCCTCCTCCACGGCCTCCCGCCGGTGGACCAGGTGGGCGCCGACGCCCGTGCCGCCAAGCTGGGGACCCGATCGATCAAGACCACCGCGAAGGCCGAGGCGCTGGACCTGGCCGTGCGCATGGTCGACCTCACTACGCTGGAGGGCGCCGACACCCCGGGCAAGGTCCGGGCGCTGTGCGCGAAGGGCATCCACCCGGAGCCCGAGCAGTATCAGAGCGCGGCAGGGCGCGGGCAAGCATCAGTTTGCCCCAGCGTGGCCGCGATCTGCGTCTACGGCGACATGGTGGAGACCGCCAAGGCGGCGCTGGCCGGCTCCGGCGTCAAGGTGGCCGCCGTGGCGACCGCGTTCCCCAGCGGCCGGGCGCCGCTGGCGGTGAAGCTGGCCGACACCGCCGCCGCGGTCGAGGCCGGGGCGGACGAGATCGACATGGTGATCGACCGCGGCGCCTTCCTGGCCGGCCGCTACGGGGCCGTCGCCGAGGAGATCGCCGCCGTCAAGGAAGCCTGCAAGACCGGCGGGCACGACGCCCACCTGAAGGTGATCCTGGAGACCGGCGAGCTGGCCACCTACGACAACGTCAAGCGGGCCTCCTGGCTGGCGATGCTGTCCGGCGCCGACTTCATCAAGACCTCCACCGGCAAGGTGAGCCCGGCCGCCACGCTGCCGGTGACGCTGCTGATGCTGGAGTCGGTGCGCGACTTCCGCGCGCAGACCGGACGGCAGGTCGGCGTGAAGCCGGCCGGCGGCATCCGGACCGCCAAGGACGCCATCAAGTACCTGGTGACGGTGAACGAGACCGCGGGCCCGGACTGGCTGGACCCGGACTGGTTCCGGTTCGGCGCCTCCAGCCTGCTCAACGACCTGCTGTTGCAGCGCCGCAAGCTCGCCACCGGGGTGTACTCCGGCCCTGACTACGTGACGGTGGACTGATTCATGGCGAAGACAGAGGTCATGGCGAAGACAAGCAACGCGGGCATCTTCGAATACGCCCCGACCCCCGAGTCCCGCTCGGTCGTGGATCTGAAGCCGTCCTACGGTCTGTTCATCGGCGGCGAGTTCGTCGAGGGCTCCGGCGGCGCCTTCAAGTCGGTCAACCCGGCCACCGAGGAGGTGCTGGCCGAGGTCGCGATGGCCGATGCCGCGGACGTGGATCGCGCGGTCGCGGTCGCGCGCAAGGCCTACGACGAGGTGTGGTCGCGGATGCCCGGCGCCGAGCGCGCCAAGTACATCTACCGGATCGCGCGCATCATCCAGGAGCGGGCCCGCGAGCTGGCCGTGCTGGAGTCGCTGGACAACGGCAAGCCGATCCGGGAGTCCCGCGACGTCGACATCCCGCTGGCCGCCGCGCACTTCTTCTACTACGCGGGGTGGGCCGACAAGCTCGGCTACGCGAACCTCGGTCCGGACCCGAAGCCGCTCGGCGTGGCCGGCCAGGTGATCCCGTGGAACTTCCCGCTGCTGATGCTGGCGTGGAAGGTGGCGCCGGCGCTGGCCTGCGGCAACACCGTGGTCCTCAAGCCGGCCGAGACCACGCCGCTGACCGCGCTGCTGTTCGCCGAGATCTGCCAGCAGGCCGACCTGCCCCCCGGCGTGGTGAACATCCTGACCGGCGCCGGGGCCACCGGCGCGGCCGTGGTCGCGCACCCCGGGGTCGACAAAGTGGCGTTCACCGGGTCCACCGACGTCGGCCGGATGATCGCCAAGCAGGTCGCCGGGACCTCCAAGAAGGTGACGCTGGAGCTCGGCGGCAAGGCGGCGAACCTGGTCTTCGACGACGCGCCGCTGGAGCAGGCCATCGAGGGCATCGTCGACGGGATCTTCTTCAACCAGGGGCACGTCTGCTGCGCCGGGTCGCGGCTGCTGGTGCAGGAGTCGGTGGCCGAGGAGGTCGTGGACCGGCTGCGCGAGCGGATGAAGACGCTGCGCGTCGGGGACCCGCTGGACAAGAACACCGACATCGGCGCGATCAACTCCGCCGAGCAGCTGGCCCGGATCCGGACGCTGACCGAGGCCGGCGAGGCCGAGGGCGCGACCCGCTGGTCGCCGCCGTGCGAGCTGCCCGAGCGCGGGTTCTTCTTCGCCCCGACCATCTTCACCGGCGTCTCGCAGGCGCACCGGATCGCCCGCGAGGAGATCTTCGGGCCGGTGCTGTCCGTGCTGACGTTCCGGACCCCGGCCGAGGCCGTGGAGAAGGCCAACAACACCGCCTACGGCCTGTCCGCGGGCGTGTGGACCGACAAGGGTTCGCGGATCCTGTGGCTGGCGCAGCGGATGCGCGCCGGCGTGGTGTGGGCGAACACGTTCAACCGCTTCGACCCCACCTCGCCCTTCGGCGGGTACAAGGAGTCCGGGTACGGCCGCGAGGGCGGGCGCCACGGTCTGGAGGCTTACCTCGATGTCTGAGACCAAGAAGAAGGCCGCGAAGGCGGCCAAGCCCGCGAAGGCCGCGACGACCGTCAAGGCGATGAAGTCCACAGAAGCCCAGACGACGGTCAAAGCCGCAGGCGCGAAGGCCGCCGTCTCTGAGGAGATCGCACCGGAGATCGCGCCGGAGGCCGTGCCGGAGATCGTGTCCGAGGAGATCGTGCCGCAGGCCGTGTCTCCGGCGGCGCCGCGCTCCTCGGTGCGCAAGACCTACAAGCTCTACATCGGCGGCGCCTTCCCGCGGTCGGAAAGTGGACGGAGCTACGCCGTGACGGCGAGCAGCGGCGAGTTCATCGCCAACGCGGCGCAGGCGTCGCGCAAGGACGCGCGGGACGCGGTGCGCGCGGCGCGGGCGGCACAGCCCGGCTGGTCCAAGGCGACCGCCTACAACCGCGGCCAGATCCTGTACCGGATCGCCGAGATGCTGGAGGAGCGGCGCGACCAGTTCGCGCAGCAGATCGCCGGCGTCGAGGGCGTCGCGTCCGCCGCGGCCTACGCGCAGGTGGACGCCGCGGTCGACCGCTGGGTCTGGTACGCGGGCTGGTCGGACAAGCTCGCGCAGGTGCTCGGCTCGGCCAACCCGGTCGCCGGACCGTACTGGAACGTCTCCTCGCCGGAGCCGACCGGTGTGGTCGCGCTGCTGGCCCCGGCCGCGCCGACGCTGCTCGGCCTGACCTCCGTGATCGCCCCGGCGATCGTCGGCGGGAACGCGGTCGTGGTGGTCGCGCCGGACGCCTCGGCGGTGCCCGCGGTGACGCTCGGTGAAGTGATGGCGACCTCCGACCTGCCCGGCGGCGTCGTCAACATCCTGACCGGCGGCACGGCCGAGCTGGCGCCGTGGCTGGCCTCGCACCTGGACGTGAACGCGCTGGACCTGGCCGGCGTGCCGGCCGGTTCGGACCTGGCGCGGGATCTGGAGGTCGCGGCCGCGGAGAACCTGAAGCGGGTCGTGCGGCCGAAGGCCGGCTACGACTGGAGCGCGGACCCGGGGCTGGCGCGGATCAAGCCGTTCCTGGAGACGAAGACGGTCTGGCACCCGATCGGAATCTGAAGACTGTCACGTTCAGACTGTCACGCTAAGACACCGCTGGGTGTCCCGTCGTAACGGCGGGGCACCCAGTGTCGTTGGAGCAGACATGTCCAAGAACCCCCACTCCGCCGCCCGGCGCGTCCTCGGCCTCGCCGCGCTGTCCGGCCTCGGCCTGGCCGCGGCTCCGGCCGCGCACGCCGCCACCCAGAACGACGACATCACCGGCGCTGAGGCCGGCACCCACCAGGCCACCGCCGCGCTCGGCGCCACGCCGCTGTACCCGCTCGCGCACACCCCGCTGGACCTGCTGTCGAACAACTTCCGGGTGCCGGTCAGCGGCATGGACCTGTCCACGTTCCCGCTCACCGCGCCGTTCAAGGACGGGCTTCCGCTGCGCGAGGTGCCGGTCGTGGGCACCGTGCTGCCCTGAGGCGCGAGCAGGGTCCTGACACAGTTCGGGTACAGATTCCGGGGCGCCTCCCGGCGCATTTCGCAGCAGATTGCCCGGCGGATTGCCCGGCACAGTCCCGGGCACGTGAAAGGGCCGGCCCGAAGGCCGGCCCTTTCACCTCCCGCTGAGGCCGTGCTGTCACCCCGTCGTCACAGCCGTCACAGCCGTCACTCCGAGGTCCAGTTGCCGATCGGCAGTCCGCCGTCCTGCTGGGGCGGCTGCTGCTGGCCCTGCGGCGCCGGCGGCACCGTCGGGATGGCCTGCGTCATCATCGCGTCGGCGTCGTGCTGCGGCTGCGGCTGACCCCACTGGGGCTGCGGCGGCTGCTGCTGCGGAACCGGCTGCTGCGGCGCCTGCTGGTGGGGCGGGGGCGGACCCCACGGCTGACCCTGCGGCGCCTGCTGCTGGGGCGGCTGCTGCTGCCACTGCTGCTGGGGCGGCTGCGGGCCGGGACCCCACTGCTGCTGCGGCTGCTGGAAGCCACCGACCGGCTGGGCCGGCTTGGCCGGCTGGTGCTGCTGGAACCAGCTGAACACCAGCCAGGAGCCGATACCGGCGACGGCCAGCTCGCCCGCCGAGACGAAGAACATCTGGGTCTTGCCCCAACCGGTGCCGAACAGGGCGCCGTTGGCGTCGAAGGCGCCGGCCTGGTTGGCGCCGAAGGAGGAGAACAGCGCGACCACGCCGAACAGGTCCATCACGCCGAAGGCGATCAGCGCGACCAGAGTGATGAGCTTGGCGTTCTTCAGCTGGCTCTGCGCGTGGGCCAGCCACACCGCGCCGACCAGGGCGACGGTCACCTCGACACTCAGGATCGCCATGACCTCGAGGGCAGCCCGGTCCGAGAAGGACACGCCGCCGCCGAGACCGCTACCGCCCTCGCCCGGTCCGAACAGGAACGTGATGGTGTGGAACAGCGTGCTTAGCGCGCCGAAAGCGAGCAGCACAAAGGCCGCCGGTTCGCGAAGGCGCTGAGCTATCGGAGGCATGACCTCTAGCCCCTAACTGTGAGTCGGTCAGTCTTCGCCGAACAGCCTTCCACACAACCCGTGGCGCGGGAACACGAAACGTTCAGGTCATCGCGTTATCTATGGATTGACGACGGTTTGCCTTTACCAAAGAAATACAAGACTCTGCGGTACTGCGGGTCCCAAAGGCGTGACAGGGCGTCGTCAGGGAGTCGTCAGGCGGCCACCAGGTCGGCGTGCAGAGTTCGCACGGCGCCGTTCTCGCGCAGTTTCCTCAACGCCCGCCACAAGGTCGACTTCACCGTGCCGACCGACATCCCGAGCCGCTCGGCGATCTCGGAGTCCGTGTACGAGCCGTAATAACGCAGTGCCAGAACCTGCCGGTCGCGGTGCGGGAGCGCGGCCAGCGCGCGATGCAGGACCGTGCGCAACTCGACACGCTCCGTGTCCAGATCCCACACCGCGGAGTCGGGCAGCTCGTCGGAGGCCGGGTACTCCTCGACGCGGTGCCGGCGCCACTGGGATATCTGGTGGTTGGACATGGTGCGCCGCACGTAGGCGTGCGCCACCCGCTTGTCGGCGATGCGGTGCCACGCCCCGTACACCTTGACCAGGCCTTCCTGCAGCAGGTCCTCGGCGTCGGCGGGGTTGGCGGTGAGCTGGCAGGCCGCGCGCAGCAGCGTCGAACGGCGCGCGGCGACGTATTCCGTGAAGTCTTCGCGCGAGCCGTTTACGTGGGGAGCATGGTCCGTCATACCCAGAAGGCTCGCCGCCGCCCTTCCGTGCTTCGTCGCCGACGTGTCACAGGAGTGCAACAGCCCCCACCTGAAGACTTCCTGAGAGCGGCCCAGGTCAAGGCAGAATGTCAGCCATGCCGTCCCTGCTCCTGGTCGAAGACGACGCCGCGATCCGCACGGCGCTCCAGCTCGCGCTGACCCGCCAGGGTCACCAGGTCGCGGTCGCGGCCAGCGGCGAGGAGGCACTGGCCACGTACAAGAGCGTGCGCCCCGATCTGATCGTGCTGGACGTGATGCTGCCCGGCGTGGACGGGTTCGAGGTCTGCCGCCAGATCCGCCGCACCGAGCAGCTCCCGATCATCCTGCTCACCGCGCGCAGCGACGACATCGACGTGGTCGTCGGCCTGGAGTCCGGCGCGGACGACTACGTCGTGAAGCCGGTCCAGCCCCGCGTCCTGGACGCCCGCATCCGCGCAGTCCTGCGCCGCGGCGAACGCGAGACCAGCGACATAGCCGTCTACGGCGACCTGACCGTGGACCGCTCGGCGATGACGGTGAGCAAGCGCGGCGTCGCGATCCCGCTGACCCCGACGGAACTGAAGCTGGTGATGGAACTGTCCCGGCACGCCGGCCAGGCCCTGTCCCGCCAGCAACTGCTGCGCCTGGTCTGGGAGCACGACTACCTCGGCGACTCCCGCCTCGTCGACGCGTGCGTCCAGCGCCTGCGCGCGAAGGTCGAGGACGTCCCCGCCGAACCCACGCTGATCAAGACGGTGCGCGGCGTCGGCTACCGGCTGGACCCGCCGCGATGAGCGCGGACACGAGTGCGGCTGAGATGAGTGTGCCCCGTGCTTAGGGAGAAGCCGAAGGGCGGCAAGGTGGCCAAGACAGCCAAGGCCCCGAAGGTCCAGGAGCTGCCGCGCCGCGCCGACCGGGAGCGCCGGCGGCACAAGCGCCCGCTGCGGCTGACCGGCCTGCGGATGCGGCTGCTGGCGGCTTTCGCGGCGGTGGCGCTTCTGACGTCGGTGGCGGTGACCGGGGTTTCCTATGTGCTGACACGGCAGTCGTTGATGAACCGCATGAACCAGACCTCGGTCCAGCAGTTCAGGGCGGCCGTGACCCCGAACCAGCAGCAGCTGGAGGACGCCAAGCCCACGGCGAACCCGCCGCCCTCGCTGACCAACCTGAGCTTCAAGCTCCAGGCCGCGAGCGGCTCCGACTGGGTGCTGCACCGCACCGGGATGGGCGACGGCGCGACCCAGAACTACCTCAGCTACGACTCGGTCCCGCCGGAGCTGCGCGCCGCGGCGCAGAGGAGCATCGCCTGGCAGCGGGTGCGCGTGGGCGGTGTGCCGTACCTGATCATCGGCAGCTCGGTCCAGCCGAACGGGATCGAGGTCTACAGCTTCGTCAGCCTGGAACCCCAGCAGGTGGACCTGGACCGGCTGGCGCAGAACTCCGCGATCGCGGCGGCCGTCGCGATAGCGATAGCGCTGCTGCTGGGTCTGCTCGCCTCGCGTGGCGTGCTGCTCCCCTTGCGGCGCCTGGGCATCGCGGCGCGGCGGCTGGGGGCCGGGAAGCTGGACACCCGGGTCGAGGTGCGGGGCAACGACGAGGTCGCGGACGTGTCGCGGACCTTCAACGAGACCGCCGAGGCCCTGGAGCGCTCGATCGCCGAACTGCGCTCTCTGGAAGCCTCCTCACGGCGTTTCGTCGCCGACGTCTCGCATGAGCTGCGCACGCCGCTCACCGCGATGACCGCGGTCACCGACATGCTCGAGGAGGCGACCGACGTCGGCGACGAGAGCGCGCCGGCCGCGCAGCTCATCGTGACTGAAACAAGACGGCTGGCCCGACTCGTCGAAGACTTGATGGAGATCTCACGATTCGACGCCGGCACCGCACAGCTGCGCCGCGAGGAAGTCGACCTGGTGGCGCTGGTGAGCGGCTGCCTGGACGCCCGCGGCTGGACCGGGCGCGTCACCCTCACCGTGCCGCCGGGCCTGGTCGTGGCCGTGGACCAGCGCAGGATCGACGTGATCGTCGCGAACATGGTCGGCAACGCGATAAAGCACGGCGGGGAGGGTCCGGTGGAGCTGTCGATCGGCGCGTTCGGGCCGAACCTGGTACTGCAGGTGCGCGACCACGGACCGGGTATCCCGCCGGACGCCCTGGAGCACATCTTCGAGCGCTTCTACAAGGCGGACAAGGCCCGCGGCCGCTCCGAGGGCAGCGGCCTGGGGCTGTCGATCGCCTACGAGAACGCCCACATCCACGGCGGGGAGCTGACCGGCGGGAACCATCCGGGCGGCGGTGCCGTCTTCACCCTGCGGCTGCCGCTGGAGGCGACCATCCCGGCGCCGGAGGTGCGGGCATGAGGCGCACGGGGCGCGCAGAGCGTACGGGGCACACAGAGCGCATGGGGCGCCGGTGGGCGATCGCCGCCGGCGCGGCCGTCGCCGTCCTGGCCGTGGGCGGCTGCGGCGTTCAGCCGACCGGGGTGAACGTGGCGCGGGTCGAGCCGTTCGGCGCGTCCCCGTCGAGCAGCCCGGAGACGGCCTCACCGTCGCAGTACCCCTACACGGTGTCGCTGTTCATGTTCTCGACCATCAACAAGGGCCCGGGAACGATGATCAGCCGCTCGGTCCCGAACGCACCGGGCCCCATGAGCCTGCCGGACGAACTCGCCACGCTGTCCGCCGACGAACAGGCCGACCAGTACACGACCTACGTACCGCCGGGCATCACCCTGAAGCCGGCGGACCTGGCGCACGAGTACTACGTGTTCAGCCCGACGCCGCTGGGCCCGCTGGCCCTGCAACAGCTGACCTGCACCTTCGACCAGTGGTGGATCCAGCACCCCGATCCCAACCCGCAGATCCGCGCGACCACCAGGCTCATCGAACGGAGCACCGGGGCTGACACCCTCTGGCAGGACTGCCCGGAGGGGGTCGTGCCACCCAACCTGGGCGGCGCGGCGGCCAAACCGACGGCGGCCGGCGTGCTCGACAAGAGCACCGGCCAGGGCTGACCGGGCGGCGGAAACGCTCGGTGGCCGCCCCGTTCACGGAGCGGCCACCGGCCAAGAATCAACTATCTGAACCGGCTGTTCCGCCGGGTTGGGTCCGTGCCCTGATCGCACGGATGGCATCCGGGCCGACGGTCTTCACTGTCGGCCGGCCCGGGTTCGGGGTCGAGAAGGCTTTGTCCGCGCGGGGTTCCCGCGGCGGTGGTACGGGGCCGGCGGCCGGTTGGTCGCGACCCGGGTGGGTTCGCGCCCGTGGCGGCCGGACTGGTTTCGGGGATGTGGGTCGCGGTTGCGGTGCGGTTCGGGGTCGCGGTCCGGGTCGCGGTTGCGGTCCGGGCTTGCGGTCCGAGTCGGAGGCGGGTTCGCGGTCGAGGTCGCTCTGGCCGAGTGTCGCCAGGGTTCTGATTCGCCCCGGCGACCGCCCGCCGCTTTCGACTGTCCGTCGACAGCTATCCGCTATCCGCTATCCGCTATCGCTTTCCGCTTGTCCGCCATCCGCCGACGGATGCCCGCCGAGCGGATCGGGAGACCTGAACCTCAGCCGCCGAAGTTCGACAGCCCGCCGGCCAGGCCGGTCAGCCCGCCCAGCGGTGAGCCGCCGCCGGTGAGCCCGCCGACCACCGGGAGGCTGCCGCCGGGGCCCGCGAGCTGGCCCGCGATCGGCAGGCCGTGCAGGGCGTTGGTGACGTTGTCCAGCGGGCCGGCCTTCGCCGCCGCGGCCTGGGCCGGCGGGAGCTGGGTCGGGGCCTGGGCGGGCGCCTGCGGCATCGGGGCGGCGGCCGGCGCGGCAGCCGGGCCCTGGGCCGGTGCGGCCGGAGCCGGAGCGCTGGTCGCGGGGTCGGCGTGGACCGTGTGCGTAGTGCGGACCGCGGCGTGCTGCGGGACGTACGCCGCACGCTGCGCCTCGGCCACCCGACTGCGGGTCACCGGGAGCTCACCGAGGTCCGCGTAGCCCAGGCCCGGGAGCGCGTCCGAGGCCGGCGAGGCGTCGTCCGCGATCCCCGGCAGCTCGCTCAGCACCGGCAGGCCGGACAGCGGGATCCCGGCGATGGTGCCGTGGTTGTGCGCCACGGCCCCGAAGACCGCGGGCACGGCGTTGGTGGACACGGGCAGCCCGCCGCCGGCGAGCCCCGACACACCGGACGCGGCGCTGGCCTGGCCGGCCATGGCCGCCGCCCCGACGGCGGCCAGGCCGACGGTGCCGGCGGCGACGCTCAGACCGCGGAGCGCGCTGGGGGTGACCTTCGACATCGGTGATACCTCGCGGATTGCATAGGGGACCGCCATCGCGGTGTGCGATGCGGCGAATACGCAAGGTACAGACAACGGTCGGGTGGATCCAACACGTCGTCCGCCGAAAAGGTGAGTTCACCGGCCTCATAACAGAACGCCTCAGCCGGTTTCCTCACCCGTCCGCGGATCTTAGGCAGGAGGCGGGGAATCCTCCGCGCGCAGCTGCTCATAGGCTGGCTTCACATACCCGTTGATCAGCTCCAACCGCTGGTCAAAGGGAAGAAACGCGGACTTCAGAGCGTTTATCGTAAACCACTGCATGTCCTCCAGCTCGTAGCCGAAAGCCTTGTGCAGTTCGCTGAACTCACGCGTCATCGAGGTCGAACTCATCAGCCGGTTGTCGGTGTTCACCGTCACCCGAAAGTGCAGTTCTCGAAGCAACCCGATCGGGTGCGATTCGTAGGAGCGCGCGGCCCCGGTCTGGAGGTTCGAGGTGGGGCACATCTCCAGTGGAATCCGCTTGTCCCGCACATACGCCGCGAGGCGCCCCAGCGTCACCTTGCCGTCGGCGTCCACCAGGATGTCGTCCATGATGGCGTTGCCGTGCCCCAGCCGATCCGCACCGCACCACTGCAGCGCCTCCCAGATCGACGGCAGCCCGAAGGCCTCCCCGGCGTGGATCGTGAAGTGGAAGTTCTCCCGGCGCAGGTACTCGAAGGCGTCCAGGTGCCGGGTGGGCGGATACCCGGCCTCGGCCCCGGCGATGTCGAACCCTGACACACCCCGGTCCCTATGCCGCACCGCCAACTCGGCGATCTCCGAGGAGCGCGCGGCGTGCCGCATCGCGGTCAACAGCGTTCCGACCTGGATCCGGTTCCCCGCCGCGGCGGCGCGCCGCTCCCCCTCCCGGAACCCGGCGTCCACGGCCTCGACGACCTCGTCAAGGCTGAGCCCCGCTTCGAGGTGCTGCTCAGGCGCGTACCGCGACTCGGCGTACACCACACCATCGGCAGCCAGGTCCTCAGCGCACTCGGCAGCCACCCGGAACAGCGCCTCGGCGTGCTGCATCACCCCGACCGTGTGCTCGAACGTCTCCAGATACCGCGGCAGCGACCCGGAATCAGCCGCCTCGGCGAACCACCGGCCGAGCCCCTCGGCGGTGCCGTCGTACTCCGGCAGGCCCGTGTAGCCGTACTGCTCGGCCAGTTCGATGACCGTCTGCGGGCGCAGACCACCGTCGAGGTGGTCGTGGAGCAGGGCCTTCGGAGCCCTGCGAATCAGCTCTTCATCCATGGACAGACATTACCGGTTCGAAGCGGCGACTCGGTCCAAAACAAGCGGCGACCGCGTGAACTCCGTCCCCGGAGCGGCGAAATCGCAAGCGCCGGCCAGGCTTTCCAGCGCGGTGTCGAACGTCTCCGGAGTGTCGGTGTGCAGCGTGAACAACGGCTGTCCCGCCCGCACCGTGTCGCCGGGGACCACGTGCCACTGCACGCCGGCGCCGGCTTGGACGGCGTCCTCCTTGCGGGCGCGGCCCGCGCCGAGGCGCCAGGCGGCCACGCCGACCTTGAAGGAGTCCATGCCGACCAGGACGCCGTCGGTGTCGGCGGTGACCACGTGGGTCTCCTTCGCCAGCGGCAGGTCGGCGTCGGGGTCGCCGCCCTGGGCGCGGATCATGCGCTTCCAGGAGTCCAGAGCCGAGCCGTCGTCGAGCTTGTCCGCCGGATCGACGGCGTCCAGGCCGGCCGCGGCGAGCATCTCGCGGGCCAGCGCCAGTGTCAGTTCCCTGACGTCCGAAGGGCCGCCGCCGGACAGCACCTCGACCGACTCGCGCACTTCCAGGGCGTTGCCCGCGGTGCGGCCCAGCGGGTTGTCCATCGCGGTGATCAGCGCGGTGGTGGCCACGCCGTGGTCGGTGCCGAGCGCGACCATCGTCTCGGCGAGTTCGCGGGCGTTCGCGAAGTCCTTCATGAAGGCGCCGCTGCCGCACTTCACGTCCAGCACCAGGGCGCTGGTGCCCTCCGCGATCTTCTTGGACATGATCGAGGACGCGATCAGCGGGATCGACTCGACCGTCCCGGTGACGTCGCGCAGCGCGTACAGCTTGCGGTCGGCCGGGGCCAGGCCGTCGCCGGCCGCGCAGACCACCGCGCCGGCGTCGGCCAGCACCGCCAGCATCTCGGCGTTCGACAGGGACGCCCGCCAGCCGGGGATCGACTCCAGCTTGTCCAGCGTGCCGCCGGTGTGGCCCAGGCCCCGGCCGGACAGCTGCGGGACCGCCGCGCCGCAGGCCGCCACCAGCGGGGCCAGCGGCAGCGTGATCTTGTCGCCGACGCCGCCGGTGGAGTGCTTGTCCACGGTCGGCCGGGTGAGCGCGGAGAAGTCCATGCGCTCGCCGGAGGAGATCATCGCCTGCGTCCAGCGCGCGATCTCGCGCCGGTTCATGCCGTTGAGCAGGATCGCCATCGCCAGCGCGGACATCTGCTCGTCGGCCACCCGGCCGTCGGTGTAGGCCGCGAGGATCCAGTCGATCTGCTCGTCGGTGAGCTCCGCGCGGTCGCGCTTGGCCCGGATGACGGTGATGGCGTCCATGAGCTGTTCCCTAGCTGTGATTGCCGAGATTGCCGAGATTGCCGAGATTCTCCGGGCCGAAAGCGCGGGGCAGGAGCTCCGCCATCGTGGTCGGAGCGCTGTCAGGGCCCAGATCCACCAACAGATCAGTGCCGCCGAACTCGAAGAGCAGCTGCCGGCAGCGGCCGCAGGGCATCAGGGCCGCGCCCGCGCCGTCGACGCAGGCGAAGGCGACCAGGCGGCCGCCGCCGGAGGCGTGCAGCGCCGACACCAGCCCGCACTCGGCGCACAGCGTCAGGCCGTACGAGGCGTTCTCCACGTTGCACCCGCTGACGATCCGGCCGTCGCCGACCAGGGCCGCCGCGCCCACCGGGAACTTCGAGTACGGCACGTACGCGTGCGCCATCGCCTCTCGCGCCGCGGTGCGCAGGGCGGCCCAGTCGATCTCGGTCTGCATCAGATCAGGTTAGCCCTTGATGTACGGCTTGCCGTCGGCCGCGGGAGCCCGCACCCGGCCGATCAGACCGGCCACCGCGAACAGCGTCGCCACATACGGCAGCGTGGTCAGCAGGTCCGAGGGGATCGGCAGCTGCAGCGACGAGGTCTGGTTGGCCAGCGCGTCGGTGAAGCCGAACAGCGCCGCCGCGGCCAGCGCCCCGAACGGCGACCAGCGCCCGAAGATCACCGCGGCCAGCGCGATGAAGCCCTTGCCGTTGGTCATCGACTCGGTGAAGTTGCCGACGTCGCCGACCAGCCACGCCCCGCCGAGCCCGGCCAGCGCGCCGCCGAGCGCCACGTTGCGGTAGCGCAGACGCAGCACCTTGATACCGACGGTGTCGGCGGCGGCCGGGTGCTCGCCGACCGCCCGGGTCCGCAGGCCCCACCGGGTGTGGAACAGGCCCACGTGCACCGCCACCACCAGGAACACCGTGATGTAGACGATCAGCGGCTGGTCGAACAGCACCGGGCCGACGACCCACAGCGAGGCCAGGCCCGGGATCCGGACCGAGGTGAACGGCGTCAGGTTGTTGTACGAGTTCTGGTTCGTCTGCATCAGCGACTTGAACAGGAACCCGGTGACGCCCAGCGCCAGCAGGTTCAGCACCACGCCGAGCACGACCTGCTCGATCAGGTACCGGATGGCCAGCACCGCGAGCAGCAGGCCCATCAGCGCCCCGGCCAGCACCCCGGCGAGCACGCCGATCCACAGGCTGTGCGCGGCCGTGCCGACCAGCGCGGTCATGAAGCCGCCGAACAGCAGCTGCCCCTCGATCGCCACGTTCACCACGCCGGAGCGCTCGCCGATGACGCCGCCGAGCGCGCCGAGCACCAGCGGCACCGCCGCGATCACCATCGAGTCCAGCACGGACGGGATGACCAGCCGCTCGCCGCCCTTGGGGTCCGCGGCGCTCCAGGCCATGAACGCGAAGGTGAAGCAGAACAGGACCACCGAGGTCCCGATCAGCCGCCAGCGCCGCGGCAGCTGGACCGCCAGCCGCGCCACCCCGATCGCGATGACGACCACGGCCAGCGCCACGATCACCGGCCGCGCCGGGAACGCCCAGTCCGGGACGTGCGTGCCCTGCTTGGAGACCAGGGTCAGGCCGAAGGTCGTGCTGCCGCCGTGCGCGGTGCGGGTGCCCAGGCCGAAGCCGAACAGCGTGACCAGGCCCATCAGGATCTGCGTGACGCCGGCGGAGTACCGCCGGGCGTCCGCCTCGGTGCCGCCGGCCACGACGGCCGGTGCCGGGGCGATCGTCGCTACGGCCATCAGGAGCCCTCCACCTTCGAGGCCGCCTGGGCCGATTCGGGAACGTACGTCGACAGAGCGCGCATCACACCGCCTCCGCCGCGGAGTCGACCGCCGTGGCCGGCGCGACCGACGGGGCAGACGGGGCCGACGGGGCGGCGCCGGGGCCCTCGCGTCGGACCTCGCGCAGCCGGAAGATCTCCTTCACCAGCATGGGAGCGGCGACGAAGACCACGATCACGGCCTGCACCACGGTCCCCACGTCGTGCGGGATCGTCGGCGTCGTGGCGGCCTCCATGGCCACGCCGCCCGCGGTCAGCGCGCCGAACAGCAGCGCCGCCAGCGCCACGCCGACCGGCTTGCCGCGGCCCAGCAACGCCACCGTGATGCCGGTGAAGCCGAAGCCGTTGTCCAGCGAGTTGGTCATCGCGTGCGAGGCCGACAGCGTGCCGCTGACCTGCGTCACGGCCACCAGCCCCATCAGGCCGCCGGCCAGCACCATCGCGTAGACCTGGTTGCGCGACACCGCGATGCCGGCGGTGCGCGCGGCGTCCGGGTTCGAGCCCAGGGCGCGCAGCCGGAAACCGAGCGTGGAGCGGGTCATCAGCCACCAGACCAGCAGCACGGCCAGGATCGCCAGCACCGTGGAGAGGTTCAGCTCGGGGCTGCTGCCGGACACGGCGGGCAGCAGCGCGGAGTTCTTGACCGGCTTGCTGATCGCGTCCTGGCGGTTCGGGTCGTGGAACGCCTTGGTCTTGATCACCCAGGCCAGCACGCCGAGCGCGATGTTGTTCAGCATGATCGAGCTGATCACCTCGTGCGCGCCGAACCGGGCCTTGAGCAGACCAGTCGCGCCGCCGACGAGGGCGCCGCCGACGATGCCGGCCAGGATCACCAGCAGGACGGTCAGCGGCATCGGGGCCGAGACCGTGAAGCCGACCCAGGTGGCGAAGATCGCGCCGACGATCAGCTGGCTCTGGCCCCCGATGTTGAACAGGCCGGCGCGGAACGGCAGCGCGACCGCGAGGCCGGCGAAGACCAGCGGGGTGGCCTCGACGATCGTGTTCTCGATCGGCCGCAGCGCCTGCTTGGCGTGCGGGTCGTAGACCGCGCCGTGGAACATCGCGGTGTAGCCGCTGGCGACCTTGTGCCAGGAGTCGGTCGGCGCGTCGCTCCAGTTGTTGCTGAAGACGTAGCCCCACTCGGACAGCAGGTGCTGGTCGGACAGGATCATCAGGATCCCGCCGAGCACCACCGACAGGACGAAGGCCAGCACGGTCACGGTGACGCTGTTCGCCGAGCCGATGGCGGCGAGTGTGCGCTTCAGCCGGTCACTCATCGGCGGTCTCACTGCTCTCTTCGGCGGCCTCGGTCTTCGCGGCCTCAGTCTTCGCGGGCGCAGTCTGCTCGGCGGGCTCGATCGGCTCGGCCTCGGCAGCCTCGGCAGCCTCGGCGAGCTCGGCTTCGACCTCGGCGGCAACCGGCTCGGTTTCCTCGGTCGCAGCGCTCTTGGTCGCGGCGTTCTCAGTCGCCGCTTCCTCGGTCGCAGGCTCCACGGCCACGGCCTCGTCGGCAGCAGGCTCGTCGGCCACATCGTCCAACGGCCCCCGCGCCGCCGGAACAGCGTCGACCGCCGCCGCGGCGTCCTCCTCCGCCGACCCGCCGGCCATCAGCAGGCCCAGCTCCTCGTTCGTGGTGTCCGGCGGCACGATCCCGACGATCCGGCCCCGGTACATCACCGCGATCCGGTCCGCCAGCGCGGTGATCTCGTCCAGCTCGGTGGAGACGATCAGCACCGCCTTGCCGGCGTCGCGCTGCTCGACGATCCGCTTGTGGATGAACTCCATCGCGCCGACGTCGACGCCGCGGGTCGGCTGCGAGGCGATCAGCAGGCTGGGATCGCGCTGCAGCGCGCGGGCCACGACCACCTTCTGCTGGTTGCCGCCGGACAGCTCGCCGGCCGGGGTCCGCTCCGACTCGGCCCGGATGTCGAACTCGGCCAGCCGCTCGGCGCCGTTCTTCTCGATCGCCTCCAGGTCCAGCCGGAACAGGCCGCCGAAGGGCTTGCTGTCGTACTGGTCCAGCACCAGGTTCTCGGCGATGGAGAAGTCCGGGACCAGGCCGTCGTGCTGCCGGTCCTCCGGGACGTGCCCGAGGCCCTGGTGCAGCACCGAGCGCGGCGAGGCGCCGACCAGCTGCCGGCCGAACAGCTCCGCGGAGCCGGTCGCGGCCCGCAGGCCGGTGATCGCCTCGACGAGCTCGGTCTGGCCGTTGCCCTGGACCCCGGCGACGCCGAGCACCTCCCCGGCGTGCAGGTCGAAGGAGACGTCGTCGACGGCCAGGAAGCCGCGGTCGTCCATCACGTTCAGGTTCTTCACGCTCAGCGCGACCTCGCCGGCCTCGCGCGGCTCCTTCTCCACGACCAGCCGCACGTCGCGGCCGACCATGAGCGAGGCCAGCTCGCGCGCCGTGGCCGTGGGCTCGGCGCTGCCGACCACCGCGCCGCGCCGGATCACCGTGATCCGGTCGGCGATCGCCCGGACCTCGTTGAGCTTGTGGGTGATGAAGACGACGGACTTGCCGGCCGCCTTCAGCCCGCGCATGACCGTGAACAGCTCCTCGGTCTCCTGCGGGGTGAGCACCGCGGTGGGCTCGTCGAGGATCAGCACCTCGGCGTCCCGCATCAGGGCCTTGACGATCTCGACCCGCTGCTGCACGCCCACCGGCAGGTCCTCGACCAGCGCGTCGGGGTCCACCGGCAGGCCGTAGCGCGCCGAGATCTCCAGGACGTCGGCCTTGGCCCGGCGGCGGTCCAGCCAGCCGAGCGGGCCGCCGCGGGCCTCCTCGTGGCCGAGCATCAGGTTGTCGGCGACGGTGAACACCGGGACCAGCATGAAGTGCTGGTGCACCATGCCGATCCCGGCGGCGATCGCGTCACCGGGCGACGTGAACTCGCGCGTCTCCCCATCCACCACGATCTGACCGGAATCCGGCGTCAGCAGACCGTAGAGGATGTTCATCAGGGTCGATTTTCCGGCCCCGTTCTCGCCCAGCAGGCAGTGGATCTCACCGGGTTCGACGGTCAGGTCGATGGCGGAGTTCGCCGCCACCGACCCGAACGTCTTGGTGATGCCACGGAGTTCCAGTCGCATCGATGTTGATCGCTTCTCGAAAGGGTTCTGCTTACTTCGGCTGGGACGGCGACTTGATCTTGATCGCGCCACTGGTGATCTGCGACTTCAGGTTCGTGATCTCGGTCTGCAGGCCGGACGGGATCGAGGAGCCCAGCGTCGCGCCGTAGACCAGGTCGGTGCCGCCGCTGGACAGGTCCAGGATGTCCTGGGTGCCGCCCTTGAAGTTGCCGGCCGCGGCGTCCTCGACGGTCTTCTTCACCGCGTTCTCGATGCCCTTGGTCACCGAGGCCAGGAACACCGAGCAGTCCTCGTTGTCCGAGACGCAGCCGTCGGTGTCGACCCAGATGACCTTCGCCTTGCCGCCCTTGGCCGAGGCGGTCGCACCGCGCCCGGCGCCGCCGGCGACCGGGAAGACGATGTCGGCGCCCTGGTTGATGAAGCCGTCGGTGATGGACTTGCCCTTGTTGGTGTCCGTGAAGGAGTTCGAGAAGGTGCCGCTGCTGGGGTTGGTCTCGTCCCAGCCCAGAACCTTGACGCTCTTGCTCTTGGCCGTGTTGTAGTACTGGACGCCTTCCCAGAAGCCGTCCATGTAGATGGTCACCGGCGGGATGTTCAGACCGCCCCAGGTGGCCACCACACCGGACTTGGAGGACGCGGCGGCCAGGTAGCCGGCCAGGAAGCCGCCCTGCGCGGTGTTGAACTCCATGCCGTGCACGTTCGGCACCGGCTTGTTGGTCTTGCTGTCCGCCGCGCCGTTGTCGACGATCGCGAAGTTCTGCCCGGGCTTGGCCGCGGCCTGGCTGTCGGTCGCGTCGGCCATCAGGCCGCCGACGGTGACGATCAGGTTGCAGTTCTGCGCCTCGAGGCTGGTGATGTTCGTGACGTAGTCGTTCTCGGTGGCCGACTGCACGTACTTGACCTTGGCCTTGCCGTCGGACTGCGCGTCCTGCATGCCCTTCCAGGCCGAGGCGTTGAACGAGCGGTCGTCGATGCCGCCGGTGTCGGTCACCATGCACGCCTGGAAGTTGGCGTTCGAGGCGGAGCCGCCGGACGACGACGTGGACGCGGACGACGCCGAGGTCCCGGTCGAGCTCGACGAGCCCGTCGGGCCCGACGAAGCGGTCGACTTCGAGCCGCAGCCCGCGGCGGCCAGGGCCACCACGGCGGCGGTGGCGGCGATCCTGGTCATGTTGGTGGTGCGCACGGCTCCCCCTCCAGAAGTTTTCGAAAACACAGCCACGATGTGGACGACGGTAGACAGACTAAGCAGGGCGTACCTATTGGTCAGTCAGTTCAGCGCTTGCGGAGCCACATCGCAATACACCTGTGATCCCGGAACGTGCGATCTTTTTCGGCATGATCGCACGACGCCGCCGGGGGATTACGGGGCGCACGCACCAAGGACCGACGAAGCGTCGGGAAAAGGGCATTGACCGCAAAGGAGTGGTCGCCGACCGGCCGTCGCGGTGTCGGCGGGGTGTTTTCAGGCCACTTGGGCGTTGAGGTCCCGTTAAGTCCGCGTCGTGCGGTGTTCGCTTGAGGGTCTTCGCGGCCGGCACCGGGCGCTGAGCGACCGGCGACTGGCAACCGGCGACGGCCGGCGGTCAGCGGTCAGCGGTCAACGGTCAACGGTCAACGGTCAACGGTCAACGGCCGGAGGTCAGCGGCCGGCGGTCAGCTGATCCAGTCGCACAGCGCGGCGGTGGCGAGCATCCGGACCCCGGCCGCGATCGCGCCCTCGTCGGCCAGGAACGTCCCCTGGTGCAGATCGCGCACGGCCTTGTCGCCGGGGGTGCGCACGCCCAGCCGGGCCATCGCGCCGGGCACCCGCTGCAGGTACCAGGCGAAGTCCTCGCCGCCGAGCGACTGCGGGGTGCTGCGGACCGCCTCGGCCCCCAGGGCCCGGGTGGCCGCCGTGCGCAGCAGCGCCACCGACTCGGCCTCGTTCACCACCGGCGGCACGCCCTGCACGTAGTCCAGGGTGTGCTTGACGCCGAACTTCGCGGCGATCGCGTCGATGAGCTCGTGCACCACGTCCGGGGCCTGGTTCCAGGCGTCCTGGTCCAGGGTGCGGATGGTGCCCCGGGCCGAGCCGTGGCCGGGGATCGCGTTCGGCGCGCTGCCGGCCGCGATCTGGCCCCAGACCAGCGACAGGCCGGCCCGCGGGTCGATGCGCCGGGACAGCGCCGCCGGCACCTCGGCCACGATCGCGGCCAGCGCGTAGACCAGGTCGGCGGTCAGGTGCGGCCGGGAGGTGTGGCCGCCGGGGCCGTCCAGGGTGAGCGAGACCAGGTCGCAGGCCGCGGTCAGCGCCCCGGTGCGCAGGCCCACCTGGCCGGCGTCCAGCTTCGGATCGCAGTGCACGGACAGGATCTTGCTGACCCCGTAGAGCGCGCCGTCGGCCACCATGTCCAGCGCCCCGCCGGGCATGACCTCCTCGGCGGGCTGGAAGATCAGCCGCACCGGCCGGGCCAGCCGGCCCTCGCGGGCCAGCTCGGCCAGGGTCAGCCCGGCGCCGAGCACCACGGCGGTGTGCACGTCGTGGCCGCAGGCGTGCATCACCCCGGGCACCCGCGAGCGGAAGTCGAGCTCGTTGCCCTCCTCGATCGGCAGCGCGTCGATGTCGGCCCGGAACGCCAGGAACGGCAGCTTCTCGCTGCCTGCCGGCACGATGTCGCAGACCAGCCCGGTCCCCACCCCGCGCACCCGGGGGGCGAGCCCGGCCCGCTCCAGCCGCGCGGCGATAGCGGCGGTGGTACGGAATTCGGCACGGCTCAGCTCGGGGTTGGCGTGCAGGTCTCGGCGGAAAAGGACCAGCTCGGGCACGAGGTGCCCCGCGACGTCGAGGACGTGCGTGTACTGATCCGATGCCGGAGCCGAGTCGCTGGCGACCGGCACTTCGTGAGCCTGGTCCATTGCCCAAGGGTAGGCCCCGGGCACCGGACTGTGGGGCCACTCGGTCAAATGATGCGCTGATCGGGTGAAGAAGATCGCGACTTTCTGACCCGATAGGAGGATTGCGCCATGGCCCACATGGGTAGGACAGCGTTTCCTCGACCTGGTCATGTCAGGGTGACGGATTGTGAAGACCCGCAGGCCCGCCCGACTCCCCAAC
>NZ_JAACYW010000259.1 GCF_015356825.1 Catenulispora rubra | reverse complement strand
GGCGGGGTCCGGTTCGGAGGTCGGGGCGGTCGGCCGGTACGCCGGTGTCAGTCCGGGAGATCGCCCGGCGCGCCGAGCAGGCGGCGGGTCAGCTGGTGCCGCGAACCGGCGAGGATCTCCAGCGCCTCGTCGAGGTGCGCGGCGCTGACTCGGAGGCCGTTGTCGGGGGCGGCGGCGCCGTCGTTCTGGTCGTCGTGCTGTTCTTCGTCCTGCTCGTCGAGTGCGAGCAGTGCGGCCCGGCGTATCAGTTCCTTGATGAAGGAGGCCGTGACCCCGGCCGTCCGCTCGATCAGGCCGTCGGCGCCGGCGAGGTCCAGGTCGAGGCTGCCGCGGTAGAGCTCCAGCAGGCGGGCGCGGCCGTCGGCGTCGGGCAGCGGGACCTCGACCGCGTGGTCGACGCGGCCCGGGCGCATGGCGAGCGCCGGTTCCAGGGCGTCCACGCGGTTGGTGGTGAGCAGGAAGGTGACGTCGGCGTCGCCGTCGAGGCCGTCCATCTCGGTGAGGAGCTGGAACAGCAGCGGGGCCGCGTCCGGGTGGGCGGAGCGGTCCCGGGCGATGAGGTCGACGTCCTCGACCACCACCAGCGCCGGCTGGAGGGCGCGGGCGATCTCGCAGGCCTGGCCGATCAGCCGGAGGGCGTTGGCGGTCAGGACCACGACGGTGGTCTCCGGCAGCCGGCTCATCAGGTACCTGACGGTGTGCGTCTTGCCGGTGCCGGGCGGGCCGAACAGCAGCACGCCGCGCTTGAGGTGCTGGCCGTGCGCCAGCAGGGCGGCGCGGTGCCGGTTCACGCCGAGGATCTGGGCCTCGACGCCCTCCAGCATGCCCGGCGGCAGGATCAGCTCCTCGCGGGTCATGACGGGGCGCTCGTGGAAGCTCAGGGCGCTCTGGTGCGGGCCGAACACCTCGGCGCCGAACTCCAGGACGTGGCCGCGGTAGACGCTGAACTCCACGGCCAGGCGGCGGATCTCGGCGGCCGCCGCGCGCGCCAGGGCGCGGTCGGAGCAGGCGATCTCCAGGCTGACGTCCTGCTGCGGACCGCGCAGCTCGGTGCCGCGCAGCAGCAGGGCCATCGGCGGGCGCGGGTCCGCGGTGCGGTCGCCGTCGTCGGGGCCGTCGACGCCGTCGACGAGGTACAGGCCGCACTGCACGCAGCTGCGGGTCTCGTCGCCGGGGCCGCTGGGCTGGTCGGTCATCGACACGCCGGCGACCGTCATGGTGTGCGCGCCGACGTCGTGGAAGAGGTCTGACAGGCCGAACATCCGGAGCCGAAAGCCGGCCATGCCGGTGAGGCGGTAGGGCGCGCCGTTGCGGGCCAGCCACCGGTCGACGCCGCCCTGGACGTTGACGTGCTCGTAGGGCGGCCACGTCACGGTGGCGATCGGGACCATCGCGGCCTCGGGACCGAGGTGCGCGGTGAGGAGTTCGGCGAGGCCGGGGGCGGCGGTGTCGGAAGCGGAGGCGTTGTCGGCAGCGGTGGTACCGGCAGAGATGGTGGCGGCGGCGATGGTGGTGGCGGCGGCGAAGTTCCCAGATCCGCTCGACGCGGCGACAGTGCGGCGCGGCGGCATCGGCTGTGACGACATGGGGTCCACCATGCCAGCGCATCAGGGCGCTGAACCAGAGGTGGAGCGAGGGCTCACGCCCGGTTGACGGCCCGTGCCAGCCCCGCGGCGATGGTGGTGGCGAGGATCCACCCGGCGGCGGTGAGGAGATAGGCGATCCACTGGTAACCGCCACTGGCGACGTAGGCCCGGCCCTGCCCGAAGTTGATCACCGGCAGCAGCAGGTCGAGGGAGTAGATGAGGGGATTGAAGGGCGGCGCCGAACCCGGGCTGACCGGAACCGGATGATGCAGCCCGAAGACGACGACCCCGGTGACCAACAGCGCGGCCAGCCAACCCAACGCACGCTCGGGACGATAGCCGTAGCCGACGGCGGCATCCTGCACGAACCCCCACGGCCGCGCGGCACGAGGCAGCGTACGCCGCCGCGCACGCTGCTTGGCGAGCAGGACACGGCGGGCCTCGCCATCGAGCCCCTGCCGGCGGTAAACGGCGGCGAGCTGTTCGTAGGGGCCGGGGCGGTACCCGGCGGCCTCGCGCGCCAGCCAGCCGATGCGGGAGGCGACGGGGCCGGGCTCGGCGATGCGGTCGTAGGTGAAGCCATCGCGGCTGAAGTGCGCGGGCCAGGTGGCGGGATCGTCGTTGAGGACGCCGACTTGAGCATTGGCCAGGTGGATGGAGCCGGCCGGCGGGACGGCGAAGCGGAGGGTGAGCTCGGCGGCCCGGACGTTGCCGAGGAAGAGGATGTTGGCACCGGAACCGGAACCGGAACCGGAACCGGAACCGGAACCGGAACCGGAACCGGAACTGGAGCTGGAACCAGGGCCGACAGAACCAGCAGCGCCAGCGATCGTACCGGCGCCGGTATTGGTTGGAACAGAACCAGCGGCGACACTCGCGGCGGCCGAACCGACCGAACCAGCACCTGATGTGCCCGAGCCAGCTGCAGCTCCGCCACCACCCCCGAAAACCGGCCCCAGCCCCAACTCCGCCACCGAACTCACCAGCACCGCGTCGCGGAAGTCCAGATCGTTCCCCACCCGCGCGCTGCCGAAGCGCACCGCTCCGGCTGCGCGGATGCCGCGGCAGCGGGCGGCGCCGCCTATCTCGGTGTAGCGGGCGTCGAGGGCGGTGGTGCCGTCGCCGCGGAGGGTGGCGTCGTCGAAGCGGGCGTGGCCGGTGATGCGGGTGCCGTCGATGCGGACCAGGCCTTCGGCGTCGAAGCCTTTGTAGCACTGGAGGTCGGCGCCGATCTTTGCCTGGTAGGTGATCAGGGCGATGCCGCCGGGCCGGTGGAGCTTTGCGTTCGCGAGGCGGAGCAGGCCTTGGATCTCCGCGCCGGAGAAGCGCATCATGCCGTCGGTGTGCAGGTCGTCGCCGATCAGGTCGCTGCCGACCTGGATCCGCGCCGCGTCCAGGACCACGCCGTCGGGGTCGCGGAGGTCGGCGCGCTCCAGGCTCATGACGCCGCCGACCTTCGCGTCGCGCAGGCTCGTGCTGCCTTCGATCGTCGTGCCCCACAGCATCAGGTCGCCGCCTACGTGGAGGCGTTCGGCGCGCAGCGCGAGGTCGGCGGGGTGGTGCAGGTGTGCGTCGGTGATCAGGAGTTCGCCGCCGATGACGGCGTGGTCCAGGCGCACTCGTCCGTCGACCCGCGTCTTGTGCATCACCACCGTCGCCTCGACACGCGTCAGCGAGGCGTTCAGGCCCGCGAGGCGGGTGCCGCGCAGGTTCAGCCGGCGCAGGCGGGTGTCGTGCAGGTCCATGTCGTCCTGGAACCAGCAGTCCGCGAAGCTCAGCGAGTAGCCGAGCTCCAGGTACTCCAGCTCCAGCGGTCCCACCACGCGCGCGCCGACCACGCGCAGCGGCGCGCGCCGGTCGCCGGCCTCGTCGATCAGGCCCCTGACGAACTCGGCGCGCAGGGTGCGCTCCGGGCCCCACGCCGCGCCCGCCGCGGGGTCGTCAGCCGCCGGGTCGCCGGTCTGGAAGGACGTGCGCCCTCCGGCCAGGAAGTCCGTCCGGACCCGCTTCTCGCTCTCGCTGAGTCCGGTGGGGCGCATGGGACGTTTCTATCGTGGTTCGGCCAGCTCGATCGAGTCCTGAGGCGGCGACCCCTTCGGCCGACGCGGTTCGCGCACGCCGCCGTCCGGTCCCGGGGGCCAGCCCGGTCCGCCCGGCTCGCGGCGGTCCCGCTGCCTCGCCTTCCTGGACCGTAGGGCACGTCTGACTCGCTGTTTCACCGTCATGTACCGGGAACGCCCCGGGCGAAACGCGTGGTTCCGGAACGGAGATCATGTACTCTCTCGGCGAACAAAACGCCGCAAGACCCAGGGCAAGATCTGGGGGCAAGACCCGAGCGCGTGGCGCCGCCGCACCAGGCCGCCCCCTCGATGCGACGATGACACCATGCCCGAGCGCCCCCACGTGATCCTCAGCGCCGCCATGTCCCTGGACGGCCACCTCGACGACACCACCCCCGACCGCCTCATGCTCTCCGACGACGCGGACTTCGACCGGGTGGACGCGCTCCGGGCCGCCTCCGACGCCATCATGGTCGGCGCCGAGACCATCCGCCGCGACGACCCCCGCCTCCTGGTCCGCGACCCGGAGCGCCGCGCCGAGCGGCTGCGGCGCGGGCTGCCCGAGCACCCGGTCAAGGTGACGGTGACCGGCGCCGGCGCCCTGGACCCCGACGCGCGCTTCTTCACCACCGGCGGCCACAAGCTCGTCTACTGCGCCGACGCGGCCGTGCCGGCGCAGGCCGACCGGCTGGCTGCGGTCGCGGACACCGAGGTGGTCCCGGCCGGCGCGCTGGTCGACTTCCCCGGCATCCTCGCGGACCTGAAGCGGCGCGGCGTCGAGCGGCTGATGGTCGAGGGCGGCAGCTCGCTGCACACGCGGTTCCTCGCCGAAGACCTCGCCGACGAGATCCACCTGGCGATCGCCCCGTTCTTCGTCGGCGACGACCGGGCCCCGCGCTTCGTCCGCGCCGCGGAGTTCCCGCAGAACGCGCGGCACCGCATGACCCTCGCGGAAACGCGGCCGATCGGCGATCTGGTCTTCGTGCGCTATCTGATCAGTCACGGGTGACGGAGCGCGGCAGCCCGAACCGCACCGGCACTCCCGTCGAGAACAACACGCTGTCCGGCGGCCCAGACGCGACGCCCGGCAACCCCGCCGCCGCGACCAGATCCTCGTCGCACGCCAGCAATTCGGCGCGGCGCAACGGCCACCGCGGATGCGCGTTCGGCATGTGCACGGTCCGGCCGCCGAGCGTGAAGTGCAGCCGCCAGCGGGCTGTGAGGAAGTGGTCCAACGGCGAGGGGTTCTCAACGGCGGATCCGACGCGCACCCCGATCAGACTCCGCGACGGCGGCAGCCCGGGCTCACGACGCCGCGAGCCGTACCAGTACTCGTCCCCGACGCGGTACGCCGACATCCGGGCCCACCGGTACGGCAGCCGGAAAGCGCTCCGCGCCGTGGCCACCGGCAGCAGCCGCGACGCCTCCAGCGAACGGAAGACCACGCCGCGCCGTCCGGCCGCGTCCACGGAGTAGAGCCGCACATTGGTCTCGGGAAAGGTCCCGAGATAGGGCAGACCAGGCAGCGGCCACCACCCGATCCGGTGCATTCGGAAGGCGATGAGCCCGACGTAGGTGACCCCGTCGATGACGTCGGGCAGCACCCCGGCGGGCAGCAGCGGCGCCACCTTCGCCGGATCGACGGCCCAGTGCAGGAAGGTGGCGTCCAGCCAGGACTGCGTCATCAGCGGCCGGCCGGGCAGCCGCGGCGGATCCGCGGTGACCGGCTCCGGCGCCCGCCTGATCTTCGGCGCCGGTCTGACCGCCGACTCCGGCTCCGGCGCTGGCACGACTGCCGGCTCAGGCTCCAGCACCGGCCTGATCGCCGACTCCGATTCCGACACCGACTCCGGCCCCGACTCGGGTTCCGGTTCAGGCTCCGCAGCACCCCCCGCCGCGTCCGTCTCAGACCCCCATGCCGTAAGCGTGCGTCACCCGGATGCGCAGCACCAACCGCCTGTCGGCGACCATCGCGGCCCGGTACTCGTCCCAGTCCGGGTGCTCCTTCCCGGACGCCGCCCGGTACAGCTCCACCAGCTCCTCGACCGTCGCGTCGTCCGGCTTCTGCGCCACCGGCGTCAGTTCCGCGTCGCCGTCGTACACCGCGAACTTGTACGTCTCCGGCTGCACCATCAGCGTCGCGCGCGGGTCCCGCCGCAGATTGCGGGTCTTGGCCCGGTCGTCGGTGAGCGAGATCCTGATCACCTGCTCGGCGGCGTCGTAGGCGTAGTTGACCACCGACAGCTGGGGTCGTCCGTCCTTCTTGATCGTCGCAAGTGTGGCATGGCCTCGTACGCCCAAGAGTTCCAGGAAGGCATCCATATCGTGATTCTAGGGTCAGGCCGAGGTGATACACATGAGCGCATGAAGTCATTCCGGGAACACCGAGGCCGGACCATATCCGCCGTCGCGATGCTGCTCGGCGCGACCCTGGTGGCCGGGTGTACTTCGTCCGGTTCCATCGGCGGTTCCGGTGGCACCGGTGGCTCCTCAAACGGTTCCTCAGGCGGCTCAGGCGGCTCCAGTGGCTCCAGCGGCTCCAGCGGCTCTTCAGGCGGCTCCTCCGGATCCGGAAAGCTGCCCAGCGGCAAGTTCAACTCGGCCCAGGCCTTCGACTCCCAGAAGATCTCCTGGAGCACGTGCACCAGCGAGCCGTCCGACGACCCGACCGCGGACCTGAGCGCCTTCCAGTGCGGCTCGGTCGTGGTCCCCCTGGACTACGCCAACCCCTCGGGCAAGGACGTGACCCTCGCCCTCGTGAAGTGGCCGGCCGCGGACCAGGCGAACAAGGCCGGCTCGCTGCTGACCAACCCCGGCGGTCCCGGCGCCTCCGGCGTGGACTTCGTCGAGGAGTCCAAGACCGAGTTCGACGGGGCGCTGCACGCGCACTACGACATCATCGGCTTCGACCCGCGGGGCCTGGGCCGCAGCGATCCGATCACCTGCCTGGACGACAAGGCCCAGGACAAGCTCTCCGAGCAGGACCCGCCGAAGGACGCCACGGCCCGGGCGAACAAGGCCGCGCAGGACAGCAAGACCCTGGCCGCGGCCTGCCAGAAGAACTCCGGCGACCTGCTGCCCTACGTCGGCTCCAAGTACGTCGCGCAGGACATGGACCTCATGCGCCAGGTCCTCGGCGACAAGAAGCTGAACTACCTCGGCATCTCCTACGGCACCTACATCGGCTCCGTCTACGCCGAGGAGTTCCCGGCGAACGTCGGCCGCATGGTGCTCGACGGCGCCGTCGACCCGAACGCCGACCAACTGGAGTCGAACGTCCAGCAGCAGATCGGCTTCGAGAAGTCGCTGGAGAAGTTCGCCTCCGACTGCGTCACGAACTACGCCTCGCAGTGCCCGCTGTCCGGCAGCCCGACGGCCGCGGCGCAGCAGCTCGGCCACTTCATCGACGGCCTGCAGGACAAGCCGCTGCAGACCGACGACCCGAGCCGCCCGCTGGACGCCACGCTGGGCTGGACCGGCGTCATCATCGGCCTCTACGGCGACGTCGGCTCGGACTGGTGGAAGTACCTGCGCGACGCGCTGGGCAAGGCGATGAAGAGCGGCGACGGCTCGGAGCTGCTGGCCGGCGCCGACCAGTACGACGGCCGCAACCCGCAGGGCCACTACAGCACCGAGCAGAACGGCCTGATCGCGGTGCGCTGCGCCGACTTCACCACCCCGGCACCGAGCGCGTCCGCGGTGCAGAACGCCTACAGCCAGCTCAAGTCCGGGGCCTCGATCCTCAACTCCAACCTGTCCCCCGGCGACCTGGCGCAGCCGATGTGCGCGAACTGGCCGTTCCAGACCACCGAGAAGCCGCACCAGATAAAGGCGCAGGGCTCGGACACGATCCTGGTCGTCGGCACCACGGACGATCCGGCCACGCCGTACCAGAACGCCGTGAACCTGGCGAACGGCTTCGCCAACGCCCGGCTGCTGACCCGCGTGGGCACCGGGCACGCCGCGTTCGGCAGCGGGAACAAGTGCGCGCAGTCGGCGATGGAGGCGTACCTGGTCAGCGGCACGTTGCCGGCGCAGGGGACGCGCTGCACGGCGTGAGCCGGCCGTGAGAAGGGTCGCGGACGGGAACCCCCGTCGTCCGCGACCCGTTTAGGATCGCGGATAGTGTCAACGAATTTGGGGGAACACCCGTGATCTGCTTCTTCGATCCGGCTCACGGCCAGGCGTCCGTGAACGTCATGTGGCAGCCGCAGTGGGGCGTGGCGCGACCCGTCGAGGTCTGCCAGTTCTGCGCGCAGCGCATCCAGACCACCCAGCCGCCGTACTACCAGCCCGTCCAGCAGCAGGGTTATCCGCAGCAGGGCTATCCCCAGGCCGGCTATCCGCAGCAGCAGGGCTACCCGGGGCAGCAGCCGGGCTACCCGCAGCAGGCGCAGTACCAGCAGCCGCCCCGCCAGGGCCACAGCACCGGCGCGGTGATCGGCGCGGGGGCGGCCGGCCTGGTCGGCGGGATGCTGCTCGGCGAGATGCTGGAAGGCGGGGACGACAAGCGCGACGAAGAGCACGCGTACGAGCGCGGCTTCGAGGAGCGCGGCTTCGACGACCAGCGCAACGAGTACCAGCAGGAACAGTTCCAGCAGGAGCAGTTCCAGCAGAACGAGTACCAGCGCGAAGAGTTCCCGCAGAACGACTACAACAACGACTTCAACGGCGGCGGCGGTTTCGGCGACGACTACAACAACAACGGCGGGAACGACGACGGTTTCTTCTAAACCGCGCCGGCAGATGGTCAAAGCGGGGCCGGCGTCGGCCGAGGCCGATCGCAGCCTAATATAAAAGTGCTAATACGCCGTCGGGGCGAGGATCGCAGGATCCTCGCCCCGACGGTATTTCCACCCTCGCCACCCTTGCTCACCCCTTACCGCGTAGACGCTTCCCCGCCCGCATATCACGAGGTGAACGCAAGTCCAGGCGTGTCGCAACGTAGAAGCGTCTACGTCTTTCTGAGGTTCCTGACACCCTCTACTGTGACGAGTATCGATCTTCGCAATGTCCAGTCGCATTGCCATTTCCCGCTGCTCGTTGCAAGACCCTGTAAGGCACCACCCGGGTTCCACCTCAAAGGGGGCGCGCGGCGGCGTGGCCGCGCGTCGGGAGAAAGGCACATTATGCAGTTTGCCCGCAAACACCGCATCGCGGTGGTCGCGGTCACGGCGCTGGGTCTGGGGGTCGGCACCTCTGCCGCAGCCCTCGCCAGCCCGACGCCCGCCAGGCCGTCCGCGGCCCAGCAGCTGGCCGCGCTGTCGACCGGCGCGAAGCACCCCGTGATCGTGCTACTCAAGAACCAGCACTCCGACCTGTCGGTCAAGACGGCCAAGACCCAGCGCAAGGCGGCCGCCAACGCCGACCAGGCTCCGCTGGTCAGCAGCGCGCAGGCCACCGGCGCCCAGGACATCAAGAAGTTCTCGGTGATCAACGGCTTCTCGGCCAAGATGACCGACGCCGAGGCCCAGAACCTGCGGCAGAACCCGAACGTCGCGGCGGTCGTCACCGACCAGCAGCGCGTCGTGAACACCCTGACCGCGGCCCAGAAGCAGGCCATCGCGGACGCCGCGAGCGCCAAGGGCAGCGCCGCCGGCGCCGCCAGCGGCGCCGACGGCCAGACCCCGGCGGACAAGGTCATCCCGGGCACCTGCCCCACCGACCCCAGCAAGCCGCTGCTGGAGCCGGAGGCGTTGCAGACCACGAACACCGCCTTCCTGAACAAGAACCAGCCGCAGGCCCAGAACCTGGTCGACGGCAAGGGCGTGAAGGTCGCGTGGATCGCCGACGGTCTGGACACCAACAACCCGGACTTCATCCGGGCCGACGGCACCCCGGTGTTCAGCGACTACCAGGACTTCTCCGGCACCGACCCGAACGGCAACGAGAGCGGTGACGAGGCCTTCGGCGACGCCAGCTCCATCGCCGCGCAGGGCCTGCACAGCTACGACCTGTCCAAGTACGTCATGCCGCACCACGCGCTCCCGGCCGGCTGCAACATCACCGTCCGCGGCGTCGCCCCCGGCGCCTCGCTGGTCGGCCTGAACGTGTTCGGCGCGGCCAACCTGGTCTTCGACTCCACCGTCGTGCAGGCCATCGACTACGCGGTGAACGTGGACAACGTCGACGTCATCAACGAGTCGCTGGGCAACAACGCGCAGCCCACCGAGGGCCTGGACGTCACCAGTCTGGCCGACGACGCGGCGGTCGCCGCCGGCGTCACGGTCGTCACCTCCACCGGCGACGCCGGCGTGACCAACACCGAGGGCCAGCCGGCCGTCGACCCGAACGTGATCGGCGTCGCCGCCACCACCACCTTCCGGGACCAGGCGCAGACCGGCACCGGCGGCGCGCGGAACCTGGCGAGCAGCTGGGCCTCCAACAACACCGCGGCGCTGTCCTCCTCCGGCACCAACGTCCGGGGCCGCGTCCCGGACCTGGTCGCACCGGGCCAGGGCGGCTGGGCGCTGTGCAGCCCCGAGGCTCGCTTCAGCGCCTGCGTGGACTTCAACGGCAACCTGGCCTCGGTGGAGGACTTCGGCGGCACCAGCATGTCCTCGCCGTTGGTCGCCGGCGGTGCCGCGCTGGTCATCGAGGCGTACGAGAACACCCACGGCGGGGTCCGCCCGACGCCGCAGCTGGTGAAGCAGATCCTCACCTCCTCGGCCACCGACCTCGGCCTGCCGGCCGACCAGCAGGGTTCCGGCGAGCTGAACACCTACCGCGCGGTCCGCACCGCCATGTCCGTCAAGGACGACAACGGCTCGCCGAAGGCGCAGGGTGACGGCCTGGTGGCCACCACCGGCGGCGGCGACACGCAGGTCTCGCTGATCGGCAAGGGCGGCTCGAAGCAGTCCGCGACCGTCACGCTGACCAACACCAGCCCGAACACGCAGACCGTCTCGGGAGGAGTGCGCGAGCTGGACACCACGGTCGCGAACGTCACCGGCACCAAGGCCGTGGACTTCACCGACCCGAACTCGCCGTGGTTCTACGAGGGCTACACCCTCGGCACCCCCGGTCTGAAGCGGCACTGGTTCAGCCAGACCTTCACCGTGCCGGCCGGCGCCGACCACCTCACCGGCACGGCGACCTGCGCCTGCGGCGGCACCAGCACGCTGCTGCGCCTGGTGCTGGTCGGCCCGAACGGCGAGTACGAGAACTGGAACAGCCCGCAGGGCACCACGAACTACGCGACCGTCAACCAGGCGAACCCGCCGGCCGGCACCTGGACGGCGTACTTCTACGCCAACGCCAACGCCGCCGGCTTCAAGGGCAACGTCGCGTACGACTTCCTGGCCACCAAGTACAAGGACGTCGGCTCGGTGAGCCCGGCGAACGCGGTGCTCAAGCCCGGACAGTCGCAGAAGTTCACGGTGAAGCAGACGCTGGGCCAGAACCCCGGCGACGTCTCGGCGGCGCTGGCGTTCCAGACCTCGTTCCACCAGGTCACCACGATGCCGGTGACCAAGCGGACGCTGATCTCCACCGGTAACGACGGCGGCGCCTTCACCGGCACCCTGACCGGCGGCAACGGCCGCGCGAACTCGCCGTCGCAGACGGAGTCGTTCTACTTCGACGTGCCGAACGGCAAGAAGAACCTGGCGATGAACCTGGCGTTCACCGGCAGCCACGCGGTCTCGGCCTTCCTGGAGTCCCCGGACCACCAGGTGGTGTCGCTGAGCACGAACATCGCGGTCGACGCGCAGGGCAACCAGAGCCTGCAGCCCGCGCTGACCGGCTACGTCGACGCCCCGGCCGCCGGCCGCTGGGTGCTCTTCCTGGACGACAACAACCCGGGCATCCTGACCGGCGACCTGTCCGACCCGTTCACCGGCCAGCTGCGGTACAACTCGGCCGACGCCCACGCCAAGGGCCTGCCCTCGGGCTCGCTCGCGGCCGGCAAGGCGGTGACCGCGACGGTGACCATCAAGAACACCGGATGGGCGCCGATCACGGTGTTCGCCGACCCGCGGCTGAACAGCAGCGCCGACTACGACCTGCCGGCGCAGCAGCCGCTGGGCGCGACGGTGCCGCTGCCGTTCGCGACCACCGGCCCGCAGCCGTCGTTCCAGATCCCGACGCACACCACGGAGCTGCGCGCGTCGCAGTCCTCGACGATCCCGGCGGACTTCTCCACCAGCAGCCCCTCGGGCACGCCGGAGGTCTACGGCGTCTCCAAGGGCCTGACCGCCTCGGTGACCGTGGACTCGCCGTGGATCACCCCGGGCGTCTGGGGCCAGGACCCGACCCCGCTGGGCCCGACGAACGGCGCCGTGAGCGGCAGCGCGACCGAGGCGCAGAGCGTCACCACGCTGGCCTTCGACCGCTCGGCCGTGGCCGCCACCGGCGACCTGTGGCTCAACGGCGTCGACCCCACCGCGCCGGCGCTGGCGCCGGTGACCATCCAGCCCGGCCAGACCGGGACGGTCACCGTCACCTTCACGCCGACTGGCAAGAGCGGCACCAAGGTGAGCGGCGTGGTGTACGTGGACACGTACAACGCGGCGTTCGGCACCGGTGACGAGCTGACGGGCCTGCCCTACAGCTACACGGTGAAGTAACGGTGAAGTAGCCGCACCAAGACTGCGGGCGCCCGGACCTCGGCGGTCCGGGCGCCCGCTGTTGTGTGTCCCGCTGGTGTGCACACTGATCAGTTTTTGAGAAGCCCGTCGTGGCAGGTCTTCCTACGATGGGGGACATGGCGAACACGACGAAGAAGACCGCGAAGGCGGCTGCCGGCTCCGAGGAGAACTTCAGCGCCGAGGAGCGCGCCGCGATGAAGGAGCGCGCCAAGGAGGTGCGCTCGTCGAAGAAGGCCGCCGAGGCCGACCCCGAGGCCGAGGTCCTGGCGAAGATCGCGGAGTTCCCGCCGGACGACCGCGAGCTGGCCGAGCAGGTGCACAAGCTGGTGCGTGCGGCTGCGCCGACACTGACCCCGCGGCTTTGGTACGGCCAGCCGGCGTACTCGAAGGACGGGAAGGTGCTGGTGTTCTTCCAGCCGGCTTCGAAGTTCAAGACCCGGTACGCCACGCTCGGCTTCAGCGACGTTGCGGCGCTGGACGAAGGGTCGATGTGGCCGACATATTTCGCGATGACCGCGCTGAGCGCGGCGGACGAGAAGCGGATCTCGGAGTTGGTGGCGCGGGCTGCCGCGTGAGGGCCTTGCCCGCGCGGGTCTGAGCAGGTCCGCGTGGCAGGTAGATTTGTGCGGGTGATCGAGCAGGGTGAAGTGGACGAGCTGGCGGGCCGCGTGGCTGATGAGGCTGCTGTGGCCAACGCAGCTGCCACCGACCCGAGCCCGGAGCCGGAAGCAGATTCGGATCCGGCTGCGGAGGACTTCGGGCCCGGCCTGGCCCCCGAGCGCCTGGCCCTGCTGCTCGACATCCTCGCCGAGGTCGAGGACCTGCCGACGGAGCACCCCGACGCGGTGACCGTGCGGCGGGCGACGGCTGGCGTCTACAAGAGCGTCAAGCTGCGGCGCCGTGCCGACCGGCAGGCGCGGGTGCAGGCGGCGGACCGTGCGGTCACGGCCAAGACCGCGACCGGCGCCCCGACCCGGCTCGACGACGAGACGCAGGGGCTGCCGCTGAGCTCGGAGACCGCAGCGTCGGGCAACGTTGTCGCCGGGGTCCTGAAGCGCGACCGCGGGTGCTACATCTGTAAGCAGCGGTACCGCGAGGTGCACGCTTTCTATCACAACCTGTGCCCCGACTGCGCCGCCGAGAACTGGAAGCGCCGCGACGCCCACGCCGACCTGACCGGCAAGCGCGCGCTGCTCACCGGCGGCCGGGCGAAGATCGGGATGTACATCGCGCTGCGGCTGCTGCGGGACGGCGCGCACCTGACCATCACGACGCGTTTCCCGAACGACGCCGCACGGCGCTTCGCGGCGATGCCGGACAGCGCCGAGTGGCTGCACCGGCTGCGCGTCGTCGGCATCGATCTGCGGGACGTCGCGCAGGTGGTGGCGTTGGCCGATTCGGTCGCGGCCGAGGGGCCGCTCGACATCATGGTCAACAACGCCGCGCAGACGGTGCGGCGCTCGGCGGGTGCCTACGAGCCGTTGATCCGCGCCGAGGCCCAGCCGCTGCCCGACGGGCCGTTGCCGGAGCTGGTCTCGTTCGGGCGGTTCACGGGTTCCGGGCTGGTCGCGCTGCCCGGTCAGACGCGGTCTTCGGAGGCGATCGCGGCGGAGCTGGTCGGCGTCCGGGCGGCCAGCGCGGGTGCGGGTGTCGGGGGAGTCGGCGGCGATGACCTCGTCTCGCTCGCTCTGACCGCCGGCTCGGCCACCCTGGACCGCATCGCCGCCGGAACCGCCATCGACGCGGGCGGCCTGGTCCCGGACCTGGCGGATGTCAACTCG
Organism: Catenulispora rubra; assembly: GCF_015356825.1. Lineage (GTDB taxonomy): Bacteria > Actinomycetota > Actinomycetes > Streptomycetales > Catenulisporaceae > Catenulispora > Catenulispora rubra. The sequence continues at coordinate 2,536 of NZ_JAACYW010000259.1, read as the reverse complement.
TGGGTGCAGACCGTCGAGGACGTCGATCCGATCGAGCTGCTGGAGGTCCAGCTGTGCAACTCGACGGCGCCGTTCATCCTCATCGGCAGGCTGCGTCACGCGATGAAGGCCTCGCCGTCGTCGCGTAAGCACATCGTCAACGTCTCGGCGATGGAGGGCGTCTTCAGCCGTGGCTACAAGGGTGCCGGCCACCCGCACACGAACATGGCCAAGGCTGCTCTCAACATGCTGACACGCACCAGCGCCAAGGAGATGTTCCAGACCGACGGCATCCTGATGAACAGCGTCGACACCGGCTGGATCACCGACGAGCGGCCGCATCCGGACCGTGTTCGGTTGGCGGGGGAAGGGTTTCACGCGCCACTGGACCTGGTCGACGGGGCGGCGCGGGTCTATGACCCGATCGTGCGGGGTGAGCAGGGCGAGGATCTTTACGGGTGCTTCCTCAAGGATTACGCGAACTCTGGTTGGTAGGGCGGCCGTTTTCTTACCGGCTCCGGCTTTGGCGTAGGGCCCGTGGCGAAGCGCCGAAGGCTTTCCGGCACGTCTTGTTGAACGCCTGCAGGTCGGGGATCCCGACGGACGCCGCGATCGCCGTCACCGACAGCGTGGACGCCTGCAAGAGGTGCAGCGCGCGGGCCATCCTCCGCGAGGCGATGTAGCCGACGACCGTGTCGCCGACGTGCTCGTGGAACAGGCGGGTGAGCTGGTTGTGCGAGACGCCGGCGAAGCGGGCCAGTTCGGCCACGACCAGCGGCTCGGCCAGGCGTTCCTCGATGCGGCGGACCACGGCCGCGACCACCGGGTTGCGGGGCGTGGCGGTCCCGGCGTCGGCGAGGTCCGACACCCGCCACAGCGCGGCCCAGACCGCCGCGGCCGAGCGGTTCGGCGAGGTGGGGAAGGCCGCGACGGCGTCGAGCAGCAGCTCGCGCAGGATCTGGAGGGCCGGGCCCGCGTCGCCGACGAAGGGGTCGCGGCTTCCGGGCATCGCGAAGTGGACGTACAGGTGCTCCGAGCGTCCGCGGTAGCGGAACTCGACCTTCGTGCCGGGCGGGACCAGGCTGACGGTTCCGGGCCGGAGGTCGTGCCAGACGCCGTCGGCCGCGAACGCCGCGTGGTAGCTGTAGAGGTGTAGCTGCCAGAGGTCGGGGAGGCGGAAGACGTCGACCGCGGTGTTGATGCCGTGGACGCCGATGCCGGCGTTGGCCACGAGTGGCGGACCGGTTTCGAGGGTCATGAGCTCCACGGTGAAAATCTACCAGTATCGGTGATCCAGACCGATCAACATACTGGTCTTTCGCATCTAGCGTGGTGAACCATGACCATGCAGCCCTGGTTCGCCGACGCCAAGCTCGGCATCTTCGTCCACTGGGGGATCTATGCCGTCGACGGCATCCCGGAGTCCTGGTCGTTCTACAACGGCGAGATCACCCACGAGAACTACATGAAGCAGCTCGACGGCTTCACCGCGAGCGCCTACGACGCGGGGGAGTGGGCCCGGCTGTTCAAGGCGGCCGGTGCGCGGTACGCGGTGCTGACGTCCAAGCACCATGACGGCGTCGCGTTGTGGGAGACGGCCGAGAACGATCTGAACGTGGTTCGGCGGACACCGGCCGGACGTGACCTGCTTGCGCCGTACGCGCAGGCGATGCGCGACGCCGGGCTCAAGGTGGGGCTCTACTTCTCGCACCTGGACTGGTCGCACCCCGACTACCCGTTCCACTCGCGCGAGGAGTTCGAGGCGGGCGCGGGCGCCGAGGATCCGGAGGCGTGGGCGCGGTTCCTGAAGTTCCACCGCGCGCAGCTGAAGGAACTCGTCGAGGGCTACGCGCCGGATCTGCTCTGGTTCGACGGGGACTGGGAGCGTCCCGAGGAGCTGTGGCGGATGGCGGAGCTGCGGGAGCAGCTGACGGCGATGAAGACGGACATGGTCTTCAACTCGCGGCTGCTCGGCTACGGCGACTACGCGACGCCCGAGCAGGGGGCGCCGATCACGCCGCCCGAGGGGCCGTGGGAGCTGTGCTACACGGTGAACAACTCGTGGGGCTTCCAGCGCAACGACCAGGACCACAAGCCGATCAGCCTGCTGGTGCGCACCTTCGTGGAGACCATCGCCGGCGGCGGCAACCTGCTGCTGGACGTCGGCCCGCGCGCCGACGGCTCGATCCCCTCGGAGCAGTCCTCGCGCCTGGAGGCACTGGGCCGCTGGATCCGCCGCAATGAGCCGGCGGTGTTCGGCACGGTGCGCGGCATCCCGGCCGGCCACGTCCACGCGCCGACGACCCTCTCCGAGGACCGCCGCACGCTGTACGTGTTCTGCTACGACCCGCCGCGCGACCCGGTCACGCTCCGCGGCCTGACCAGCCGCGTGAAGCGCGTGACCGCGCTGGCGACCGGCGAGGAGCTGACGCATCGGCGCTACGGCGGCTTCGACACGATCCCCGCGGTGCTGGCGATCGACCCGCCGAGCGTGGCGGATGCGATCGTGACGGTGCTGGCGATCGAGCTGGAGGGGGAGGTGGAGTTGTATCGGGGC
>NZ_JAACYW010000258.1 GCF_015356825.1 Catenulispora rubra | reverse complement strand
GCCGGGGGTGGTGCGGGGTTGAACACCGCTGCGTCCAGTTGCTGTCCACGTCGTGTACCCAGGCGCCGTCGGCGTCGCCGATCAGGTACAGGCCTGGCAGGCCTGCGTCGGTGGCCATGCGGCGCTAGAGTGCCGCCAGGCGGGGGAGGTCGGGGATGTCGTCGGGGCGGAAGAGGTAGAAGACCGGGCGGCCGTCGATGGTCAGGTAGCGCGAGTCTGTGAAGTGCGGGAGTAGGCACTTGAAGTGCTCGATGTCGTCGGCTTCGCCCGGATAGTCCTGTCGCTGCAGCACCTCGTCGCCGCGGCCGTGCCAGACGCCGGTCCAGGACTGGTTCGCCCATGCCAGGCAGTAGCGGTGCGGCAGGTCCTGGTCCTTGAGGAGGTCCGTTTCAGGGCGCTCCAGCAGTCGCACGCCGCCGAACCAGTAGTGCCAGTAGCACAGCGCGGTCACGCCGTACTCGGCGGCGAGCGCTCACTGAGCCCGGCGGGTCTCGGGCACGCGGAGGTCGTAGAACCCCAGGTCGGCGGGTAGGCGCGGCTGGAGGTGGCCGTCGAACAGGGGACGCGCCGCCGCGGCGTGCGTCCACTCGGTGAAGCCGGGGCCCCACCAGCGGTCGTTCTCCGGGATCGGGTGGAACTGGGGGAGGAAGAAGGCCACGACCTCCAGGGGAGAGCCGCCATCAGCCCCGTCAGCCATGCGCCAGCACCTCATGCTGGCCGGGTGCGACGCCGAGCGCGGCGGCCACCACGACCGCCTCCATCTCCAGGGCCAGCGCCTCGACCTGCCGCAGTGCGAAAGCCCGGGTGTCGGTCCAGATCTCCAGGTGGACGGCAGGTGGCGCATCCGGAACATGCCGTGAGGGCACCAAGGGTTCGGAGTCGACCTGGATGAACAGGGAGCCGTCGAAGACCGGGGTTTTGCGGTCCCAGTACCACCTGCTCAGCGGCAGTACCCGGGCCACGTCCCACACCTCGGGCGCAATGCCGTCGCCTTCTCCCGCGCCGGTCTTGTCGCGTCGGTCGTTGAGATGCCACGTGATATCCAGCGCGCGTCCACGACTAGCAGCAGCCGCTTCCAGCAGCGCGTCGCACTCGACCGGGTCGTAGTACCCCGCGAAACAGGCCCCTGTCACCGCCTTCTCCGCCCGTGCTACGACCTCGTCGAACTCGGCGCCGGCGACGTCGACCACGCAGATCCCGTGCTGCGACACCTGCGAGACCAACTCGGCGAAACCCGGCCGGAACCGGTTGCCGACCACGATCTGCGCCACGCCCGGATCCCGCCCGAACACCCGGCTCACCGCCACCGCATACGCGGCCAGCAGCACGTGCGTCGTGCCGGCGCCGGTGCGGGCCGCGACCGCGCGCATCGCCAGCTCCATGGCGGGGGAGTAGCCGACCAGCTCCCAATGGCGCGGTTCCTGTTCTTGCGGCTCGTCAGGGGTCGGCCAGTCGGTCAGCCGGTCTAGTTGGGCGGCCCAGTGCCGGACGGCGCGGGTGCTCTGCCGACGTCCCGCAGCCGTGGCCTGTGCCTGTGCCACTTCCAGAGCGTTGGGCGACGTAAGCGGCGGGGCTGTCGCCGACCCGGCTGCCCCGCCGGACCGGTCGAAGTGCTCCAGATCCCGGGACAGCGCGCGGATCGCGGCGCCGTCCACGAAGACGTGGCTGTAGCCGATCACCAGGTGCGCCGCTGACTCGGATCGGGTGACGACGGCCATCCGCACCGGGAACTCGTGTTCGTAGTCGAAGAACTCCAGCTCGTACTGCGATCGCAGCTCGTCCACGACGGCAGCGGCAGCGGCATCGTCGTCGTCCCCGATCTCGACGACCTGCAGCGGCACCGACCCCGAGCCCGCGACGACCTGCATCGGCCGCCGCCCTCCGTCCGCATCCGGCACGAACCGCAGCCGCGTGCGCAGCGCCGGATGCCGCCCGACCAGGAAGCGCAGCATCCCGACCAGCTCCGCCACCGGCGTGCCGTCCGCCATCGGCACGGCCACGACCAGGTTCATCGTCCGGCCGGTCTGCTGCGTCCGGCGCCAGATGCCGAGCTGTCCCCACGTCAGCTCGCCCACCCCGGAGCCGTCCCCCTCGAACGCCACCGGAATCTCCTGCACAGTGACAGCCACACCCGGTCTCCCCTCCAGGCGGCACGCGGATTCCGTTCTCACCTAAGGGCCCCGGCGCGTACCATGCAAGCCGCGTACGACTGCGGCGCCGTGACCTCCGAGCCTGGTGCCGCGAACGGTGAAAGTTTCACGGCAACCTTTCGGCCCGCCCGGACCACATGACTGGCGCAAGGTATCCGATCGCTCGAAGGGGAGCCTGTGAAGGCCACGCATCCGACCACGCCGCACCACACGCCGCGCAAAAAATGGCTGCCGATATCCGCCGCCGCGGCGTTGCTCGTGGTCGCAGGACTCATAGCCAGCCTGGCTGCGTGTTCGTCCTCGCAGCACAAGGCGGACCCCAGCCTTGCCGCGACCGGCGCAACGACGCCCGGTACGTCCGGGACTTCAACGAGCGCCGGGCCGACGAGCACCCCGACGTCCGCAGTGGCGTCGACGCCGACTGGGACCACGGCAGCTTCATCCACAAGCCCCACCTCGGCGCATAAGTCACCCACGGGCACCTCCACAACGTCGCAGACCTCTGCCACTCCCGCCCACAGCGCCTCCACGAGCGGATCACCGGCATCTTTGGCCGGCCGGATCCAGCCGGGCGTCTCCTACCAAGGCGTCGCCACGGAATACGCCGCCGCCGACGGCAACGGCGCCTGCCTGTTCGGTCCCGCCGCCGACATGATGATCGCCGCGATGAACGAGCTCGACTACCAGAACTCCCAAGCCTGCGGAGCCCACATCCTGGTCCACGCCGCCAACGGCGCCACGGTCACCGTCCTGATCACCAACGAGTGCCCCTACCCCTGCGCCCCCGGCCAACTCGACCTCAGCCAGCAGGCCTTCGCCAAGATCGCCGACCCCAAGGCGGGACGGATCCCGATCACCTGGCAGCTGATCAGCCCCGGCAGCAGTGGCAACATCTCCATCCGCTACAAGGCCGGCTCAAGCCAGTACTGGTGCGGCATCCAGGTCATCGGCGAACGCAATCCCGTCGCGCGCCTGGAGGTCAGCACCGGCAGTGGATGGCAGCAGCTGCCGCGCGCCAGTTACAACTACTTCCTGTCGGCGAGCGGCACCGGCTGCGGCAAGGCGATCAGGATCACCGACATCTTCGGGGAGCAGCTGACGACGAGTGCCTTCCCCGTCGAACCGGACGTGATCCAGCCGGCTCAGGTCCAGTTCGCGCAGCACTAAGCGGGGTGGAGTCGTGGGGTCCGCCGGGCCGGGCGACCGTCCCGGCCCGGCGGAGTTCGAGGGGCGGCGCTTTAGCGCGCGGCATGCCTTCTCCTGACGTCGTCGAACGATGTCGTCGAATCGATTCGTATCGCAGCGTACGAAGACCCTGTCAGCCCTCGACGACACGCACTTCCGGCTGGAACGCACGGTCGAAGCCGACCTGGCGGGGCGGCCCGACCAGGCGGGCGGCGAGTCGGGCGCGGATGTCCCGGCTGGAGGCGCCGATCCAGAGTTCGACCTCACCCGGCTCGACGATCCGGTGTCCGGCGCGGCCGGTGTAGGAGGTGGCGTCGGCCGGCAGGTCGATGGTCACCGTGCGGGTCGTGCCGGGTGCCAGGTCGACCCGAGGCGCGGCGATCAGCTGCTGCACGGGACGCGCCACCTCGGCCTGCGGATCGTGCAGATAGACCTGGACCACTTCGCTGGTGGCCGTCGTGCCGTCGTTTCGCAGGGTCACCGCGAGCCGTAGCGTGCCGTCCGTCGGCCAGGTGTGGCCCTCGGGAAGCACAGTCTCCGTCCAGACCGCCGGGTTGTACGAAAGACCGTGGCCGAAGGGGTACAACGGCGTCGGGTCCACGGTGCTCACGTCGCTGCGCAGGCCGAGCGTGGCCGTGAGGTACGTCGAGGGCTGATTCGCCCCCTCGGCCGGGAACCCCACCGGCAGCCGCCCGGCCGGCTCAACGCGTCCGGACAGCACGTCCGCCAACGCGTTCGCGCCCTCCTCGCCGGGCAGGAAGCCGCAGACGATGGCCGCGAGCCGGTCGGCGTACCGGGACAGCTCGTACGGACGGCCGACCAGCAGCACCAGGACGACAGGCGTCCCGGTCTCCAGCAGCGCCTCCAGCAGCTCGCCCTGCCGACCGGGCAGCCGCAGGTCGGAGGCGTCGCAGCCCTCGCCGGAGGTCCCGTTGCCGAACAGGCCCGAGACGTCGCCGAGCACTGCGACACACACCTCCGCCGAGCGCGCCGCCGCGACCGCCTCAGCGATCTGCCGGTCGCCGAAGTCCCGCACAGCCTCGTCGTCGGTGATGCTCGCGACCTCGGCCATCGCCGTGCCGTCCGCAGCCGCGCGCTCGGCACGCAACCGAACAGAACTCACGGTGTCGGGGACCGGGCAGCCCTGCGCGTAAGTGACCTGATATCCGGCCGGATTGGCTTGCAGTGCCTCAAGAACCGTGCGCGACTCGATGCCCAGCGCGAGGTCGGGGTGGTGCACGCCGATGTGCCGCGGGAACGAGTAGCAGCCGAAGACTGCGTCCGCGACGTGCGCACGCGGTCCGACGACCGCCACACGCCTTCCCGGAGCCAGCGGCAGCGCGCCGTTCTCGTTGCGCAGCAGGACTATCGCGCGCCGTGCCAACCGTCCGGCCAGCGCCCGGGACTCCGCGTCGTCGAGCCGCGGGTCTTCCTCGTCGAGGATCGGCGGTTCGGGCGACCAGTCCGCGTCGAGCAGTCCGAGTTCGCATTTCTGCAGCAGCACCCGCTCCAGCGCGCGGTCCACCAGCGCCATGTCCGCCTCGCCGGCCTCCAGCGCGGCGATCAGCGGATCGCCGAAGCAGTCCAGGGTCGGCAGCTCTACGTCGATGCCGGCGGCCAGAGCCTGCGCGGCGGCCTGCCCCTTGGAGCCCGCGGTGCGGTGCAGGCGTTGTAGGAAGACCACTGAGAAGTAGTCCGAGACCACCGTCCCGCTGAAGCCGTATGTTCCACGCAGCAGGTCGGTGAGCAGGGCCGGGTCGGCGGCAACCGGCAGGCCGTCGTTGTCAGCGTAGGAGTTCATCACCGAGCGTGCCCCGGCATGCAGCGCCATCTCGAACGGAGGCAGGATCACGTCCGCCAACTCCCGCGGACCGATCGACACCGGGGCGAGATTGCGCCCCGCGCGCGAGGCGCTGTAACCGGCGAAGTGCTTCAGGGTCGCGATGATGCCGGTGGATTCAAGGCCCTGAACGTACGCCGCGCCGAGCGTCCCAACCAGGTACGGATCCTCCGCGATGGTCTCCTCGACCCGCCCCCAACGCAGGTCCCGCGCGACGTCCAACACCGGCGCCAACCCCTGGTGCACGCCGAGCCGCCGCATCGTGGTGCCGATCCGTTCGCCGACCTGCCGCACCAACTCCGGGTCGAAACTCGCGCCCCAGCACAGCGGCGCCGGATAGACAGTGGCCTGCCAAGCTCCAAGACCGGTCAAGCACTCCTCGTGCACCAGAGCCGGGATCCCCAAGCCCGCCTTGGCGAGATCCCGCTGGGTGTTGGCCACCGCGCGCGCCCCGGTCACCGGGTCCACCGGCGCGGTGCCGAAGGGCCGGGTCAGCTGTCCGACGCCGTCGCGCAGCATGTCGGACCAGTCCGCGGCCGGCGCCTCCGACGAATGCTGGAACGGCGCGACCTGCCCCGAGGTGGCGTCGGCGCCGACCCAGACCCCGTACAGCTGCGCCACCTTCTCCCGCACCGACATGCGCGGTATCAGGTCTTTGATCCGGTCGGCGGCCGGGGCGGCGGAGTCGCGCCAGAGTTCGACGACAGCGGTGTTTTCTATAGCCATGTGCGGCTTTCCTTAGTCCGGGAGCATCTTGGTGCGAAAGGGGAATCCATCAGGCCGGGGCGGTGGACCCGCGCACGACCAACTCCGTGGCCAGCGTCAGGTGCGTGCGTTCCACGGGCTCCCCGCGGATCAGGCGGATCAGCATCTCCACCGCGCGCTCGCCCATCGTGCGGATGGGCTGGTTGACGGTGGTCAGCTGCGGGGTGCAGAGCGCGGATTCGGGGATGTTGTCGAAGCCGACGACCGACAGGTCCGCGGGCACCCGCAGCCCCAGGTCCCGGGCCACCTCGATGGTGGCGATCGCCGTGACGTCGTTGGCGGCGAACACCGCAGTCGGAGGCTGCGGCAGGGTCAGCAGTTCGTGGGCCGCGAGTGCCGACACCTCCGCGTCGTAGCCGCCGACCCGGACCAGCGATTCGTCGAACGGCACGCCGGCCGCCGCCAGCGCCTCGCGATAGCCCTGCTCGCGCAGCTTCGCGGACTCCAGATCCTTGCGGCCGGTCAGCATCGCGATCCGCCGGTGCCCGAGGGCCAGCAGGTGCTCGGTCGCCAGGTGCGCGCCGCGCAGGCTGTCCGCGTCCACCGTCGGGAAGCTGGAGGAGCCGGCGTGCGGATCGACCGCGACGACGGGTGCGCCGTAGTTCACGTCCACGACGGTGGGGGTGACCAGTACCGCGCCGTCCACCAGGGTGCCCGACACACGCGAGAGGTAGCGCCGCTCCCAGCCCACCACGTCGCCGGTGCGTCCGCCGGCGCTGTAGACGACCAGCTCGAAGCCGCTGCCGCGGATCGCGTCCGCCGCGCCCTTGAGCAGCTCGGTGCTGAAAGGTTCCAGGTCTGCGACCAGGATGCCGATCACGTTCGTGCGGTGGTTGCGCAGACTCTGCGCGACCAGGCTCGCCTCGTAGCCGAGTTCGTCGATGACCGCCTGGACGCGCGCCGTGGTGTCCGCGGCCACGCCGTAGCGCTGGTTGATGACCTTGGACACGGTGGCGACCGAGACGCCGGCCTGTTCGGCGACGTCCCTGATGGTGACTCTGGGTTGCTGCACGCCGCCACGTTAGCGATAGAAAACGTTATCGACAACGATTGACACGACGGAAACGTGCGCGCAAACTCATCGCCATCCCCTGGGGACCCGGCGTCCCCGGAGCTCTCACAAATCCCATCGCCCCCGTTGCCCCGGGGCCAGGTGTGACCATGACGACGGACAGGGAGTTTCCACAGTGACGAGGAAAACACGCACCGTGATGGCCGGCCTGGTCGGCCTGAGCGCGGCACTGGCCGCGGCCGGCTGTGCCGGCGGCAGCAGCAACAGCGGAGGAAGCGGCGGCAGCGGCGGCAGCGGTTCCGGCGGCGGCCAGGTCAAGCTGACGATCTGGCAGAACTCGACGACCGGCCCGGGTCAGCAGTTCTTCCTGACCGCCGCGAAGGACTACCACACGCTGCACCCGAACGTCACGATCAACGTCCAGACGATCCAGAACGAGGACATGGACGGCAAGCTCCAGACCGCCCTGAACTCCAACTCCGCGCCGGACATCTTCCTGCAGCGCGGCGGCGGCAAGATGCAGGCGATGGTCACCGCCGGCCAGCTCCAGACGCTGAACCTCACCGCCGCCGACAAGGCGAACATCGGCGCGGCGGCGCTGGCGGCAGAGTCGATCGACGGCACGGTCTACGCGGTGCCGATGGACACCCAGCCGGAGGGCTTTTACTACAGCAAGACCCTGTTCCAGCAGGCCGGAATCGCCTCGGCGCCGACGACGATCGACGAGCTGGAGGCCGACGTCACCAAGCTCAAGGCGATCAACGTCGCGCCGATCGCGGTCGGCGCCAAGGACGCCTGGCCGGCCGCGCACTGGTACTACAACTTCGCCCTGCGCGAGTGCAGCCAGGCCACGATGACCAGCACCGCCAAGTCGTTGAAGTTCAGCGATCCGTGCTGGACGAAGGCCGGCGACGACGTGGCCGCGTTCCTGAAGACCAGCCCCTTCCAGAAGGGCTTCCTGACGACCTCGGCGCAGCAGGGCGCCGGCTCGTCGGCCGGCCTGCTCGCGAACCACAAGGCGGGCATGGAGCTGATGGGCAACTGGGACCCCGGCGTGATCGCCAGCCTGACCCCGGACCAGAAGCCGCTGCCGGACCTGGGCTGGTTCCCGTTCCCCGCGGTGGCCGGCGGCCAAGGCGACCCGACCGCGATCATGGGCGGCGCCGACGGCTACTCGGTGTCCAAGAAGGCGCCGAAGGAGGCCTTTGAATTCCTGGAGTTCCTGGCGACCAAGGCCGAGCAGGAGGCCTACGCCAAGGCCTTCGACGCGATCCCGGTGAACCCCGCGGCCCAGGACGCGGTCACCGACCCGTACAACGTCTCGACCCTGCAGGCGTTCAGCAAGGCCGGCTATGCGATGCAATACCTTGACACGCAGTTCGGGCAGAACGTCGGCAACGCCATGAACACCGCCGTGGTCTCGCTGATGGCCGGCCAGGGCAGCGCCGCCAACATCGTCTCGGCCACCAACAGCGCCGCCGCGAGAGGCTGAGTACGCAGACGATGAGCGACACCGTGGGTACCGACACGGGCCTCGAGCGCCACTGGAAGCACTCGACCGAGGTCGGGGGCGCGGACACACCGCCGCCCCCGGCTCCGGCCGCGGCCGCGCGCCGCCGCCGTGGCCGCGGCCGGATGCGACTGGAGATCGCGCTCCTGTCCGGACCGCCGATCCTGGTCTTCGTGGCGTTCGTGATCTTCCCGGTCGTGCTCGCCGCGTACTATGGCTTCTACAGGTGGCAGGGCTACGGGGCGGCGACCGACTGGGTCGGCCTGAACAACTACCGGCTGATCTTCACCGACCCGGCGTTTCAGCAGGTGCTGTGGCACAGCTTCCTGATCCTGGCGCTCTCGCTGGTCATCCAGGGGCCGCTGGCGATCTTCCTGGCGATCCTGCTCAACCAGCGGATCCGCGGCCGCACGGTCATCAGGATCCTGATCTTCGTGCCCTACGTCATCTCCGAGGTCATCGTCGGGACCGGCTGGTCGCTGATGCTGCAGAGCACCGGCGCGGTCAACGACCTGCTGAAACACATCGGCCTGGGCTCGCTGCAGAAGGACTGGATCGCGGATCCGAAGCTCGCGATCTGGACGCTGATGGCCATCATCTCGTGGAAGTACATCGGCTTCGCGGTGATCCTGATGCTCGCCGGCCTACAGTCGATCCCCGACGAGCTCTTCGAGGCCGCGCAGATCGACGGCGCCTCCTACTGGCAGATGCAGCGCCGCATCACGCTGCCGCTGCTGGGGCCGACGATCCGGATCTGGGCCTTCCTGTCGATCATCGGCTCGCTGCAGCTGTTCGACCTCGTCTACATCATCTGGGGCCAGTACGTCTCGGGCACCGCGGGCACCTCGACCATGGCGATCTACATGGTCGCCCAGGGCCGGTCCGCGGGGAACTACGGGTACGGCAGCGCCGTCGCCGTCGTGATGTTCCTGATCACGCTCGTCGTCGCGCTGATCTACCAGCGCTTCGTCCTGCGCCGGGACCTGCGGGGCGCCATCACCGAAGGAGTCAGCTGATGAGCACGCGGACCGCCGACTGGCTCGGCTCGGCCGCGAAGTCGAAGGCCCCCGGCAGACGGCGCGGCGATCGGGACAAGCCGGCGAAGTGGGGCAGTCCCGCCGTCTACTTCGTCGCGTTGGTGTTCATCGCGGTCTGCGTCGCGCCGGTGCTCTACATCGTGCTCGGCGGTTTCCGCACCAACGCGCAGATCACCACCAGCCCGGCCGGCCTGCCGCACCCCTGGGTCTTCAGCAACTACTCCAACGTGCTGAAGTCGAACACGTTCTGGGGAGAGTTCGCGAACTCCGCCGTCGTCGCCCTCGTCAGTACCGTCGGCATCGTGATCCTCGGGCTGATGGTGAGCTTCGTACTCGCGCGGTACGACTTCAAGCTCAAGGGCGCGATGTACTCCCTGTTCGCCGCCGGCCTGATGTTCCCGCTGGTTATCGCGATCACGCCGCTGTACATCGTCATCAAGGATCTCGGCCTGGTCGACAATCTGGCCGGCGTGATCATCCCGGAGATCGCGTTCGGGCTGCCGACGACCGTCATCATCCTGGTGCCGTTCCTGCGCGCCATCCCCAAGGAGATCGAGGAGGCCGCGACGATCGACGGGGCCGGCCGGCTCGGGTTCTTCTTCCGGATGGTGATGCCGCTGTCGCTGCCGGGTGTGGTGACGGTCGGGATCCTGGCGTTCATCGGCAGCTGGAACAACTACGTCCTGCCGTTGTACATCCTCAACTCTCAGGCGAACTTCACGCTGCCGCTCGGCGTCCAGGCGTTCTCCTCGCAGTACTCGCAGGACACTGCGAAGGTGCTCGCGTTCACGTCGCTGGCGATGCTGCCCGCGCTGGTCTTCTTCTCCATCTTCCAGAAGCGGATCGTCGGCGGTCTCACCGGCGCCGTGAAGGGATGAGGCCTTGCCCCGCGCACACATCACGCTCGACAAACAGGCCGTCATCGCTCCTGTGCGGCGCCGCACGTTCGGTTCGTTCGTCGAGCACCTCGGCCGCTGCGTCTACACCGGGATCTATGAGCCGGAGCACCCGAGCGCGAACGAGGACGGGTTCCGGATGGACGTCGTGGACCTCGTCCGGGAGTTGGGCAGCACGACGATCAGGTATCCGGGCGGCAACTTCGTCTCCGGCTTCCGCTGGGAGGACTCGGTCGGCCCGCGCGAGAAACGCCCGGTACGCCGCGACCTCGCGTGGCACTCGCTGGAGTCGAACCAGGTCGGTTTGGACGAGTTTGCCAGGTGGCTCAAGCTCACCGACTCGGAGCTGATGCTGGCGGTCAACGTCGCCACGCGCGGCATCCTGCCGGCTCTGGACCTGTTGGAGTACGCCAACCATCCGTCCGGCACGGCGCTGTCGGACCTGCGCGTCGCCAACGGCACGCCTGAGCCGCACGACGTGTGCATCTGGTGTCTCGGCAACGAGATGGACGGACCGTGGCAGACCGGATTCATGACCGCGGAGGACTACGGGAAGGTCGCTGCCCGCACTGCCGCGGCGATGAAGATGGCTGACAAGGAGCTGGAACTCGTCGTCTGCGGTTCGTCCGGGTCGGGGATGCCGACGTTCGGGGACTGGGAGCGCACGGTCCTCGAGCACAGCTACGAGCACGTCGATTACATCTCGTGTCATGCCTACTACCAGGTACACGACGGCGATCTCGGCTCCTTCCTCGCCTCGGCGATCGATATGGACTACTTCATCGACACAGTCGTTGCGACCGCCGATCATGTCGGCTACAAGAAGCGCTCCAGCAAGAAGATCGGCGTCTCCTTCGACGAGTGGAACGTCTGGTATCTCAAGGAGCACCAGGAGTCGCAGGAGGTCAACGACGAGTGGCGGCATGCTCCTCGGCAGCTGGAGGACGTCTACACCGTGGCGGACGCGGTCGTGGTCGGGAACCTGCTGATGACGTTGCTCAAACGCAGCGACCGCGTCGCCTCGGCTTCGTTGGCGCAGCTGGTGAATGTGATCGCGCCGATCATGACCGAGCCCGGCGGGCCGGCGTGGCGGCAGACCACGTTCTACCCCTTCTCGATCACCAGCAGGCTCGCCGCCGGCGAGGTTATCAGGCCCCTGATCGAGGCGCCGACGTATGCTACGGCGCGGCACGGGGAGGCGTCGGTCATCGACGCTGTCGCGACCGTGGATGAGGACCGGGCCGCGGTGTTCTTGGTCAATCGCGACTTGGCGCAGGCTGCGCAGATTACGGTTGACGTGCGCAGTCTTGGGTCGGCGCGCGTCATCGAGGCGGTCACGCTTGCCGATGCGGACGTCTACGCGAAGAACACCCTTGCCGAGCCGCAGCGGGTGGTCCCGAACGCGAACCTGAGCGCGATGCTTGTCGACGGAGTGCTCAGCATCGAGCTGCCGCCGGTGTCGTGGACGGCGATCGCGCTGCGGTGAGGTGGGCTCAAATGCCCTGGCGAGGGTTGGCTGCCGCCCTGGCCTGCGAGCTCGCCGGAGCACCCGCACCGCGGCGGGGTGAAGGCTAGCTGGTGAAAGCAGCGCTCTGATGCGTGGGGCGGCTCAGCCCGCAGGAGCCGGGATCTCACCGGAGCCCCGCGCGATGTAGCGCGTCGGCACGATCGTGTGGCGGGCCGGTCCCTCGTACCCGTCGAGCCGCGCGAACAGCAGGCTCGCGGCTTCGCGCCCCAGCTGCGCCGGATCCTGCGCGATGACCGACACCCCCGGGGTCAGCAGGTCCGCCAGCGGGAAGTCGTCGAACCCGACCAGCGCGATCCGGTGCTCCAACCCGGCCTCCTGCAACGCGCGGCGGATGCCGATGGTGATCAGGTTCTGACCGGACACGAATGCGGTCGGCGGCTCCGGGGCGGCCAGCGCTTCGCGAGCTGTCTGCTCGGCCTGCTCGACGCTGGTCAGGCCGCGGCAGACCGGGCCGGCCGGGGTCTGCGGGAAGACGTCGAAGAACCCTGCGAGGCGTTCGCCGGCCGTCCAGATGCTCGGCTGGTCGCCGAAGTACGCGACTCGGCGGTGCCCGGCGGCGCGCAGCCGTTCGGCGGCGGCCGCGGTGCCCTCCCGGTTGTCGACCGTGACGGTGTCGACGCCGGCCAGCTCGACCATCCGGTCCACCGCCACCAGCGGCGTGCCGAAGCTCTGTGCGGCGCGCAGGGCGTCGTCCGCGCGGCCGGTGGGGACCACGATCAGGCCGTCGGCGCGGCGCGCGGTAAACGTCTCGACCAGGTCCCGCTCGCGGATCGGGTTCTCGTCGCTGCTTCCGGACAGCACCAGGACACCGCGTTCGGAGGCGGCGTCGGTGATCGCGCGCTGCAAGGCCGAGGAGAAGGGGTTCGCGACGTCCTCCAGGACCAGCGCGACCGTGTCGGTCCGCCGGTCGGCGCGGCGCAGGCTGCTGGCCGTGGCGTCGTGGCGGTAGCCGAGGTCGCGGGCCGCCTCGCGCACCTTGTCCGCGAGTTCCGGGGTCACCGCCGAGGTGCCGTTGACCACCCGCGAGACGGTGGCCAGGCCCACGCCGGCGCGCTCAGCCACGTCCCGCATGGTGACGCCGCGCCCGGCCCCGGCCTGCCGACGGTCTTCGGCCACGGTTCCCCCTTGCCTTGCCGACGGCGGTGTCGGAAACGGAACAGTCACGATCGACTTCGATTCTCGCCTACCCCTGGACAGCGCGTCACATCAGCCCTACGGTACCAGGAAACGTTTCCAAGGAAACGTTTCCAGATATCGACTGGAAACGTTTCCCCACGGCTCCTCGCCGGGAACGCGCAGGTCAGCCCTACCCACACGGCCGGACGCAGCGTTGCCCACCGCACAACAGCAGGTCCCGAAACCGATCCGAAACCCCATCCGAACAAGGAGCATCCCCATGTCATCGCGGCTCACTTCCAAAGCGATAACCGCGCTCGCGGTCGCCACCGGTCTCGCCGCCGGCCTGACCGCCTGCGGCTCCAGCGCTTCGTCGAGCTCTGGTTCCGGCTCAGGTTCCGGCTCCGGCTCCGGCGGCTCCGGCTCGATCTCCGTCGGCCTGATCACCAAGACCGAGACCAACCCCTACTTCGTCACCATGAAGAAGGGCGCGCAGGCCGAGGCCGCCAAGGACGGCGTCAAGCTGCTGACCGCGGCCGGTGCCTACGACGGCGACAACTCCGGCCAGGTCACCGCGGTCCAGAACATGATCGCGGCGGGCGTCAAGGGCATCCTGATCACCCCGAGCGACCCCAAGGCGATCGCGCCGACCCTGGACCGGGCGCGCCAGCAGGGCGTCGTGGTGATCGCCCTGGACACCCCGCCGGACCCGCAGAACTCCGCCGACGCGCTGTTCGCCACGGACAACACGGCCGCCGGCAAGCTGATCGGCCAGTTCGCCAAGGCGAAGCTGGCCGGCAAGCCGGTGAAGATCGCGATGCTGGACCTGACGCCCGGCGTGGACGTCGGCGTGCAGCGGCACAACGGTTTCCTGGCCGGCTTCGGGATCGCCGAGGGCGACCCGTCGATCGTGTGCGAGGCAGACACCGGCGGTGACCAGGCCAAGGGACAGACCGCGATGGAGAACTGCCTGCAGAAGGCCCCTGACATCAACCTCGTCTACACCATCAACGAGCCCGCCGCGATGGGCGCCTACCAGGCGCTCAAGGCTGCCGGCAAGGACAAGTCGGTGACCATCGTGACCATCGACGGGTCCTGCACCGGGGTCGGTGCCCTGGCCCAGGGCCAGTTCGTCGCCGACTCGATGCAGTTCCCGCTGAAGATGGCCTCGCTCGGGGTGGACGCCGTCATGAACTTCGCCAAGACCGGTAAGAAGCCCAGCGGGTACACCGACACCGGTGTGGACCTGATCGCGCCGTCGCCGATCGCGGGCGTCGACTCCAAGGACACCGCCTTCGGCCAGTCCAACTGCTGGGGATCGTGAGGCGGGGATGAGTTCTGTGAGTACCACGACCGACGAACGTGCTGGTTCTGCGGCGCGGCCGGTTGACGGGGCCGACGGGGCCGGCGCGGCCGGCGCGTCCGGCGCGGCCGAGGCGGCCGGGAGCAGGGTCGGTGCCCTGCTCCGGGTCCCGACCCTCGGCCCGCTCGGCGCCCTACTGCTGGCCTGCCTGTACTTCTCCTTCGCCTCCGACCGGTTCCTGACCGGGGGCAACCTGTCGCTGATCCTCCAGCAGGTGATGGTGGTCGGGACGCTGGCCGTCGGCCAGTCCGCGATCATCCTCACCGCCGGGATCGACCTGTCCAACGGCGCCGTGATGGCGTTCGGGTCCATCGTCATGACCAAGCTCGCGGTCGCCGGGGGCCTGTCGCCCTGGCTCGCGATCGCCGCCGGGATCGGGGTCTGCGCGCTGTTCGGCGCGGTCAACGGCTCGCTGGTGACGCTGGCCAAGCTGCCGCCGTTCATCGTCACGCTGGGGACGCTGAACATCGCGATGGCGCTGACGCACATCACGTCGAAGGAGCAGACCGTCACCGGGTTGCCGACGGTGCTGACCAAGCTCGGCGACACGTTCCCGCTCGGGCAGACGCGGGTCACGTATGGCTCGGTGCTGATGCTGGCGCTGTTCGCGGTGGCCTGGTATGTGCTGCGGCACACGGCGGCCGGGCGCCACCTGTACGCGGTCGGCGACAACGCGGACGCGGTGCGGCTGGCCGGGGTGGACGTCCGGCGCCAGCTGATCACGGTGTACGCGATCGCCGGGGCGCTGTATGGCATCGCGGCGCTGCTGCTGGTCGCGCGGACCGGGGTCGGCGACCCGCAGGCCGGGCAGACCGAGAACCTCGACTCGATCACCGCGGTGGTGCTCGGCGGCATCAGCCTGTTCGGCGGACGCGGTTCGATCGTCGGCGCGCTGTACGGGGCGCTCCTGGTCGGGGTGATCCGCAATGGCTTGCAGCTGACCGGGGTCGACTCGGTGTACCAGATCCTCATCACCGGCATCCTGGTCATCGCGGCCGTGGCGGTGGACCAGCTCGCTCGCAGGAGGCGCAAGTGACCGCGGAGATGACAAAGGGTTCTGATACTCCTTCTGGTAAGCCCTCTGACAAGCCTTCGAATACGTCCTCTGATACGTCCTCTGAGTTGGGTGGATCGGCGGCTGTGCAGTCCGTGGAGTCCGTGGAGCCCGTGCTGCAAGCTCGGGGTCTGGTGAAGCGCTACGGCCACGTCACCGCTTTGGACGGCTGCGACTTCGAGCTGCTGCCGGGGGAGATCCTGGCGGTGATCGGCGACAACGGCGCCGGCAAGTCCAGCCTCATCAAGGCCCTGTCCGGCGCGCTCACGCCGGATTCCGGCGAGCTGCTGCTGGACGGCAAGGCCGTGCGCTTCCACGGTCCGGCCGACGCGCGCCGGGCCGGGATCGAGACCGTGTATCAGGACCTTGCGGTCGCCCCGGCGCTGGACATCGCCTCGAATCTGTTCCTGGGGCGTGAGAAGCGGCGCAGGGGTGTGCTCGGCACGGTGTTCCGCATGCTCGATCGGGACCGGATGCAGAGCGAGGCCGCCGGGCATATGGCCGAGCTGAAGATCGGGATCCGGTCGATGAGGCAGGCCGTGGAGACGTTGTCCGGGGGCCAGCGGCAGGGCGTGGCGGTGGCGCGGAGCGCTGCGTTCGCGCGGCACGTGGTCATCATGGACGAGCCGACGGCCGCGTTGGGGGTCAAGGAGACGGGGATGGTGCTGGACCTGATTCGCCAGGTTCGGGAACGCGGGCTGCCGGTGGTGTTGATCAGCCACGATATGCCGGCGGTGTTCGGTGTCGCGGATCGGGTGCACGTCCAGCGGCTGGGACGGCGCGTGGCGGTGGTGCGGCCGGGGGAGATCGAGATGTCGGATGCGGTTGCGATCATGACGGGCGCGGCTCCTGGCAACTTGGTGGCCGGGTGATGGTTAGGGAACCGGGCGCCGTCGCTGCTGCTGGTGTTGTTGGCGCTGGCGCTGGCGCTGCGATAGCTGTGGTCGGCGAGGCGCTGATCGACCTGATCCCGGTTGGGGGATCGGGGGGACGTACTGATGTTCAGGATTTGTACCAAGGCGTGCCGGGCGGTTCGCCGGCGAACGTGGCTGTGGGCCTGGCGCGGCTCGGCGTGCCGGTCCGGATGGCGGCGCGCGTCTCGGGGGATCCGCCGGGGCGGATCATGCGCCGGCGGCTCGCCGAGGCGGGGGTCGATAT
>NZ_JAACYW010000257.1 GCF_015356825.1 Catenulispora rubra | reverse complement strand
GGTCGGGGCAGGGGGTGGGGTGGCCGCCGGGCCGAGGTTGCCGGGGCCGTCGATGAGGACCTGTAGGGCGCTGTCCAGGACGCCGAACATGTCCGGTTGCGGGTCGGCGATCCAGCGCTGCTGCGCTGCCATGAGTGCCCCTATGACGCTGCCTGCAAGGACCCGCACCTCCAGTTCGTCGTGGGAGCGGTGCAGTCGTTCGGCGAAGAGGTTGGCGATCATGTCCGTGGTGGTGAACATGTGGTCCAGGGTGCGGGCCCGGACTTCGGGGATGGTGTAGGCCAGGCGCGCTCGTTCGAGTGCTTCCGCTTGGTCCTCGGCCGGGATGTGGAACATGGCCTCGTGTACGGCGGTGCGGAACGCCTCCAGGACCGGCAGTTCCGGCGGCTGGGCGCGGAACGCCGCTTCGAGCAGCGGGTCGTAGTCGTCCTGGAGGATCAGGTCCTCCTTGGTCGGGAAGTACCGGTACAGCGTGCTCGGCGACACGTCGGCCGCCGCGGCGATCTGCTCCATGGTGGTGGCGCTGTAGCCCGCCTCGCGGAAGAGGCGGAGCGCGTGCCGCTGGATGGCGGCACGCGTCCGGGCCTTCTTGCGCTCCCGCAGGCCCGTCGGGGCCGGTGCGGGCGCGGCGGGAGCGGCAGGAGCTGCGGCAACGGCAGGAACACCAGCCGGGGCCGGGGCTTGGTCAGTCTGCGGCATTGAGGAGATCACCCGTCGATTCTGCTGCCTCTGCCGACTGCTGGGGGACCCGGGCCTTGCGGGGAAGCTGGGTGGCGGCCAGGACGCCGACGACCGCGAAGCCCGCGCTGACCCACAGCGTCGTGCTCGTGGCGTGCACCAGGGCCGAGCGCACCGACTCCAGCAGCGAGGGCGAGTGCAGCTGGGCCGCGACGGCGACGCCGCTGCCGGCGCTGCGCGTGGCCGCGGCGGCGACCGGTGCCGGCAGGTGCGCGACGGCCGGGGCCAGGTGGCTGCGGTACTGGCTGTTCAGCACCGTGCCCAGGATCGCCACCGCGCAGGTGCCGCCGATCTGGCGGATGGTCATCAGCAGGGCTGAGCCGACGCCGGCGCGTTCGGCGCTGAGCTCGCCCAGGGCCGCGTTCATGGTGATCGGCATTGCCAGGCCGACGCCCACGCCGCCCAGGGTGAGCCAGGCGGCGACGAAGCCGTAGCCGTCGTGCACGCCGGTCGAGGTGCCGACCATCAGCGCGATGGCCAGCAGGATGAACCCGGCGCCGATCAGCGGTCCGGAGCCGACCTTCTTCAGGAACGGCTGCCCGATCCGGACGCCGGCGACCAGGCCCGCGATCAGGGGCAGCAGCCGCAGGCCGGTGCCGAACGCGTCGGCGCCCTCGACGGCCTGGTAGAACTGCGGCAGCGTGAACATCAGGCCGAACAGGGCGAAGCTGACGATCGTCGACAGGATCGTGCCCCAGGTGAAGCCGCGCGCCCGGAACAGCTCCAGGTCGATGAGCGTCTGCTTCGGGCTGCGCTGGAGCTGGACGAAGCCGGCCAACACCACCAGGCCGCCGAGCAGCGGGAGCAGCGCCTGCGCCGAGGCCCAGCCGGTGTCGCCGGCCTTGATCAGGCCGTAGGTGATGGCGGCCAGGCCGACCGCGGAGGTGGCCAGGCCCGGCAGGTCGATGCGCGGCTTGCGCTCCGCGCTGGACTCCGGGACCAGCCACACCACCGCGGCCAGGGCGATCACCACGACCGGCAGGTTGATCAGGAAGACCGAGCCCCACCAGTAGTGGTCCAGCAGCCAGCCGCCCAGGATCGGGCCGAGCGGGATGCCGAGCATGTTGGCGGTGGCCCAGATGCCCATGGCGCGCGGCCGCTCCTCGGGCGTGAAGATCACGGTCAGCACGCTCATGCTCAGCGGGATCAGCATCGCCGCGCCCACGCCGAGCACCGCGCGCCAGACGATCAGCTCGCCGGCCGAGGAGGCGAAGGCGCAGAAGGCGGAGGCCACGCCGAACGCGGTCAGCGCGATCACCAGCATCCGCTTGCGGCCGAAGCGGTCGCCGAGCAGGCCGCCGGGCAGCAGCGCGATGGCCATGGCCAGGTTGTAGGAGTTGGCGAACCACTGGAGCTGGCTGGTCGAGGCCTTGAGCGAGGTGGACAGGGTGGGCAGGGCGACGTTCAGGACCGTCAGGTCCAGGCCTACGACCAGCAGGCTCAGTGCCAGGCCGCCGAGGGCCCACCACTTACGGCGTTCGGCGGGCGACGGTGGTGCCGCCGGTCCCTGGGTCGACTCGATCATGATAGCCCCCTCCTCTTGAAAGTAACCTTGAAATGAAAGCTACTCTCAGAATTTGCCGGGAGCAAGGGGGCGCGCGCGGTCAGCCGCCGAAGAACTCCAGGGCCGAGGCGAGCGGCTTGCGGGCGAGGTCGGGGACTTCGCAGTCGGCGGTCGGGTAGCCGACGGGGAAGAGGATGTAGGGGCGCTCGGTGGAGGGGCGTCGTAGGATGTCGGTGAGGAACGCCATGGGGTTCGGCGTATGGGTCAGCGTCGCCAGGCCCATGGTGTGGAGGGCGGCGATGAACAGGCCGCAGGCGATGCCGACGCTCTCGTTGACGTAGTAGTTCTTGCGGAGCCGGCCGTCGGGCATCGGTGTGCTCTTCTCGGCGAAGGCCACGACGATCCAGGGGACGATGTCGAGGTAGGACTTGTCGGAGTCCGTCTCCAGCGGGCCGAGGGCTTCGCGCCAGGCTTCGGGGAGGCGGCCGCCTTCGTAGTTGATGCGCTCTTCCTCTTCGGCGGCTTCGCGGATGCGGTGGCGCAGCGCGGGGTCGCCGACGGCGACGAACTTCCAGGGCTGCTGGTGGGCGCCGGAGGGGGCGGTGTTGGCGGCGGCCACGGCCAGTTCGATCATCTCGGCGGGGACCGGGTCGGGGGAGAAGAAGCGGACGCTGCGGCGGGCCTGGAGGTGCTTCTGGAACTGCTCGCCGCGCCGGATCGCCTCGGCCTGGTCGAGGCGATCGGGGCTGTACGGCAGGAACGGATGTGTGTGGCTCCGTGTGCTGGCTGTCATGCAGATCAGAGTAGGCGCGGGGTGTGGTTGGAATCACGCCCTTCCGGCGGCTCTGATTGAGGAACGGCGGTCCCGGGTGAGGTACAGCTGAGGCTATGAACGATGTCGAAGCCGGCGGTACCGAGCCGCCGCTGCACGTGTTCCGCACCAGGGTTTGGTTCGACGAGCTCGACAAGGTCGGGGTACTGCACAACGCGCGCTACGCGGTGCACGCCGAGCGGGCCCTGAGCACCTGGTACGAGAGCGTTCCAGAGCTGATCGAGGGGCCGGACATGCGGCACCTGGTGAAGGCTTACGAGGTAGAGTTCCGGGTTCCGGTCGCCGAGGTCGGCGAGCTGGATGTAGAGCTGCGGGTGGTGAAGATCGGGACTACGAGCTGCGTGTACGAGTTCCGGTTCGTGGGCGACGGCGGCGTGGTGCACGCGGTCGGACGGCGGACGATCGTGCGGACCGGGGCGGATCGGCGGCCGGTGCCGTGGTCGGACGGGTTCCGGCGGATTCACGAGCGCGGGATCGAGTAAAGCGCGGAGTTGAGTTGAGCGCAGAGTAGAGGCTCAGCCGCGATGCAGGACCCGAACGCGCGCAGGATCGGCCGGGTCGCGGTCGACGACCTGGACCGGCGGCCAGGCCCACTGCCAAACGCTGATGCCCGGCGCGCGGGAGAACTGGATACGGCCGCGCGTGCCTTCGACGGAGACGTGTGGGAAGGCTTCGGCGATGCTCTTCCGGTCGGAGCCGTGGGAGCGCAGGATCTCGGCGAGGACGGCGACGGTGTCGTAGCCCTCGAAGGCGACGAACGAGGGTGGTCCGGCCAGCCGCTCGCGGAGCGCGGTGTCGACGCGTGCGCCCAACGGAGTGAAGCTCTCGGGCAGGTAGCTCAGGAACGGGATCGCGGTGCCGGCGTCGCCGAGTTGTTCGGCCCACTCGGTGAACTCCGGCTGGCCTGCGGGGGCGCCGATGAGGATGTCGGCCAGGCGCGGGTCGGCGCGGATTGCCTTGACGATCGGCACGGCCGGGTCCGGGGTGGCGACGAGAAGCAGGAGGGTGGTCGCGCCGTTGTCGACGAGTGCGTCGCAGACCGCGGCGAAGTTGATGGTGATGTCGATCTCGATGAGGGTCGCGCTGCGGGACGCCAGGTGCTCGCGCAGGATGCGGGTGCCGGATTGCCAGTAGACGGTCGGCTGGGCTGCGACGGCGATGCGGGTGTGGCCTGCTGCCAAGAGGAAATCGGCGTAGACCTGCCAGCAGTGGGACTGTGCCGGGGCGATGCGGGCGACCCAGTCGGTCGGCTGCTCGGTGAGGGTGTCGAGGACTGCTGAGGAGCAGAGGAACGGCACCGCGAGCGCATCGGCCTGTGCGGCGGCGGAACGTGCGACGACGCTGTGATACTCGCCGACGATGGCCGCGACACCCAAACCCGCCAGCTCATCGACGGCTGCGGCGGCCTTGGCCGGATCGGCGGCGGTGTCGCGGACCAGCAGCTCCATGGGGACGTCGCTGTCGCTGACGGCCAGTTCGAGGCCGGTGAGCAGGTGCCGACCCGCCTCTACCCACCCCGGCCGGGTCAGCGGAACCAGAGCACCGATGCGGATTGGCATGTCCATGAACTGATAATAGTGCCGCAACCGATCCGAAGATCGACGGCGGCACTATCGGTGGATCAGCTGGTGAATCAGCCTGTGGCTCAGCTCAGCGAGTAAGGCGCCAGCTCCGAAGGCAGCTCCGAAGCCGAAGCCCGGTCCAGCAGGAACAAACTCCGCCCGCGCCCGCGCGCCCCGGCGGCCGGGATCTGCACCGGGCCGGCGCCGGACAGGGCCAGGTGCGTGACCTTCGCCTTCTCCGCGCCCGCCGCGACCACCCAGACCTCGGCGGCCGCCTGGATCGAGGGCAGGGTCAGCGAGACCCGCAGCGGCGGCGGCTTCGGCGAGTTGTGCACGCCGACCGTGCTGCGCTTGTCCTCGTACAGGGCCGGGTGGCCCGGGAACAGGGAGGCGACGTGGCCGTCCGGGCCCATGCCGAGCAGCAGGACGTCGAAGGCCGGGACGTCGTCGCCCTCGCGGGCGAAGTCGGCCAGCGTCGAGGCGTACTGCTCCGCCGCCTCCTCCGGGGTGAAGCCCGCCTTGTCGGCGGCGGCCATCGCGTGGATGTTCGCCTCCGGCAGCAGGCCCTCGGCGACCAGGCCGTCCAGCAGCGCCGCGCGGGCCTGGGTCTCGTTGCGCTCCGGGTCGCCGCTCGGGAGGAACCGCTCGTCGCCCCACCACAGCTGCACCCGGGACCAGTCCACGGCGCCGCGCGCCGGGGAGGCCGCGACCGCCGCCAGGGTCTTGATGCCGACGGTGCCGCCGGTCAGGACGACGTGCGCGGCGCCGCGGAGCGCCTGCACGTCGACCAGCCGAGTGATCAGCCGCGCCGCCACAGCCTGCGCCAGGACCTCGGCGTCGCGGTGGACGATGATCTCCGGAGTAGCGCTCATGGAGCGTCGTCCAGCGGCTTGTCGATCGCCGCGTTCTGCAGCTGCTCCTCGCGCTCGACCGACTCCTTGGGCAGTTCGCCCAGCGGACCCTTGTCGGGCTCGGCGGTCATCGTGATCGTCGACTTCTTCGGCGGGGTCGGCTGCATCTTGTCGATCGCCGCCGCGTCGTGCTCGGTGACGTGCCGCAGCACCTCCTCGTACGTCTCGTCGACGTCCAGGCGGCGTAGCTCCTCGGTGAGCAGGTCGGCCAGCTCACGGCGCTTGAGCGCGACGTGCCGGTCCGGCTGGTCGGGCATGGAGAGCACGGCGAGCATCCCGTCGGGGCGGGTCAGGCTGATCTCGCCCTTGTCGGTGCCCAGGTGCACGCCGGTGATGCCGGGGCCGGTGTCCGTGGACAGCGTCACCGGCACCCCCAGGCGCCAGCCCAGCCAGACCGCCAGCAGCGTCGAGGACGCGTTGTCGACCTCGGCGGTGACCTTGACGGTCTTCACCGTGGCCGGCATCTGGTCCAGCGCCGCGGCCAGCATGGAGCGCCACGGGGTGCAGCGGGTCCAGGCCAGGTCGGTGTCGCCGGGGGAGTAGCCGCGCAGCCGGTCCGCGACCGGGACCGGGGTGTGGGTGCCGGAGGCGTCGGTGATCCGGCGCATCGCCAGCTTGCCCAGCGCGGCCTCGGCCGGGTCCGTCGGCGACTCCGAGGGCCACCAGGTGACCACCGGGGTGTCCGGCAGCAGCAGCGGCAGTACGACCGCGTCGGCGTGCGCGGCCAGCTCGCCGTTGAGCCGCATCACCACCGCCTCGCCCGGGCCCATCTCGTCGCCGACCCGCACCTCGGCGTCCAGCCCGGAGAAGGGCTGCTCCGGATGCGGTATCACGACCAGGATGCGCGAGGGGTGCGCGCGCGAGGCCTCGCGCGCGGCCCGCAGGGCGTAGTAGTGGTGCCGCTCGTCGGTCTCGATGACCAGGGTCAGGACCGCGCCGGTGGTGGCCGCCCCGGCCTCCTTGCGGATGTCGATCAGGGCGTTGGCGATCTTCGCCGAGGTGGTGGAATCCAGGTGCTTGATCATGGCCGCCGCCAGCTCCGTCCGTCCTTCGCGAGCATCTCGTCCGCCTTGGCCGGACCCCAGGTGCCCGAGGTGTACTGCTCCGGCTTGCCGTGTTCGGCCCAGTACGCCTCGATCGGGTCCAGGACCTCCCAGCCCAGCTCGACCTCCGCCACCCGCGGGAACAGCGGGGCGTCGCCGAGCAGGACGTCCAGGATCAGCCGCTCGTAGGCCTCCGGGGAGGACTCGGTGAACGCCTCGCCGTAGGCGAAGTCCATGTTCACGTCGCGCACCTCCATCGAGGTGCCCGGGACCTTGGAGCCGAAGCGGACCGTCACACCCTCGTCCGGCTGCACCCGGATCACCAGGGCGTTCTGCCCCAGCTCCTCGGTCTGGGTCGGCGTGAAGGGCAGGAACGGCGAGCGCTTGAACACCACCGCGATCTCGGTGACGCGGCGGCCCAGACGCTTGCCGGTGCGCAGGTAGAACGGCACGCCGGCCCAGCGGCGGGTGTTCACCTCCAGCTTCACCGCGGCGTAGGTGTCGGTGGTGGAGTCCGGCGAGATGCCGTCCTCCTCCAGGTACCCGACGACCTTCTCGCCGCCCTGCCAGCCGGCCGCGTACTGTCCGCGGATCGTGTAGGTGTCCAGGTCGTCCGGGAGCCGGATGGCCGAGAGCACCTTGGTCTTCTCCGCGGCGATGGCGTCGGCGTCGAAGGAGACCGGCTCCTCCATCGCGGTCAGCGCCAGCAGCTGGAGCAGGTGGTTCTGGATGACGTCGCGCGCCGCGCCGATGCCGTCGTAGTACCCGGCCCGGCCGCCGATGCCGATGTCCTCGGCCATCGTGATCTGGATGTGGTCCACGTGGTCCCGACTCCAGATCGGCTCGAACATCTCGTTGGCGAACCGCAGCGCCAGGATGTTCTGGACCGTCTCCTTGCCCAGGTAGTGGTCGATCCGGAAGACCGACTTGGGCGGGAACACCGAGTCCACGATCGCGTTCAGCTCGCGGGCCGAGGTCAGGTCGTGGCCGAACGGCTTCTCGATGATGACCCGGCGCCAGGAGCCCTCCGGGCCCTGGTCCAGGCCGACCTCGTGCAGCTGCTCGACCACGCCGGGGAAGAACTTCGGCGGGACCGACAGGTAGAACGCGTGGTTGCCGTTGGTGCCGCGCTCGGCGTCCAGCTTGTCGATGGTGGCCTTCAGCTCCAGGAAGGCCTGCTTGTCGCCGAACTCGCCGGAGACGAAGCGGAAGCCCTCGGAGAGCTGCCGCCAGACTTCTTCGCGGTACGGGGTCCGCGCGTGCTCCTTGACCGCCAGGTGGACCTCTTCGGCGAAGTCCTGGTCGGCCCAGTCCCGGCGGGCGAACCCGACCAGGGCGAAGCCCGGGGGCAGCAGCCCCCGGTTCGCCAGGTCGTAGATCGCCGGCATCAGCTTCTTGCGGGACAGGTCGCCGGTGACGCCGAACATCACCAGGCCGCAGGGCCCGGCGATGCGCGGCAGGCGGCGGTCGGCGGCGTCGCGCAGCGGGTTCGCCGTGCCATCGCCGGCCTGCTCGTGCGACAGCAGCGCCTTCTCGGCCTGGGAGAGCTGGTAGCCCTGGTGGCTGTTGCTCTTGTCATTCACCGGAGCTTGTCCAATTCGCCCTGGACCGAGTCGAGGAGCTCCTTCCAGGAGACCTCGAACTTGTCGACGCCCTCGTCCTCCAGCAGCTGGACGACGTCGTCGTAGGAGACGCCGGCCGCGGCCAGGTCCGCCAGGACCTGGTGGGACTCGGCGTAGTGCGCGCGGATCGAGTCCTCGGACGGCTTGCCGTGGTCGGCCTCGGCGTCCAGGGTCGCCTCCGGCATGGTGTTCACCACGCCGCGGGTGATCAGGTCGTCCACGTACATGGTGTCCACGTACGCCGGGTCCTTCACGCCGGTGGAGGCCCACAGCGGACGCTGCGGCTTGCCGCCGGCGGCGGCAAGGGCCGTCCAGCGGTCCGAGGAGAAGACCTCCTCGTAGGCCTCGAAGGCCAGGCGGGCGTTCGCGACGCCGGCCTTGCCCTTGAGCTCAGTCTTACCGAGCTTCTCCAGGCGCTTGTCGATCTCGGTGTCGACCCGGCTCACGAAGAACGACGCGACCGAGGCGATCTTGGTCAGGTCGTGGCCGTTCGCCTTGGCCTGCTCGATGCCGGCGAGGAAGGCCTCCATCACCGCGCGGTAGCGCTCCAGCGAGAAGATCAGCGTCACGTTCACGCTGATGCCCGCCGCCAGCACCGCGGTGATGGCCGGCAGGCCCTCGCGGGTGGCCGGGATCTTGATGAACAGGTTCTCCCGGTCCACCAGCCACCACAGCTGCTCGGCCTCGGCCACCGTCGGCGCGGTCTGGTGCGCCAGCCGCGGGTCGACCTCGATCGAGACCCGGCCGTCCTGCAGGTCGGAGGCGTCGTAGGCGGGGCGCAGCACCTCGGCCGCCGCGCGCACGTCGGCGGTGGTGATCATGCGGATCGCCTCGTCGACGGTGACCCCGCGGACGGCGAGGTCCTTGAGCTGGTCGGTGTACACCTCGGAGCCGACGATGGCCTTCTGGAAGATCGTCGGGTTCGTGGTCACGCCGACCACGTTCTTCTCGGCCATCAGCGAGGCCAGGTTGCCGGACTGCAGGCGCGCGCGGGACAGGTCGTCCAGCCAGATCGCGACCCCGGCTCCGGACAGCGTGTCCAGACTCTTGTTCGTCATCTCGTCTTCTCCCTCTTCACCTGAAAATCAAGCGCCTACGGCGGCCAGGGATTCCCGGGCCGCGGCCTCGACGGCCTCGGCCGTGATGCCGAACTCGCGGTACAGGGTCTTGTAGTCCGCGGAGGCACCGAAGTGCTCCAGCGAGACGCTGCGGCCTGCGTCGCCGACGTACTGCTTCCAACCCGCGCCGACCCCGGCCTCGACCGAGACGCGGGCCTTCACGGCGGCCGGCAGGACCGACTCCTTGTAGGCGGCGTCCTGCTCCTCGAACCACTCGGTGGAGGGCATCGAGACCACGCGGGTCGGGATGCCGTCGGCCTCCAGCGCCTCGCGGGCCTGGATCGCCAGCTGCACCTCGGAGCCGGTGCCGATGAGGATCACCTTCGGCGCGCCGCCGCCGGCCTCGGCCAGGACGTAGCCGCCCTTGGCGGTGCCCTCGATGGCGTCCAGCGAGGAGTTCAGCGCCTCGTGGTCGTAGGTCGGGATGCCCTGGCGGGTCAGCGCGATGCCGACCGGGCCGTGGTCGTCGGTGCCGGTGTGCTTCTCCATCAGGGCCTTCCAGGCGCCGACGGTCTCGTTCGCGTCACCCGGGCGGAGCACCGTCATGCCCGGGATCAGCCGCAGCGCGGCGACGTGCTCGACCGGCTGGTGGGTCGGGCCGTCCTCGCCCAGGCCGATCGAGTCGTGCGTCCAGACGTAGGTGACCGGCAGCTTCATCAGCGCGGCCAGGCGCACGGCCGGGCGCATGTAGTCGGAGAACACCAGGAAGGTGCCGCCGAACGGCAGGGTGTTGCCGTGCACCGCGATGCCGTTGAGGATCGAGCCCATCGCGTGCTCGCGGATGCCGAAGTGCAGGATGCGGCCGTAGGGGCTGGACTCGCCGAACTCGGTCTCGCCGTAGACCGCGGGCAGGAACGACTTGCCGCCCTTGATCGTGGTCAGGTTCGACTCCGCGAGGTCGGCCGAGCCGCCCCACAGCTCCGGCACCGACTCGGCGATCGCCTGGATGATGGCCTCCGACGCCTTGCGGGTCGGGACGTCCTTGCCGGGCTCGAAGGTCGGGAGCTTCTCGGCCCAGCCGGCCGGCAGCTCGCGCTTGGCGATCCGGTCGAACTCGCTGGCGCGCTCCGGGCTCTTGGACCGCCAGGCGGCGAACTCGGTGTCCCAGGCCTGGTGCTCGGCCGCACCGCGCTCGCCGACCTTGCGGGCGTGCGCCAGGACGTCGGCCGGGACGTCGAAGGTCTTGTCCGGGTCCATGCCCATGACCTTCTTGGTGGCCGCGACCTCGGCCTCGCCGAGCGCGGCGCCGTGCGCCTTGCCGGAGTTCTGCAGGTTCGGGGCCGGCCAGCCGATGATGGTGCGCAGCCGGATGATCGAGGGGCGGTCGGTCTCCGCCTCGGCCGCGAGCAGCGCCTCGTGCAGGGCCTGGACGTCCTCGTGGTACTCGCCGCCGGCCAGCCAGTCCACGTGCTGCACGTGCCAGCCGTAGGCCTCGTAGCGGTGCAGCACGTCCTCGCCGAAGGCCACCTTGGTGTCGCCCTCGATGGAGATGTGGTTGTCGTCGTAGACCACCACGAGGTCGCCGAGCTTCTGGTGGCCGGCGATCGAGGAGGCCTCGGAGGTGACGCCCTCCTCCAGGTCGCCGTCGGAGACGAAGACGTAGATCTTGTGGTCGAACGGCGAGGTGCCGGCCTCGGCGTCCGGGTCGAACAGACCGCGCTCGTAGCGCGCCGCCATCGCCATGCCGACCGCGTTCGACAGGCCCTGGCCCAGCGGGCCGGTGGTGACCTCGATGCCCTCGGTGTGGCCGTACTCCGGGTGGCCGGGGGTGAGCGAGCCCCACTGGCGGAAGTGCTTGAGGTCCTCCAGCTCCAGGCCGAGGCCCGAGTAGTACAGCTGGATGTACTGGGTCAGGGAGGAGTGACCGCACGAGAGCACGAAACGGTCCCGGCCGGCCCAGTGCGGGTCGGCCGGGTCGAAGCGAAGGTGCCGCTGGAAGAGCAGGTAGGCCGCCGGGGCCAGGGACATCGCGGTACCGGGGTGGCCGTTACCGGTGTTCTGGACCGCGTCCATGGCCAGGGCTCGGACGGTGTCCACAGCGCGCTTGTCCAAGTCGGTCCACTCGAACGGGGTTGCGGTGCTTGCGGTGCTCACCGGAAGCGCTCCTTCGCAGTTCACGCGCCGAGGCCCCACGCTCGGGTACAGCCGGTGGGACCCCTGCGCAACATGATTCAGATCTCGTTTCGCCAGCCTACTCGGACCTCAGAGGCATCGCGTTCCCAGTCAGCAGGTGGACGCGTACGCCCGGGCTAACCCTTAGTGAACAGCAGTGGTGGAGTCCTCATATAGATGTGAGGCGTATTTGATCTACGACTGTTGGACGACTCAATGCGCGATAAGGCGACCCGGCGCGAAAGCCGCGAGGGCGACGGTCTAAAGTTGCGTGTTGTCCGAATCAGGCATCCATGGAGGACGGGCTTTTGACCACGGTCGAGACTCCCCCGGCCACGGCTCCGTCCCGGACCGTCACTCCCTCTGTGGAGCCGGTGGGGGCAGACCGCGGCGGGCACACGATGGCGGTCGTCAAGGCCTACGTCGCCCTGACCAAGCCGCGCATCATCGAGCTGCTGCTGGTCACCACCATCCCGGTGATGTTCCTGGCGCTGCGCCACGTGCCGGCGCTGTGGCCGGTGATCGCCGTGACGATCGGCGGCTACCTGTCCGCCGGCAGCGCCAACGCGCTGAACTGCTACGTGGACCGCGACATCGACGCCGAGATGCGCCGCACCCGGCGCCGCCCGGTCCCGGCCGCCTCGGTGACGCCGCGGGACGCTCTGGTGTTCGGGCTCGTGCTCGGCGTGGTGTCCACGCTCTGGCTCGGGTTCGCGGTCAACTGGCTGTCCTCGGGCCTGGCGCTCGCGGCGAACGCCTTCTACGTGCTCGTCTACACGATGCTGCTCAAGCGGCGCACGCCGCAGAACATCGTCTGGGGCGGCGCGGCCGGCTGCTTCCCGGCGCTGATCGGCTGGACCGCGGCGACGGACCGGCTGGCCTGGGCGCCGGTGGTGCTGTTCATGGTCGTGTTCCTGTGGACGCCGCCGCACTTCTGGGCGCTGGCCATCCGCTACCGCGAGGACTACGCGGCGGCGAACGTGCCGATGCTGCCGGTCGTGGCCCCGGCCCGCACGGTGACCAAGCAGATCGTCTGGTACTCCTACGCGACCGTGGCCTGCTCGCTGCTGCTGTGGCCGATCGGGCACACCGGCCTGGTCTACCCGATCGCGGCGGCCGTGCTCGGCGTGGTGTTCCTGGTCGAGGCGCACCGCCTGGACCTGCGGGCCCGCTCCGGCAAGGACGGCGCGGCGCTGCTGCCGATGCGCCTGTTCCACTTCTCCAACATGTATCTGGCGCTGCTGTTCGTGGCCGCCGCGGTGAGCCCCCTCGTTCACTGAGGGTTTGCTGAGGCACCTGTACCCTTTCCAAGGTGTATCGGCTCACCAACACCACGCAGCACTACGCCTGGGGATCGCCCAGCGCCATCAGCGAACTGCTAGGCCGCGAGCCCTCCGGGCAGCCGGAGGCCGAGCTGTGGATGGGCGCGCACCCGACGGCGCCGTCCCGGATCGACGGCGGTGAGGCCACGCTGCTCGACTTCGTCTCCGCCGACCCGGTGGGGATGCTCGGGCCGCAGGTCGCCGCCGAGTTCAAGAACCGGCTGCCGTTCCTGCTCAAGGTGCTGTCGTCGGCCAAGGCACTGTCCATCCAGACGCATCCCACGCGCGCGCAGGCCGAGGTCGGCTACGCCGCCGAACAGGAGCGCGGGCTGCCGGCCGGCGACCCGAACCGCAACTACGCGGACGACTGGCCCAAGCCGGAGATCCTGATGGCGCTCACCGCCTTCGAGGCCCTGGCCGGCTGCCGCACCGCCGAGGACGCCGAGCGCGTGCTCGCCGAGCTCGTCGAGCTGGGCGCCGACGCGCTGGACCCGGTGCGGGCGTCGCTGGCGGACCGGCCGGAGCCGGCCACCGTGGCCGCCGCCATCGGCCGCCTGCTGGAGTGGCCCGCAGACACCCGCGGGGAGCTGGTGGCGGGCGTCGTCGAGGCCTGCCGGATCGGCGCGGACAAGGGCGGCGAGTCCGCCGAGGACTTCGCAGCCGTCCTGCGCGTCGCCGAGGACTTTCCCGGCGACATCGGCCTCGTGGCGATGCTGCTGATGAACCGGGTGGTGCTCAAGCCCGGCGAGGCCATCTTCCTGGAGGCCGGGGGACTGCACGCCTACCTGAACGGCACCGGGATCGAGCTGCTCGCCAACTCCGACAACGTGCTGCGCGCCGGCCTGACGCCCAAGCACATCGACGTCGCCGAGCTGCTGCGGGTGATGGACGCCTCGGTCCCGGTCCCGGTGCGGCACGGCAAGGCGATCGGGGTGGGCGTCGAGGAGTTCGACACGCCGGCGCCGGAGTTCCGCCTCTACCGCGCGACCCTCGACACCGGCACCACGCTGCGCGCGGAGATCCCCGGCACCGGCCCGCGGATCGTGCTGGCACTGTCCGGCGAGGTGGAGCTGCGCGGGACGCGCGGGGCGCTGACGCTCACGCAGGGCGAGTCGTGCTTCGTGCCGGCGCGCGAGGGGCGGGTGGAGGCTACGGGGATTGCGGATCTCGTGGTGGCGGCGCCGGGGCTGTAGGTAGCGCTGGCGAAAAAGTCTCCGGCCCCGAGCAACCCCGCACCCGACCCGATCCCTCAAGGACCGATGACAGAAGAATGAGTCGGTCGGAGGGGACAACGGATGGCGCGGGGAGACAAGGCGGCCGTCGAGGACGAACTGGAACAGTTCGTCCAGGGACGGTATCTGGCGTTGCGCCGTACGGCGTACCTGCTGTGCGGGGACTGGCACCGGGCTGAAGACCTCGTCCAGGGGACCTTGGTCAAGGTGGTGGTGGCCGCGCGTCGGCGTCGGGTGGAGAGCCTGGACGCCTACTCGCGGCAGGTGCTGCTGCGGCTCTTCCTCGCGGAGAACCGCCGACTGTGGCGGCGTCAGGAGAAGTCGTGGGCTGAGCCTGTGGAGGTCGCCGACGGCGGCGCCGGCGCCACCCGCAGCGCCACCCACAGCGCCGCCGCGGACAGCGACCTCAAGCTCACGGTGCTCTCCGCCCTGCGCGGCCTCCCGCCCCGGCAACGGGCGACGGTGGTGCTCCGCTACTGGGAGGACCGCAGCGTCGAGGAGACCGCGGCCCTGCTCGGGATCTCGCAGGGCACGGTGAAGAGCCAGAGCGCCAGGGCTCTGGCCGCGCTGCGGGTGGTGCTCCAGGACGACCGGCTCGGACTCGGCATCGGCTCGGAAGGAGCCACGGCGTGAACGAGAACAGCGTGAACGAGAACGAGATCAGGGATGTGCTCGGCGAGGGGATCGGTGCGGAACCGCCGATCGTCGGCGGCCCGGCGGCGGTGTTCGCCGGGGCGCGGGCGCGGGTGGTGCGGACCCGGGCGGTCACCGGCGCGCTGAGCGTGGTGGCGGTGCTCGGCGTCGCGGCCGGGGCGGTGGCGCTCGGCGGCGGGTCGGGCCGGTCGGGGCCGGCGGTCGCGGCGGGGGCGTCGACGACCACGGTGCCCACGACCACGGCTCCCACGACCAAGGCCGCCAAGACCACGGCCCCCTCGTCGGCGGTGACGTCGTCGAGCGCGAAGTCGATGTCGGTCGCGCCGCAGCCCGGCCCCGGCCAGGTCCTCATCGACGGCCGCTCAGCCGTCGAGATCGTCAAGTCGAGGCTCGCCCCGGGCCTGGTGTCGGCGAACTACTCGGGCCAGGACAGCTACCAGCCTGCGAGGTCCGGGGTGATGGTCAACGGGTTGATGTCCGTCGACGACGGGACCGGGAAGCTCACCACGGTCTCCGCGGGCATCCAGCAGAACTCCGGGATGGCCCAGGTCACCGACTGCATGACGATGCAGAAGCTGATGTCCAGCGGGATCAGCGACTGCCGGGCGTCCGCCGAGCCGGACGGCAGCGTCGTGCTGTCGTTCGTCGAGGACGAGTACGCCGCCGGTGCCAACGGCCCTACCGCGGGCTCGTACCTGTACCAGGCGATCCGGGTGCTCCCGAACGGCTGGGTCGTCGACGCGGAGGCGGCCAACTACTTCGACCCGCTGAACGATCCGCACGAGACGGGCTGGCACGTCGACCCGTCGCGCAAGGATCCGCTGCTGTCGAGGGACCAGGTCGTGGCGATCGTGATGGATTCCGAGTGGGGAGCGACCGTCTCGTCGGACTTCGCGCAGCACGCGCGGCAGGACCTGGTGCCCTACAAGGACCTGACGCAGCACTGACGGCGCGGCAAAAGGTGTGCCCGGCCCGCGAGCATCGGGCCGGGCCCACCTTTATGTGTATCAGCCTGTATCAGGCGACGGTCGGGGCAGCCGGGACGGCCTTGCGCTCGCGCATCGCCAGCAGCACCCGCCACGTCCCGGCCCACACGATCGCCGCGCCGAACATGTGGATGCCGACCAGCAGCACCGGCAGGTGCGTGAAGTACTGCACATACCCGATCACGCCCTGCGCCATCAGCAGCAG
The DNA here is from genome assembly GCF_015356825.1 of Catenulispora rubra. Lineage (GTDB taxonomy): Bacteria > Actinomycetota > Actinomycetes > Streptomycetales > Catenulisporaceae > Catenulispora > Catenulispora rubra. The sequence continues at coordinate 850 of NZ_JAACYW010000257.1, read as the reverse complement.
GAACAGGTCGCGCACCGCCGTGAGGACGCGGGGCCCGGCGCCGGTCGCCTTCAGCCCGAACCACAGCGCCACGGTCAGGCCCACGACCAGGAAGACCAGGTCGGCGTGCAGCTGCGTGGCGTTGGCGGGGCTGAGTGGGAAGCGCTTGTTGCCCGGGTCGCCGAGCTTGGCGCCGGAGTGCGGGCCGCTGCCGGTGACGATGGTGCCGGCGATCAGCAGGGCGCCGACCGCGGCGGTCAGGACGTAGCCGAGCTGGCGCAGGACCGGCTGGACGGTCGGGGTGGGCGCCGCGTCGTCGGGCTCGCGGCTGCGGACCCACAGGACGTAGGACAGCGCGACCATGCCGAGCGAGACCAGCATGTGCAGCGAGACCCAGATCGGGGCCAGGTGCGTGCGCACCGAGATGCCGCCGATGACCGCCTGGACCACGACGCCGAAGAAGAGCGTCCAGGACAGCTTGTTCAGCACCGCGCGGCGCGGGTGCCGGCGCATGCACGCGATGATCGCCGCGCCGACGGCCACCGACACCGCGAAGGTCAGCATGCGGTTGGTGAACTCCACGACGCCGTACGCGCCGAGCCGGCCGGTCGGGACCAGGCTGCCGTCGGTGCAGGTGGGCCAGGTCGGGCAGCCCAGGCCGGAGTCGGTGAGGCGGACCGCGCCGCCGGTGACGATGATGCCGATGTTGGCGACCAGGGCGGCGAAGCAGGTCCAGGCGAGGATCGCCGGCGCCGGCGTGAGCGTCTCGGACGCCATCAGCGGGCTGCACGACACCCACCAGCGCATGCTCTACAACGCACACCGCGCCTGGCTTGCGAAGAACGATCCGGAGTACGCGGCCTCCGACGAC
>NZ_JAACYW010000256.1 GCF_015356825.1 Catenulispora rubra | reverse complement strand
CCGATCCGCAGTCGTTCCAGCTCGCGTTCGGCCTCGCCCAACTGCTGGGTCAGCGCCGCGATCTGCTCCCTGATTCCGTCGGCCCTCATCTGCGCTGCTTGTTCGCGTGCCTGCAAAACCTCAAGCAACGATCCCATCCCGGCCTCCCCGCCCCGAGCGAGCCAACGGAATCCAGAATAAATAATAAACAGTGACCCAATCGGGCAAACCGGTGAACTCCCTTGGCCCCTTACCCCGCCGAGGCTGCCCACCACGGCGGAACGTCCCGCGGCCTGCGGCGCAGCCACGCACGCCGCCCGCCGAGCGGCGGCACCGAACCGGCTGGAGACATTCAGATTGCCACGCCGGCCTTCCGCATAGGCCGGATTATGCGGAGGCTGTTACGCCCACAAACCGGGCGGCCTCGAACCGCATTCGGTAAGGGGCGCCATCCCAACTACGAACCGACCTCGATTCGATCTCCCTGAGCATCATCTGCACCCATGATCCGCCAAGGCGGATAACGATCGAAGAGTTCGAGGATGCGCGGCTGGTGCAGTTGAGATGCGTTGGTCGAGATGTGCAGCATCATCCCGAGCTCGGCAGCGAGGCCGTAAGCCTGCACGAAGTCCGGGTCGATGGTCGGCTCACCGCCGGTGATCTGAAGGAACAGAACGCCTGCATCGCGCATCGTCTCGAGCAGTTTGGCCTTGCCCTCCCACGGCAGGCCTTCGAACTTCTTCAGCGCGAGGTAGCAGTGCTCGCAGTCCCAGTTGCAGCCCAGGTTGATCTCCCATGAGGCGCGCCCAAAGCCTCCGCTGGGCAGGGGCGAGGGCGCCCGCAACAGGATCACGTCGCGCAGTTGCAGCTGGTCCAGATCTATATCGAACGCTGTCTTGATCGGGCCGATCAGTTCCGGCGGACACCGGTCAGACTGCGCCAGTTCGTTGAACAGGGTGGACGGCAGTCGGAGCCCGGGCTTGCCGCCGGGTTTGACGATGAAGTGCCCGCCGAAGAATGGCGCGGCGATCAGCTGGTGCACTGCCTCTCCTTCACGACGTACTGCGCGAGCTCGCCGGTGAATTCCGGGTCGCATAACCATTCGATGTTCCGCCCGACCTCGTAAACCTCACGGCGGTCCTCGCAAACAGCGCGTTCTTCGTCCCGGTCGGGCTCGGGATCCTGACGATGCTGGTCGGGGTTCACCATCCGCCCTTCCTCTGGGTGGTCGTTCACTGGAATGCGGGCCGGGCGCGCCGGTGCCTGCGGTTGCACTGGCTGGCCCTCGCCTCGCTCCGACGGCGTCACCTCGCCGAAGCGGCCCGGCCCGCTGTACGGCTCAAGCGGAGAAGGGGCACCTTCTCGTTCGCCGGAGCCAGTACTGAGCGTGCCTCAACGCCGTATCGGCAGAAGAGGCCATCGCGGTGGTCAACGTGTAGCCATGGCTGTAGCCATTCGCGCCGTATCTGCCCGATGACCTGGACGAAGGCCGGACTCTTCCGTAGTTGTCACGCTACGCTGGGCACATGAGTGTCGGTGTGCTGATAAAGCAGCAGCGCGACCTGCTGAACCTGACGCTTGAGGAAATCGCGGATCAGATGATGGCCGTCATGAATCGCGACACCCTGACACGCCACGATGTGTGGCGATGGCAGGAAGACGAGGTGACGCCACGCTACTGGCTGCCGGCGCTGGCGCAGGTACTCAGATCGACGTCGAAGTGCTCCGGACCGCGGCCCGGAGACAGCGAACCCGACAAACAACCACAGCCAGCAACACCGAAGTCGCTGGCAGAGCTGACACAGACGACGCCGACGCAGTAACCGCCTACTCTGCGCGCGAGCTGATCACACGCGACCGGTGGAACGACACCATCAGGACCGCACGTCACACGTTGTGGCTGTACGGGATGGCCGAATACCGCTACGCCCTCGACATCGAGGTCCCAGTCATCCTCAAAGAGGCCGCCGGCAGCGGCTGCGAAATCAAGGTTCTACTTCTGGACCCGGCCTTCTCTGGCATCGTTGGCATCGGCCGAGACGAGGGAAACCCGGAAGGCGCACTGGCAACCCGCATCACCGCCTCGCTCGCCCGCTTTCACGCGATGCAGCAGGACTGCGGCGCGGCCATGCAGCTACGCGTCTACGCCGCTCCCCCGACCACGAGCATCGTCCGGGCCGACGAGCACCTGATCGTCACCCCCTACGTCCGGTACCTCGCCGGCCGCAGCTCGCCGACCCTGGAACTGCGCCGCACCTCCGACGGAGGCATGTTCGACCGCTACACCCGGCACTTCGACAGCGCCTGGAACCGAGCAAGGGATTGGACACAGTGACAGCGAACAACGACACTGCAACCGGCACTGTCGAGCACGGCAGCATGGCGGACGCCGAGCTCTTGAACACCGAGATCCTGCTCGCCAAGCCCAAGCGGGTCGTGCGCGAAGACCTCCGCATGCCCGACGGCCAGGTCATCGACTGGTATTTCATGGACACGCCCGCCAGCGTGATGATGGTCCCGATCACCGACGACAACCAGCTGGTGTTCGTCCGCCAGTACCGGCACAACCTCAAGACGCACTGCCTGGAGCTACCCGCCGGCGCCGTCTCGGCCGGAGAGGATCCGGCGGATGCGGCGCTACGCGAGCTGGAGGAGGAGACCGGCTACCTGCTGGCCGGCGGGGAACAGCTGCTTCCGCTGGGCCGCTTCTACTCCCTGCCGTCGGAGACGAACAAGTACACGTACTTCTACTTCGCGCGCGTCACCAAGCACCACGAGCCCATCCTGGACAACGAGATCGAGCGCTACTTCGACATGAGCGTCCTGACAGTCCCGGTGGCGGAGGCGTTCAAGCGGGTCGGGACGGACATCGACGGCATGGAGACTGTCGGGGCACTAATGCTCGCCAGACAGCACATCGCGGTCGATTGAGTACCTCCCGACTACCAAACGGTTTGGTCCCGGCTTGACCAGGCCAGTCCACTCTCGCGGACTGGCCGCACAACGACCGAGCACCCCAGCTTCTGGGCCCAGACGACAAGCGCAATCGACCGTGGCGGTACAAGGCATAGCTCCCAGCGTTGGATCGAGTCTCGGCTTACGCCAACGAGCTCGCCGAGCCCAGCCTGGCTGAGACCCAGCGCGACGCGGCGGTTCCGCAACGGCCGAGTCAGCCGCCGCTGCTCGAAGGATTCGCGGCCCTCGCCGACCCTCGGACGTGTGATTTCTTGCCGCAACAAGCCGCTTTGGCTCACGATCGCCAGCCGATAATCCAGCGCACGGGACCACTGAATCAGATGCTGCAGGGTGGGCTCTTCCACCCGGGTCTCCCACTCGGAGATCGCCCTTCCTCGAACTGGCAGGGGCGACGACAGCGCGTTCCGGGAGAGCCCGGCGTCTTTGCGCGCACGCTTAAGATCAGCGACGATGCGGGCGTAGGTCAGTTCCGCCGCACCGTCGATGAGCAGTGCCCCTGGCGAGCCCGGCACGAGTCGAGGCCGCCGTCGACGCGATGGCTGCGGCGTTCCACTTGGCCGATTGATCGAACTGGGCGAGATGGCCGGCACGCAGTGGCTCGCTTCTTCGGTCGTGACTCCCAGTCGGTGGGCGGGGCTATGCGTCGGTCCAGCCAGAGCGCCAGGGGCCGAGGCGAGCATGGCAGCAGGAACGAGCTCGGCTGTCGTCGGATTCATTGGGGCCTTCCCTGAGCGAGCTCAGCGAGCAACGGTGAAGGAGTTGTTGATGATCGGGTGCTGCTGGTGACGACGGCAGCAGGGATCGGGATCTCAGCCCAGACGCCACGGGCGTTGCGGTCGCCGAGGACTCCCCAGGTCGACGACAAACCGGCGACCATGGCCAACCCGCGGCCGGCTTCGTCCTCACAGTCATCGACGCTTCGGACCTGGGGCTCAGTGGCTCCGCCGGCATCATCGACCCGTACGCGCCACCGGTCGGTGAAGACGGCCAGGTGCAGGGTGAACGTGCCGCCGGGCAGACCGCTGGCTGTATGTCGAATGGCGTTCGTGGCGAGCTCCGATGCCACGAGCACTACGTCGTCTGCGCCTCGTGATTCGCCCAACATATGCTGAGTCCACACGCGCGCTTCGTGGACGCATTCCCTGCTAGCGGGGAGGGTGATCGAGTAGTAGGGCATGGCTCATTCCTCGGCCTGAAGTCGAGCCCGAATTGTGGCTTCGAAGCACCGCCGCTGACGCTTCGAGATGTTCCGACAGCCCCGCCCGTCCTCGCAGCCGTAGACGTCCTGGACGACTGACCACTCCTGGTCCACGACCTCGAACCGTTCACCTGCGCAGGCGATGTGGCGGTAGCCCTCACGGACCTGCTGGACAGCAAGGTCGACCGCTCTTGTCTCCGTTCCCTCGCCGAGCAGCCCTCGTAGCTGGCGTCTGACTTCGCGTTCTGTCCCTCGGAAGACTGGGGTGACGCCTGTGTTCTGCTCATTCACAACGCACCGTTCCTCTGTCTTACCTGGCACTCCGACCAGGTCGGATGTCGCAGGCTTTTGATTCGGCCACGGTCAGCGTCGCGTGGTTTTCAGCACCCGGATATGCGGGTTTATGACATGGTGGTCCCGGCAAGAACGCTGACGGTATCTGGAGGGGTTACAAGGAGTAGTCGTGGCCGGTGGTGAGGTGAGGCGCTGCACTGGATGTCGCGCGCTGCTGAGCCAGTACAACCGCGGAACGCGCTGCGGAGCCTGTAGCCGGGATGCGCGGCTGGCCGCCGCACCAGAGCTGTGGGCGACCGCTCAAATCGCCGAGGCCCTGGCGAAGTGGGATGTGGGCACGGTGCTGCGCCTGTACCGCACGCACACCGGGGCACGGCAGATGACGCTCGCTGCTGCGTTCAAGGTCGATCAATCAGTCATCAGTCGTCTGGAAAATGGACGACGGGGCGTCGCGGATCGGCGACAGATTCTGGAGATCACTCAGAAGCTGGGTGTCCCAGACTCTCTGCTCCCTGCGTTGCCCGCCCAGGAAGACGTGGTCGTTCAGCACGGCGCCTTGTGGTTGCCGTCCGTTGACGAGGTGCTGTCCAGGCTCGGCCTGCTGACCGGCGTCGATGTGAACGTCCGCGTGGCCGACATCGCGGCTGACGAAGGACCCGAGTCCGTTCTCGACGTGCTGCTCGCATGGGCGGACAGCTCGCAGGGAGACGAGGTGGCTCGGGTCGATCGGACGGGGCAGCGCGTTGCTTCTGCCGACGTGCAGACGTTGTCCATCATGTCGGAGGCGTTCGCTGACGCCGATCATCGCCTCGGCGGCGGTCATGCCCGCAGCACGGTGGCACACTACCTATCCCACGTTGCTCTCCCGCTCGCGTCGGCCGGCAGGTACACCGATCATGTCGGCCGGCTTCTGTTCACTGAGGTCGCTCGTCTCGCCGATGTCGCGGGGTTCATGGCGTTCGATGCGGGCCAACAGAACCTCGCTCGTCGCTACTTCGCCTGCGGCCTGCGACTGGCGAAGGCCGCCGAGAACTACGTCCTGGCCGCGCACATCCTGACCGATCTGTCGATGCAGGCAGTTCACCTCGACCATCCCGGATCCGCAGTCGCCACCGCACAAGCAGCGATCGAAGCGGCCGTTATGGGGAGCTCGCCGACGACACTCGCCCGGTGCCACGCTGTCGCCGCGCGTGCCGCTGCGTCCGCGAACGACCCCATGGCAAGCGATCGACACCTCGTCCAGGCCGAGCGTTTTCTCGATCGACGCTGTGGCTCCGATGAGCCGAGGTGGATCTCGTTCTTCTCGGTACGTCAGCTCACTGTCGAGGCGATGTACGCATCGCGCGCCCTGGGACGTACCAGCTACGTGCAGCGTCACGCCGACGCGGCGCACCTCGACGAGGCAGCAGTCGACGCGATGCCACGGCGCGACGTTCTGGCCAACACCACGCTCGCGATGTCGTACCTGCAGCCCGACCACACCGACGTGGAGCACGCATGCGCGGTCATGACCGGCTGCCTTCCGCTGATCGGACAGCTCACGAGCGCCCGAGCTCAGGCCGCGATCGAACAGACCCGCCGACGTCTGGCAGACTTCAGCGCCAACGCCGCCGTCAAAGAACTCGACGCGGCATTCGCACTTGCTGGCGGCATCGACGGCTAGGAGCACGGCGGCTTGACGAACGACGACGACCTTCACGCCCAGCTCGTCGCGGCCTGCGCCAGCACCGGAATAGACCCAACCGATGCGCGCCTTATCCACCACTACAGCAACGCGATCTATCTTCTGCCCGCCGCCGACGCGATCGTTCGCATCACCGTCGGGCCGGCGGATCTGGAACAGGTCAGGCTGACCCAGACCGTGACCCGCTGGCTCGCGCGATCCTGCGGATACCCAGCAACGGCACCGCTCGGAGCCGTAGAACCCGTGCCGCTGGCGTCCGGATCCGTAGCCAGCTTCTGGGAATTCCACCAGCAGCCCGCCAAGCTGACGTACTCCTCAATCGATCTCGCCTCGCTACTGCGCCGACTGCACGAAATCGACGGCGACACCGTCCCGGTCCCCCTTCCACCCTGGGTCCCCTTGACCTCGTTGGAAGGTGCACTCAGCGAGTACATCCCGGAGACTGCGCTGACCGGCGATGAGGTCGCCTGGCTCAAGCAGGAGATCATCGAGGTGCGCGAACGGCTCGCCAGCGTCGAGTGGCAGCTTCCTTCGGGCCTTGTTCACGGTGACGCATGGGCAGGGAATCTGCTCGCGGACAGCCGCACCGGCGGCCTGCTGCTCAGCGACTGGGATTGGGTCAGCAGCGGCCCCCGAGAAATTGATCTCGTACCAACCTGGCACGCCGCACGAAGATACGGCCGCGACGATGCCTGGAAAATCGCGTTCGCGCACCAGTACGGTTACGACCTAACCGACTCCCCCGGCTACGAAGCGCTCATGCACATGCGGGACATGATGCAGCTCACTGGGCCGCTCCGCCGGGCCCGCACAGACCAGCGATACTTCACCTTCCTGCGACAGCGAGTCTCAGCGATTCGCGCAGGCGACCGGTCTTCTCAGTGGTCCACACTCTGAACAAATGGACCTGGGCAGTCGACGGGGACTTCGGGCTGGGAAAAGTCAGATTGCCTGCATTCGGGAACCCGAACGGGTGACGAAACCCTGTGCGCCCGGAGGGCCAGCGATACGACGGCACGGCCAAAAACAGGCCGTCACCATACGGAGTCGCTACGGCCGTCATCACACCGTCATCACACGGGGCCGTTTCAACGACTTTACGGGTCGACTCGACTCGAGTACTCGAGTCGAAAAAACGTAAAACCCCAGGTCAGCGGGGCTTCCTGGGGTTCGACTTCAGTGCCCCCGGCAGGATTCGAACCTGCGACCATCGGATTAGAAGCGCCGAGGTCGTCAGCACACTTCCTGTCACGTAAGGCTAGACTAGTTCACTTCGTGCCAGCCTGTCCGCATCCATCAAGCTGACAGTGTCATCAAGTGCCAAGGACGGGTGATCTGGTTCAGAGCCTACCCTGGACCACCCCTGGACCACCCCTGGACCACGTCGCCGACCTGAAGATCAAAATGTACAGTAGATTTCGATACCGAACCGCTGCGTTTAGTCTGAAGTTGACTCTTTCGGCGTGCCCCACCAAGTCCCGTGATGGTGGAATACCCTGTTCCAGCCATCGACCGAACCATCGGCCGGCACCGCTACAAGCATTGCCTCCGCCGTCTCGCAAACAGCACCGATCTGACCTACGGTCAGACCCCTGCATGTCCACAATAGCTCAGCCATCTCGTCAGCCAGCGGATCACTACCGAGCCCGGTCCCCGGAAGATCACCTCCCACGACTGCGGCAAGGTCCCGGACGGGAATGCCGAGGACTGTCGCAAAGCCCGTGAGCAACGTCGGTGAAAGCGGCATGACTCCGTTGGCGATCGAGCGAAGATCTGAGTGCGACAAAGCGACCGTTCCATGAGTCAAGGCCCCCAGTACCCACAGAACGGAATCCAGAGAGTAGAGGTTGCGATTGTCTCGCAGCATAATTATCAACATTTCACCGAAGCTGCCGACTCTCTGGTCGCAGGCACGTAGCGGCGGACTGTTGTCAGCAGCATAACTCGCCTGCGGCAGCTCGCGCATAATCAAGTCGTGAATTCGATCCCGCTGATCCGGCGGGAGAGCAACCATAATGTGAATTAGCCTCGCGAGCTCAGATCCCGCTGCCGTTTCACGAGGTACATCCCGCTCCAGCACCGGAACGCCAGACATCACGCAGAGGTCAGCGACACGGAGACCGAGGGCTCTTGCGAGTCCATGCAGCTGGTCCGGCGTCGGCATCAGACCGCCGACAACGGAATACAATTCCTCCTCCGAAACCGCCGACGCCGACGCAAGCCATCCAATATCCGCGCCCCGACTTTCAAGCAGCCGCACCAACAATACACCAAAATGGGGAATTGCCATATAATCATCCCAGATCAAAATAGCGAGCTTTAAAAAGTGGCCGATATATACCGACGAGCACCAGAAGTGTGAAATAAGACGCTGACCGACCGGCCGTCACGGACCACCTGGAGAGTTTCCCATCCGTGACCAACGCTCAAAGTACACGGTATTATCGTCGACTGTCAGACCCCAGTCGCTGAGGGCCTGTTTCGCGACATCCCCCAATGACGCATAGTCGGTTTCATTGTATGCGGGCGCCCAACTACCAGGCCGCAAGTGACCCGAGGTATTGGTGATCCGAGTGACTCGCCCTCCCGCAGTCACCTCAAACTCGCCAGCAAAAAGCACTGCCTCGTTCTCCGCGAGCGACGTGTGTCCGGGTAGTGGAACATCGAACGGCGTACTGTCGTAGAGGTCTGTGTTCATTGCACGAACCGAGCCATCGAGCCTCTTCACGAAGATATATTTACCAGGGGTAACATCGGCCGCCGAATCAACGACTTGGTCCGGCGTAAACGCAACCTGCTCGTCTGCATCGACGCCACCACGCTTGGGCCGCCAGACGTACGTCGGCTTGATCGGGCACGAAATGGTGTTGTGGACGAGGACCGGAGCAGTACCAGCGACGACATAATACGTGTGAAGTCCGTCGACAGTCAGGTCATAGGTGGGCATCGAGGACACATAGTTGCGGACGGCGACCACTGACACCACTGCCGACCTGTCGGTTTGCAGTCGGTCGCCTGGTCTGAGTTCGGAAGCGTTGACGAAGTGCCCGGCGGTCAAGTCGTAGTACGGGTGGTTTTGGGTTCCAGTGATGTCCTTCGGCCCCGTTGACGTACTGACGGTTATATCAGTGAACTTGGTATCGGTAAGCGTTCTGTGGACCACATCGACCTTGTGGAGTTCGGTGGCTCCGCCAGGCTGCGCGTTCTCGATCTTGTCGCCGACCTTGACGTCTTCGATCGGCTTCGTTGTGCCGTCAGCCATCAGAACGCGCGTATCCGGCGCGAAGCTGTGGCAATCCTCTGCTGACCTTGCAAGGATCCGCTTGGCGGCGTCGCGGATTCCGCCGGCAAGGAGGCCTGCGTCCCTGGCTTTGCTGACGCCCGTGACGATGGTGACGACATCGAGGAAGTTCGATGTGCTCTCCATCTGTTTCTTGGTGGCGATCCCGTGGGTCGAGATGAAGGTGTCGTAGTAGTCGGTGAGCGAGATCGGCGGCGTGGAGATCTGCCCGGTTGGTGCGTTGGCTCCGCCACTGGTGATGGTGTGGTCCACGGTTGCAGTCGCACCTGCGGAGATGATCTGGTTGATAGGGGTGGCTTGAAGGACCGAGTCTCCTTGTTTGGCTATCCAGTGACCGACGCCGGCCGCCGTGCATGCCCAGCTGCACTCTTTGATGGGATATGCCGAAGCGTCAAGGCAGTCGTCTTCGCCGGTGCAGGGGTTGACATAGTTCGGTGAGTAGCCGGCGAAAGGGTCGACGTTGACGGCACGGATCAGGCCTGAGGGGTCCGAGGCATTGATCGGATCGTTCGCGGCGTAGGCATAGCCGCCGATCGTCTGAGGATCGCCTGCCGAAAAAACCGGGTCAGCGGAGATGAAGCGGCCGGTGTCGGGGTCGTATTTGCGGGCGCCGATGTCGACGAGGCCTGTGGTGGTGTCGGTGGTTTTGCCGAGGAAGGTGTGGTCGTCAGGAAACTTTTGGTTCCATTGGCCGGTGGTGTTGACCGTGCCGCGGGGAGTGTTGAAGGGGGTGTAGTCGCGTCGCGCGGTGACCGCCTGGTCAGCTCGGACCTGTCCAGTGCTGTCGGTCGGCGGGCTGGCCAGGACCGTGGTGCTGGCGGTGCCCTGGGTGTTCCCGGCCTCGTAGGAGACAGTCGGGTTGGCACCGCCGGATTCGACGATGGTAGGGCCGCCAGGGTCACTATAGTAGCAGTTGCCGGTAATCGTCTGCTTTGAGTTGTTCAGGTAGATCTCGCTGTTGCCCAGGTACAGCGTGGTGGTGTTGGCGTCGCGGCGGATGAGCTGGTTGCCGTCGGCGTCGTAGACGTAGGCGGCGTCTGCCCCGGATCCATCGCTGTCGGCGATAAGGCGACCTTCGGTATCCCACTGCAGGTTTTGTGTGGGCGTGCCGTTGACGGCGCGTATCTTAGTGTTGCCCGCGCTGTCGTAGGTGTACTGGGCGCTGGCGGTGCCGTTGATGGAAGCGCTGGTCAGGGTGTGTGGCTGCGCCGTGACACCGTTGGCGGTGACGCCATAGGCGTAGGTGTGGTTCACCGTCAAGGTTCCGGCCGTGTTGTATTCGGCCATCGCCGTGCGGTTGCCTGCCGGGTCGACTGTGTACTGCTGCCAGTACGGCGCCGGGCCGCCGATGTTTCCGGCGGCGGGGGCTGTGTGGGCGCAGCCGCCCAGTGCTCCGGGGACGAGGCTGGTGGGATCGGCGGGATTGGCGGTACCAGTAGCGTTGTTGACCGAACCGAACACTGTTCCAGTCACGTTTCCTGTATCGGTCCAGGCGGTCGCCAGACGGCCGGCGTAGCCATACGTGAAGCACTGGGCGTCGGTGGCCGGGGTCGCCGAGACCAGGCCGTTGGAGATGGACTGGGCGGTGCCCTGGTTATCGACTTCGGCGGTGATCTGTCCAGCCGGGTTGTAGGTGTAGGCGGTGGTGTCGATCGGGGCGTTCCACGCCAGCTGCGAGATGGTGGTGTTCGCGACTCGCTGCGTCGCGGGGTCATAGGTCGTGTCCGCCACGACCTGGCTGGGATAGTCGCCGAGCACACGCCGCTGAATGAGCCCGTACGGGGAGAAGGCGGAGTCGGTCAGCAAGTCGGCATAGTTGTCGCCCGAAGAGATCAGCAGACCGTTGTAGTTGTAGCCGTAGGTCAACGTATTCGCAGCCAGGCCACCCGTGGCCGGGTTTCCTGCGGCTGGCAGGTCACTGCTGTGCAGCAGCCCGGTCATTGCCGTGTAGTGGTTGGTAGTTGTGTATGTCCCGGCCAGTGCGCCGTTACCGTCCCCGCTCGGAATGGTGACGCTGGTGCCCAGCGGCCTTCCATCCGGATCGTAGCCGGCGACGGAGACCATGTAAGGCGCGGAGGCGCCCGGCGTGTAGCGTTTGGACCACGCGGTGAGGCCCAGATTGCCCTTGCCGTCAGAGGCGGGCGCCGGCGCGGGCGGGGCCGCGTCGTAAGTCCACGACGCCAGTTCGGTTCCAGAGGCGTTCGTCCCCTGGTACTCCACGGTCTTTCGGCCCAGGAAGTCCAGGCCGAAGTACAGGGACGTGCCGCGGGAGTCGGTCGTGGTCCGGATGTCGCCGACGTTGTCGTACGTGAAGTGGCTGGAGCCGGTATCGGGGTCACTGCTTTCAGTCTTGCGCCCCAGCAGGTCGTAGGCTGCCTGCCAGACCGCACCGTCAGCATCGGTGACTTGGTTTTGCCGACCGGCCGCGTCATAACCGTAGGAGGTAATGTCAACGTTCTTGGTGTCGACCTTGGTGGGATCAGTGCTCGCCCACGGCACAGCGGTCGGGTCAGTCGAATGGTACGTGTAGACGGCGCGTGTCAACCCTCGAGCGTCAGTCACGGTCGAGGTCCGCACGCCGCCAACTGGCGGGATGACGTCGGAGCGGTCGGCGCCAGCATAGCTTGTGTGGCTACGCCACAGCTCTGTGGAATTCGACAAGGTCAAGACATCAGTGGTACGTCCTAGCCCGTCGTAGTACGTCTGGCTTTGGTGCAGCTCCGATCCGGTCGGCGTCCACATTCCGGAGCCGGGTGGGTGAGAGCCGTCATAGTAGGGCCCTGAAACAATGTTGGTCCGACCGACGGTGTCATAGTTGGTGTCGGTGACTACGCGTCCCGGGTCGTCGCTAGAAGGCAGCGTCTGCGTTTGCCGCGTACGGCCGAGAGAGTCGAAGTAGCTGACGGACGGCAGGTAACTGCCGTTGTCGCGCAACGTGTCTGTTTCGACGGTCGAAGGCTGCGAAGTACTGCCGGGGGTGTGACCGTATATGACGTAGCTGGTTCGGGAATCGGGCTGGTTTGGGTAGGTTGCTTGGGGGTGGTCTGGTCCCCACGCGGCGACAGTGCGGCCAAGCGCATCATACGTCGTGTGGGTGACACGCCCGTTGACGTCGGTGATGTCGTTGTACCCAGCGGTACGGGACGGGTCCGCGGTGGTGGTGCTGGTCCATGCGGCGCTGGGATGGCCGGTGCCCGGGTCCGGGCCTTCAGTCTTGACCAGGACCGGCAGCTCCATCGCCTGCTGGGAGCCGGCTGTTGGAGCGTAGGCCGTGGAGGTGGTGGCGTTGAGTGCGTTGGTGTTGGTCAGCGTCCGGCCGTAATTGTCGAACGTGGCGGCGGACTGCATAAGCCAACCGCCCGGCACTCCGGAAGCTTGTGAGGTCGCGGCCTCAGTGCGGGTAGCATCGCCGATCGTGACCGGGCTAGGGAAGTTTGTGGCGTTGTCGTAGAAGGTGCGAGCTGACGACAACACGGTGCCGTTGAGCGGACTGGTCGTCTCCAACGCGAGGACAAGGCCGGAATAGACAGCCCCGAGATTGGTGAAGTTGCAGGGAGCAGCCTGCTGGACCTGCTCGCTCGCGCGATTCATCCACAGATACACCGGAGCGGAGATCCACGACGGCTGGGTGGATGCAGAGTATGCGCTGTACGAACAGGTCTCCGGCGTGCTGTCCCCGGGTACAGCGCCACCACCCTGCAGCACCGGGGCCAGCTTGTCGGTCAGAACCAGCCGCCCGCCCTCGGCCTCGTTGTAGTAGTTGAGGCTCTGAGTGATCCTGGTCCCGCCGGACGCGAGAGGTGCGGCAGTGATCGTCTGAGCGGTGCCCAACTGGCGGGACCGCAGCGGCGGAAGCAGATCGCGGGCATGCGTGGCCTGCGGATCGGACTTCCAGGGCTTGGTGACCGTCGTGATCCAAGCTGAACCTCCGGCGCCGGTAAGCGTCTGCGTCTCCAGCGGGAATCCGGCCAGCGCGTTGTCGTCGACAGTAGGAACACCGCTGAGATCATCGGAAACCGAGACCCCAGGGCAGTCGGCACCGCCAGTGCCACAGGAATGCGTCGTCTCCGCGGTCTTGTCCGGGTCCTGATCCATGCCCCGCAAGAACTGGGTGACGCTCTGAGTCTGCGGATGATTCACATCACCCGGCTGCCCTACTGTCGTGGTGACCTTTGCGAAGCCCCGGTACTGGTCGTAGGTACGTGACGCCGGGTCGGTAACCAGGTCTGAGTCGTTGGAGTGCCAGGCCGCACCCTGGGTCGTATCGTAGCTGTAGTTGGTGACGACGTTGTTCGAAGTACCCGTCTCGTCAGCAACCATGACCGAGGTGACAACATACTTCTGGAACCAGTCGGTGATCGGCGCGGACGTCCCCGGTGGGGTCCAATATTCCTGGAAGCACAGCTGATGGTTGTGCCAGTCCACTGACGCCGGCGGTGCGGTACAGCCAAGTGGAGCGAAGTTGGACTGGCCGGTGGTTGTATTCAACCTGGGGTCGTCGTAGCCGACAGTGGTCGCCGCACCCAGCTCGTCGTAGATCGTGCCCATCCGCTCCCGCTGGAAGCCGGGCAGGTTCTGGTCGCCAGGCGGAACCACCACGCCGGGCACCCGCTGGTACTGATTGGCCGTCGGGATGAACTGGACGTCAGGCAACGTGGCCTGGTTCGCCGTCCCGTTCTCCTTCGCCGCCGGACAAGTCAGCGATCCCGAGACCATCGCCGAGGCCGCACAATGCCGGATCGCCGCGAGCCACATCAGCGACCCGGTGGTTGCGGTGGTCGTGTCCAGGTTATGGAACTGGTCGAACAAGTCGTAGTGGTCGACCGGCTTGTAGGTACCACCGAGCGCGACCTCAGTATCGATCGACGCGAGCCGCCTGGTGGACCAGAACGTGGGAAAGGTGTTGGTACACGACGTTGCAGCCCCCGAGCAGGCTTGGTCCGTCGGAGTGTCCAGCATCCCGCCGCTGAACGACTGACCAAAGCCCACCGCGCCGCAGCCTGGCGGACCCGCCCCGTTAGATCCGCCGACGGGGTTGGCACTGTAGACGTCGTCGGCGTTCGGGTCGACGCAGCGGTTGGCGGTGTTGAACAAGACCTTCGCCGCCGGTTCGTGGCTCAGGTTCGGCGGCGGGTTCTGGTTGATCGTGTCGGATCGCTGCCAGCCATAATCGATCTCATTGAGCACTCCCCCACGGTCATAAGCCACTGGGACGCTGTTGGTACCGTGCCCGTAATAGCCAATCTCCTTGATGTAGGAGTATTCGGTCACGTTCCCGTGCGGATCGACGACGTAGTCCAGGTTCCAACGCCAGGCCTGCATGCAGTTGGCAGTTATCGCTGTGGCCGGGTTCTTGCATAGGGTGTTGTTCGGATCGTTGAACACTGGCTCAGTCCAGGCCGAATCGGACTCCGGGCCCTTACCACTCACCCCGCCCGCATCCACCGGGAACTGATCCGCGCCGAAATAGGCGGTGGTCCCATCAGGGGTGTGCACCCGGTAGAACTCACCATTGGAGGTGCCGTTGTTCACCGCACCGGTCAGCCGGTCGATCTGCGTCCCGTCGTCGGTGGCCAGCTTGAAGTGGGTGTAGCTGGTATCGGAGTCGTCGTACACCAACTGCCCGCCGTGGCCCTCGAACGACAACGTCAGGGCCGGTAGCTGGTTGCCGTTGGCATCCAGCGCAAAACACGACTCCGAATTGTTCGCGAAGGCGGTCGGTTTGGCCTTGGAACAAGGGCTGTAGGATCGCTCGATGAACCCCGGCGAGTAGTCCCAACCGTCACCGATCCAGGATGGCTCGCCGTTCTCCGCGGTGGTTTTGCCGTCCACGGAGCCCGAATCATACGACAGCGCCACCGTCGGGGCACCGGTACCGAGCGAAGGTGGGACAGTGATCGGGTAGCTGTACTGGAACGACCCTGCGTTATTGCCAGAAGACCACGAGTTCGACGCGGACAGGCTGGTAGCGGTGTATGTTCCCGTGGGGCCGGAGGATGCCGAGGTGGCGGCGAGCACCAGAGCAGGCGCAGCCGCATTCGACGCAGGATCGGCGGCATTCCTCGACGCTGGCAGCGCGACGTCGGCGATGAGTTGTTGATGGATCCAGTCGTGGGTGAACCTGATCGGGGTCTGGGTTTTGCAAGCGGCGAGTTGCGGCGTGGTCAACGCACATGCCGGCAGCGACACCAGTTCCAGGCGGTCGCCGTAGTCCCCGCCAAAAGCTTGGGCGAAAGCCGAATAGTCAACGGCCACATCGGCCGCACCCGGCACCGTCTGCCCGTCAGTACGCGCGACCGACACGACCACGCCGTTGGCGCCGGCGGCAATGGAATGTGCACGATCTGCGACCGTGACCCGCACCGAGGCCGGGGCTACGGCACTGCGCACGTCGGCGGATCCCAGGGCGCCTGCCGACGCGGTACCGACCAGCACTGGGGTACCGGGCACTCGCGACAGAACGCCAGACGACGTCGTGGCTGCCAAGGCACCAGCGGCTTTCGCAGACGGCAGCGAGATGTCGACGGTGGCGGCGGCGGGAAACACCGGTGGCGTGACCGTGGCGCCCTTGGGCATCGTCGGTGCCTTCACCGGCTTGGCCGTCCACGCCTTGCCCGGCGTCGACGCCCCCAAATCGAGCGCATGGCCGTTGTATTTACCCGGCTTCGGCGGCCCGCCGAGTTTGGCCCGTGCGCCACTGGAGTTCGCTGTAAGAACACCCAGCGACAGCGCCGCGGCGGTCAGCCCTCCCAGCGTCCGCATCACCGCGCGGCTACAGCGTCGGCGGTTCGAGCCGACACGATTCCCAGCCAAGATCTACTCCCGCCCCGAGGCCTCGCGCACCGCGCAGACCACCCATCGAAGATCTCTTCGAAACGAAGCGGACGCTAGCAGCCCGAAGCGGTTTAGACCAGAGCCCTGATGGACCGCCATCGAGATATTTCTTATCTGGCCAATGACAAATCATTGAACGCGCAGCTCACAAGGCTTCTTCCATCAGCCCCGCAACACAGTGTCGGCGGCAGGTTTGGGTAGATCTCATTCTGGATAGCGAACCAGAGTTCTCACACACGGGCTTTTCAAGGATTCACGGCTCGAAGCCTTCGGTTTGGCCAACTGAATCGCTACAGCGTGGGAACGCGATGACTCAGGAGGGGAATCAATGAGCACCATCAGACCCAAACCCCGCAGCGGCCCTACAGGCCGAGCCAGACCGTCACGAGGCCAACGCTGGTGGATCGCGGGCGCCACCGCGCTGGCGACTGTGCTCGTTCCGGTCGCGACCGCCGTCCCGACCTCGGCACATGCAGCCGACCCGACACCCCACGCTGCCCCGCCCGCCGCAGTTCACAGTACGCAAAGCAGTCCCCGGACC
>NZ_JAACYW010000255.1 GCF_015356825.1 Catenulispora rubra | reverse complement strand
ACTCCCGACTCGCCCCGCGCCCCTACTCCCCCGCCTTCAACGCACCAAGCACCGCCGAAACCTGCGCCACCACCCCGGCCAACGACCCGCCGTCCGCACCCCCGACCGTCACCGCCTTGTAGTCCGAAGGCACCGGCAGCTTCTCCACGATCTCCGGCAGCCGCTCGATCAGCTCGGCCTGCAACGCCGCAGCCGTCCGGGCATTGGCGATCTCAGCCCGCACCCGCTCCCGCTCCAACTCCAACACCTGCCGGTCGTGCTCCGCCGCATGCCGCGCACGCACCGCCGCGAGCTCGGCCTCCAACCGCAGCCGCGCCAGCTCCTGCTCCTCCTCCAGCCGCAGGCGGGCCATCACGCTCTCCTGCTCGTGCCGCTCCCGTTCCAGCGCCAGCGTTTGCAGCCGCGTCCGGTGTGCCTCGTCGGCAGCCTTACGCGCGTTGCTCTGCGACTGCTCGTCGCGCCGCGACTGCTCCGCAGCATCCCGATCGAACTCGCGCGCCCCGTTGAGCGCCCGCAGCTCGGACAGCTCACGCTCGTCCGACAGCCGGCGCGTCTCCTGCTTGCGCGACTCGGCCATGCGGCTGTCGGTGATGACGCTGTCCGCCGCCAGCTCCGCCAGCGCCGCCAACCGCCCCTGCTCGGAGCGGAACGGCTTCTGCAGGTTCTCCCACAGCGTCTTGGAGCTGACCACCGCCTCCTTGATCTGCACGGTGACGATCCGCAGCCCCAGCCCGGCCTCCGCCTCGCCGGAGCCCTCGGCGACGGCGCGCAGCCGCGCCGTCAGCTCCTCGATGATCGGCTGCCGGTCGGAGAGCACCTCGTGCACGCTCATCGTGGCGACCTTGTCCTTGATCGCCGCCTCGGCCTGTTCGCGCAGCTGCAGGTTCACCAGCCGCATCGGGTCCTCCGGATCGGAGAAGTCCAGCCGGCGGTAGGCGGTGCCGAAGTCCTCGATGATCCACTGCACGTAGGCCTGGACGAGGATGCCCTGCAGCTCGCTGCAGATGCAGAACGCGTTCATCAGGATGGTCTGCATCGCCCCGGGCACGACCAGGAACGAGTCGGTCGCCGGCCGGTACCGGAACGACACGCCCAGGCCGATGTGCCGGGGCTTGGTCTCGCCGCGACGGGTGTGGACGACGAAGGCGTTCGGCGGGACCAGGACCGTCTTCCAGCGTCCGACGCCGGTGATGCGGACCTCGACGCCGTTGGCGGCGGCCGCCGACCCGCCGCCACCGCCGCCGCCCCCGCCTCGGCCCGCGTCGACCTCCGCTGCGAAACGTTCAAGACGCGCGGCGCGGCCCCGGCTCTGCGCGGCGGGAGCGACGGAGCCCGCCGGCGCGGGAGGCGCGGGCATCGAGAGCGCGGGCAGCCCCGCGTCCGCCACGCCCCGGATCTGTTCCGGCGAAGGAATCTGCGGGCGCGGAGCGCCGGCGGCCGAACCGGCGCCGGAGCCGGCGTTCGTCGCCGCGTAGGCCTTGGAGCGCAGGTCCGACTCCAGCCGCTCCTGATTGGCCAAGACGTCGTCGAGATAGGTGTTGCGACCTTGGTCTGGCACGATGTCACCCCCTGGATAGTCGCGATGGTGTCGGAACCGTAGCAGGGCTCGACGACACTCGGAGCCGGAACGCCGGAGCGGGCCAGAGATGCCGAAGTGGCCCTTGGGCCGGTCCGGTCCGGCCGGTTACGCTCGTCGAGCATGGAGACCCTCGAGAACCCCTTCTGGGGCGACGACTGGACCGAGATCCGTGCCCTGTTCGACACCCTCCAGCCGGGCCACGCCTACCTGAACCACGGCGGCTTCGGCAACTCCCCGCGCACCGTCCTGCTCAACCAACAGCAGTGGCGGGACCGGATGAACGCGAACGCCACCCGGTTCTTCCGCCGGGAACTCGCACCGGGGATGGCCACGGCGAGCCGCGCCGTCGCGGAGTTCCTCGGCGCGCCGGCCGGCGACCAGGTCGCACTGGTCACGAACGTCACCACCGCCGTCACGATCGCGGTGGGCTCGGTGCCGCTGGCGGCTGGAGACGAGGTCCTGGTCACCGACCACGGCTACCTCACCTCGACGTGGGCCGCCGAACGCCGGGCCCGGGAGGCCGGGGCGAGCGTGGTGACCGCGCGGATCCCGCTGACCGCCGACGCCGCGCAGATCGCCGAGATCGTGCTGGGCACGGTGACACCGCGGACGAAGGTCGCACTGATCGACCACATCACCTCCTCGACCGCGCGCCGCTTCCCGATCGAGGAACTGGTGCCGGCGTTGCAGGAGCGCGGCGTGATCGTCATCGTCGACGCCGCACACGCCCCCGGCATGGTGCCGATCGACCTGGCGTCGCTGAGCCCTGATTTCTGGGGCGGGAACCTGCACAAGTGGGGCTACGTGCCGCGCTCGGCCGGGGCGTTCTGGGCCGCGCCGAAATGGCGGTCGACGCTGCGCAACCCGATCGTGTCCTGGGGCGAGACCGAGCAGTTCCCGACGAACCTGCAGGAGATCGGGACGCACGACGCGACGTCCCGGCTGGCCGCGCCGAACGGCATCGCCTTCCTGCGCGCGCTGGGCCCGGAACGGGTGCGGGAGCACAACGTGAAGCTCGCCGAGTACGGACAGGCCGCGCTGGCCTCGGCGCTGGACGTCGACCCGGCCACGCTGCCGGGCGACCCCGGGGTCTCGATGCGGCTGCTGCCGCTGCCGGTGGCCGAGGACGACCCGCGCGACCTGCAGGGCGAGATCTCCGACCGGCTCGGCGTGGAGGTGGCCGTCCCGAAGTGGAACGGCCGGCACCTGCTGCGGATCAGCGCGAACGTCTACAACGCCCCGGCGGAGTACGACCGGCTCGCGGCGGGGATCCGCTCAGTTCTGTAGGGCCGGTGCCGGTGCCGGTGCCGGAGGCGGCGGCGTGACCGGCGGGCCGCCGCGCCAGGTCGGCAGGGCGCGCGCGTTGATCGCGACCTCGAACGCCGCGCGCGCCTGCAGCCGGGTGGAGTCCAGGGTGGGCAGCGGCGAGGTCCCGGGCGTGACGAGCAGCGGGATCTCGGTGCAGACCAGGGCGACGGCGTCGCAGCCGGCGGCGGCGAGGTGCTCGATGACGCGGCGGTAGGCGGCGCGGCCGGCGTCGGTGAACACGCCGTTGACCAGCTCGTCGAAGATGATCGTGTCGACGGTGGCGCGGTCGGCGGCGTCGGGGGCGGCCGAGTCGATGCCGCGGGCGGCCAGGGCGCGGGGGTATACGGGCCCTTCCATGGTGAAGCGGGTGCCGAGGATGCCGATCTTGCGGTGGCCGCGGGCGGCGGCCTCGTCGGCGACCACCTCGGCGATGTGCAGGCCGGGGATCGGGTAGGGGTCGCCGTCGAGCTCGAAGGCCAGGTGCGCGGTGTTGTCCGGGCAGATGAAGAAGTCGGCGCCGGCGGCCGCGAGGCGGTCGGCGCTCTCGCGCAGGATGGCCCGGACGGCGTGGTAGTCCCCTGATTCCCAGTGCGGCATGGAGCGGGACAGCGGGATCAGGTCGAGCGTGACGTCGGGGTGGGCGTGCGGGCCGAGGCGGGCGAAGCCTTCGCGGCAGAAGGTCTGGAAGGACAGGGCGGCACCTTCGGCGGAGTGGGCGAGGATGCCGAGGTGGCGGTGATCGCGGTTCTGCATCGGACCATTGTCCCGATGCGCCGGCCGTTCCGCTCGGCCGCGTCGTCGGCGATGCTGGAAGCGTGCGGCTGCGACGGGAACGGGGCGCCGGCTGGCGGATCGCGGTGGGCGACCGTCAGACGATGACGATGGCACTGTGGCTGCGGGACGCCTCGGGGATGGCCCCGGACCTGGATCCCGCGATCCCACCGCTGGACCCGCAGGTGTCGGTGGACAAGCAATTGGCGGCGGTGGCCGGACCACGCGCCACCGCGCAGTGGACCGGACTGTGGCTCGGTCTGTGGGAAGGCCGGCTGGAGGACTGGTTCGCCCTGCAGACCCTCGGCCCGCCCGGCTTCGAACTCCTGACCCGCTCACCGGAGCTGAAGACGCTGGTCGAAGCAGGCTTCCGCGACGCCTCGCGCTGGTCGTCGGACCACCGCCCGATGGCCCCGCACAACAGCGGCGCCCCGCCCTACATCGCCCGCGAACCGAGCGCGGTCGTGAAGCAGCTGGAGGCCGAACTCGGCCGGCAGGCCCGGGAGTTCGAGCTCGACATCACGGTGCTGCCGGTGGCCGGGCGGGTGTTCTGGCTGCTGGCCGACGGCGGGCTGGTGGTGAGCGAGAACCTGCTGCGGGACGTGCGGGCGTTCCGGGCGCTGCTTTATGACGTGCTGTCGGGAGTCGTGTAGGCCACGCTGTAGCGATCCGCCGCCGCGATCGACAGCTACTGTAAGAATCATGACCGCCCCCGCCAAGCGCCCGGGCCGCCGGCCCGGTTCGGCCGACACCCGCGGCGAGATCCTGGACGCGGCGCGCGCCGAGTTCGCCTCGCGGGGGTACGAGAAGGCGACGGTGCGGGGTATCGCGCGGGCGGCCGGGGTGGATTCGGCGCTGGTGCACCACTACTTCGGGTCGAAGGATCGGGTGTTCCTGGCCGCCCTGGAGTTCCCGTTGGATCCGGCGGTGGTGCTGGAGCAGGTGGCCGGGGACGCGACGGGGATCGGGGAGCGGCTGGCACGGTTCGTGGTCGGGCTGTGGGAGGTGCCGCAGACGCGGGAGCGGTTGCTGGCGGTGCTGCGGACGATCGCCTCGAACCAGGAGATGGCGGCGTTGGTGCGCGGGTTCGCGCAGCCGCGGCTGATCGCGCCGCTGGCGGCGCGGGTCGGCGGGACGGATGCCGAGGCGCGGGTGGAGATGGCGCTGGCGCAGATCATCGGGTTGGCGATGGCGCGGTATGTGCTCGGGGTGGAGCCAGTGGCTTCGCTGGGTTCTGAGGAGCTGGTGGCGTTGTTGGCTCCGGCTTTGCAGCGGCTTTTGGGGTAGCGCGAGGCAAGACGCGGCAGAAACGCGAGCGGCGCGGCCCGGACCCGTCTCCGGGTCCGAACCGCGCCGCCGCACCGGGGGTCGGTCGGGTTCTGTGCGCGCCGGCGCCTACCCCTATCCCTTAGCCGGCTCGCTTCCGCGTCGCGGCAACAGCGCCGCCACGACGCCGGCCGCGGCCACGGCGATCGCCGCGCCGATCATCGCGCCGCCGTAGCCCGCGGCCAGCGCGGACCTGGGGCTGCCGCCGTGACCGGCGGCGACGTGCGCGGAGACCGTGGACAGCGCGGCCAGGCCGATGGCGCCGCCGACCTGGCGCGAGGTGTTGATCAGGCCGGAGGCCAGGCCCGCCTCGTGCCGCGGCATGCCGGCGGTTCCGGCCACCGCCAGCGGCGTCATCGCCAGGCCCATGCCGAACGTCAGCAGCATCAGCGGGCCCAGGACGTCGGCGGTGTAGGAGCCGCCGGCCGGGAAGCGCGACAGCCAGGCCAGGCCGATCGCCGCGACCACCGGGCCGACCAGCAGCAGCGGCCGCGGGCCGATCCTGGGCAGGGCCCGGGTGGCCAGCATGGTGCCGAGCACGATCATCGCCGAGCCGGGCACGAAGGCGAACCCGGCCTGCAGCGCGTCGAACCCGAGCACCTGCTGCAGGTAGAGGCTGACGTAGAACCACATCGCGAACATGCCGGCACCGATCAGCAGCGCGGCGACGTCCGCCACGGCCAGCGAGCGGTTCCGGAACACGCGCAGCGGCACCAGGGCGTGCTTGCTGCGCGCCTCCAGCAGGACGAACAGCGCCAGCAGCACGACGCCACCGAACAGCGGCGCGAGCACCGCGCCGGAGCCCCAGCTGTGCGTGTCGGTGGTGACGACGCCGTACACGATCCCGGTCAGGCCGAGCGTGACGGTGACGGCGCCGGGCAGGTCCAGCGTCCGCAGCGTGGCGCCGCGGCCCCGGGTGCGGGCGATCAGCGGCACGGCCGCCAGGATCAGCGCCACGCCGATCGGCACGTTGACGAACAGCACCCAGCGCCAGCTCACCCACTGCGTGAGCATCCCGCCGACGACGGCGCCCATCGCCCCGCCGGCCGCCATCGTGGCGCTCCAGGCACCGAGGGCCTTGGTCCGCTCGCGCGGGTCGGTGAACGTGGTCATGATCAGCGTCATGGTCGCCGGGGCCAGCACCGCGCCCGCCAGGCCCTGCACCGAGCGGGCCGCGATGAGCAGCGTGCCGGTGTCGGCCATGCCGCCGGCCAGGCTGGCGGCGGTGAAGCCGACCAGGCCGGTGAGGAACACCGGCTTGGCGCCGAACAGGTCGGCGGCGCGTCCGCCGAACAGCAGCAGGCCGGCGAAGCCGAGCGCGTAGGCGTTGACGACCCACTGCACGCCGGTCGGCGACAGGTCCAGCGCGCCGCGCATGGCGGGCAGCGCGACGTTCACGATGCTCACGTCCAGCACCACCATGAACTGCGCGACACACGCGATGACCAGCAGCGCGGTCTTGTTCCCCACCCGAGAGCCGCCGGCGCTCGGGCCTGGCACGGTGGCGGCCTGCGCGGATGACGGCGGCGTTTCGGCTATCTGATCGGTCGAAGACAAGGGACCCTCCCCGGAGTGTGTTTAATCTTAGAGTGACTCTAATGATAGACGAAGTCCAGCTATTATCTGTTCCATGGAGACCGGAGCAGGAGCACGCGACGCGACTGACACGCCTGGCATGCCTGATACGCCTGACGCGCCCCAGAGCGACCCGCCGCAGCTGGGTCTGCGCGAGCGCAAGAAGCAGCGCACCCGCCGAGCCATCCACGACGCTGCCATGACCCTGTTCGCCGAGCGCGGCTACGACCACGTCACGATGGCCGAGATCGCCCGCGCCGCCGACGTCGCCCCGGCGACGGTGTTCACGCACTACGCGTCGAAGGAGGACCTGGTCTGGGAGCTGCGGCACGAGGCGAACGAGCGGCTGCGCACCGCGCTGCGCTCGCGGGCGCCGGAGATCGGCGTGCTGGCCGCGGTGAAGGAGTGGCAGCAGGAGATGTACCGGTACTACGTCCAGACGCCGGAGCAGGTGGAGCGGTCGCGGACGTTCTCACGACTGCTCAGGGAGTACCCGACGCTGTGGACCCGGTCGGTCGGGTTCATGTACGAGCGGCAGAACCTGCTGACCGAGCTGTTGGTCGAGCACTACCCGCAGGCCGACCGCTTCCAGCTGGAGATCGCGGCGGCGCAGATCGCCGGAGCGGTGCAGGCGGCGCAGGTGCGCTACCAGGGGGACCTGGCTGCGGGGATGGGCAAGGACGAGTTGTTGGCGCGCGCCGACGCTCGTTCAGAGCAGGTGTATGAGCAGCTGGCGCGGGGGTTGGCGGAGGTGCTGTAGGCGGCTGCTGGTTCCGTGCTTCTACAGACTGTGCTTCTACAGACCGTGCTTCCACAGACCGTCCAGACTGTCCAGGGCTTCTACAGACCGTCCAGTCGCCTGATGACCGTGTCGAGCGTCGGCCAAGGAGGCCCGTCACGCAGCGAGCGCAGCAGCTCCTCGCCGAATCGCCTCCCGTTCGGTAGCTGGTCGCCGAGTTGCCAACGCCAGGCTGCGACCATCGCGAGAACGAGCTGCCGGCACTCGTCCAGCAGCCCTTGGTCAACGTTCGGGTAGTGCTCGCAGACCGCCTCGGCGACATGGGCGAGATCGAACTCGACGGGTCCGCGACAGCACGTCTCAAGGTCGATGAACAGCGGGCCGTCCTTCGTGCTGAGCACGTTGCCTGGATGCGGCTCGCCGTGGAGCAACTGCTCCGCCGTACCGCGCCCCTCTATCGCCCCTCGCAGACTTCTCAATCTGTCGCCGAGGAAGACGCGGTCCGCGTCGGCGAGGTCCGGCGAGCGGTCCGGGTTGGCGACGACGTCTTCCGCCTCTGCGATGCGATCTGTGAACCGTGGGCTCGGCACCTCAACCGTGCGCATGCCGGCGTGCAGCCGTTCCAGCGCCTTGGCGTAGTCCACCGGTGAGACGCGAGGCGCCACGGGTTCGTAGTAGCGCCACAGTGTCACCGCGAAGCCATCGCGCGTGTACACGCGCGGTTCCACCCCAGGCTGCAAGAGGCCCACCGGACATCCGGCCCGGGCGAGCCGCTGAGCAAGATCGACTTCGAACCCTCCAGCCTCATGCCCGACAGGCGCGACCCGCGCAAGCACGTCGCACGGCATCAATCGCAACGCCAGCCTGTTCGAGGCGTGCAGAACGACTGCGTCGTCTGCTGGCAGGTCGAGCGATGCGGCGACCGAGGTCGCAGCCGCGATCGCGCGCGCGATGTCGGTCATCTCCACCATCGATGTAGGCCACTCTCCGGTGTCAGGGTCAGGTGGCGGACTTGAGCTTCGCAGCGGCATCGGCCAGAACCTTGGCCGCGAGGCCGGCGCCGTTGTCGTTCGCGACCCCGTCCAGCGCGAAGGTCGTCACCACTACGTCGCCGACTCGCACCGCCTCCAGCGTTTCGCCACTGTTCCAGCTCGCATCGGTGCCCGTGATGGCGTAGGCCTCGTCGCCCAATTTACCGACGGCCTTACCTTCGAACGTGACCGTTGACTGGGTTTCGGTATCCGTCGTGTGGCCGGTGCAGACCGTCGCAAGCTGCCTGATGTTCTTCATGAAGGACTGTGCCTTGTCAGGACCCTCGAAGTTGTCGAACTGTTCTGTGACTTCCTGCGTGTCGCCGTTCTTGTACATGCGGGACGCGAACGCGTTGCCTGTTCCGACGTCCAGCGTCCAGTCGGAGTGCAGCGTTTTGGAGCAGTCGGCCTGTGTGACGTCGGCGATCTGCGAGGGGATGAGCTCGCTCGACTTGAAGTCGGCCTTGGCGTCTATGACTAATGCCTTGCCCAGGGTGGTGGGTGCCGCCAGCAGGGTTGCCAGGTAGACGCCGGACGCCAGGCTCGTGGACGACGATGTCGCCTCGGTCGGGGAGGACGCAGCGGGATCGGTGGTGGCGCTGGTGGCGCTGGTGGTGGTGCTTGCGGTAGCAGTAGCAGCGACGCTGCTCACGCTCTGCGTCGGCGGCTTTGTCGCCGCCGAGCCGTGCCCTGATCCACAGCCGGACGCCAGCAGCCCGACGGCCGTGGCGACCAGCGTGCCGCACAGCCTGTTCATTGCCAGCGTCATGGGGAAGTTCCTTTCTCGGCGTTCTCTGCGGGGACACCCTAGCGGGCTGATCAACACGTTCGAGGCCGGGGTCTTCACCTCCGACAGCCCGGCGGTCCTTGACACCCGCCCTGCCCCGGACGGAAACTCATCACATGATGAATTACGCGGTCGACGTCCTCGGCCTGCGGGTCGTGCGCGGTGGGCAGGTGGTGCTGCACGCTGTGGACGCGCAGGTGGAGGTCGGTTCGGTCACCGGGTTGCTGGGACCGTCGGGGTGCGGGAAGACGACGCTGCTGCGCTCTGTGGTCGGGGTGCAGAAGGTGGCCGGCGGGGAGGTGCGGGTGCTGGGGGCTCCTGCGGGCAGTGCGGCGCTGCGCGACCGGATCGGGTACGTGACTCAGGCCCCTTCGGTCTACGGCGACCTGTCGGTGATCGAGAACCTGCGCTACTTCGCGGCAGTCCTGGGGGCGCCGCGCGACGATCCCGACCGCGTGATCGCGGCCGTGGGGCTGGGGGGCAAGGAGGGCGCGCGGGCCGACCGGTTGTCCGGTGGGCAGCGTGCGCGGGTGTCGTTGGCCGCGGCGCTGCTCGGGACGCCGAAGGTGCTGGTGCTCGACGAGCCGACGGTCGGGCTGGATCCGGTGCTGCGGGCCGAGTTGTGGGGGCTGTTCCACGGGCTGGCAGGGGGCGATGATCCGGTGACGTTCCTGATCTCCAGCCACGTCATGGACGAGGCCTCGCGCTGCACGCGGCTGCTGCTGATGCGCGACGGGCGCATCCTCGCCTCCGACACGCCCGAGGGGCTGCTGGCCCGGACCGGCGCGAGCGATGTCGAGGACGCGTTCCTGCGGCTGGTGGGGGCGGCGGCATGAGCGGGAGTGGCATGAGCCTGATCGGCAAGAGCGGGCGTGGCGGCATGAGCCTGCGACGTACCACCGCCACCGCGCGCCGGGTCCTGGAGCAGCTGCGGCACGATCCGCGCACGATCGCGCTGATGCTGGTCGTGCCCTGCGTCCTGATCACCCTGCTGAAGTGGGTCTTCGACGCCTCGCCGCACGTGTTCCAGTCGATCGGCGCGGCGCTGCTGGGCATCTTCCCCTTCATCGTGATGTTCCTGGTCACCTCGGTCGGCATGCTGCGCGAGCGGACCAGCGGGACGCTGGAGCGGCTGCTGACGATGCCGCTGGCCAAGGGCGACCTGCTCGGCGGGTACGCGCTGGCGTTCGGCACGGTCGCGCTGGTGCAGGCGCTGCTGGTGTCGGCGCTGACGATCGGGCCGCTGGGGCTGACGGTGGCCGGGCCGGCGTGGGCGGTGGTGCTGGTCGCGGTGCTCGACGCGCTGCTGGGGACGGCGTTGGGGCTGTTCACGAGCGCGTTCGCGCGGACGGAGTTCCAGGCGGTGCAGTTCCTGCCGGCGTTCGTGCTGCCGCAGTTCCTGCTGTGCGGGCTGTTCACGCCGCGCGACCGGATGCAGACGGTGCTGCGGTGGGTGTCGGACGTGATGCCGTTGTCCTACGCCGTGGACGCCATGCACAAGATCACGTCGCGGTCTGCGGTGAGCGGCGGGCTGGTCGCCGACATGGCTATCATCGCCGGTGCCGGGGTGCTCGCGCTGGCGCTGGGCGCTGTGACGCTTCGTCGCCGGACGGAGTGAGCGGCGCGGCCGACGACATAAGGAGCCGGGTGTGGGCGGCGGACTGCTGGTGCTGTGGGACATCGACCAGACGTTGATCAAGACCAACGGCGTCGCCACGGAGGCCTACGCCGAAGCCGTGCTGGAGACCGTCGGCAGCACCTGGCGCGGCGACATGACGTTCAACGGCCTCACCGAGCGCGCGATGGCCGTCCGCGTCCTGCGCATGCACGACGTCGACCCCGACCCCGAACTGCTCACCCTGTTCCTGGCCAACCTTGAACGCTCACTGCTGAGCCGCGCCGAAGCCACCAAGGCCCGTGGCTACGCCCTCACCGGCGCCCTGGCCGCGCTCCAGGCACTCGACGCCGAATCGGACGTCCGGCAGTCGGTGCTGACCGGCAACATCCGCACCGTCGCGGAGATGAAGCTACAGGCGTTCGGCCTGCACTCCTGGATCGACTTCCCCATCGGCGCCTACGGCGACGACGAGTTCGAACGCAACGCCCTGATCCCCCACGCCTGGCGCCGCGCCGAGGCCCGCTACGGCCGGACGTACGCACCGGCCGAAACCGTCATCCTCGGCGACACCGTGCGCGACGTCGAGGCGGCACTCGCGCACGATGCCGCGGTCGTCGCCGTCGCGAGCGGCTCGACGTCGGTCGCGGACCTGCGGGACGCGGGGGCCGAGGTGGTACTCGACGATCTCGCGGACACCGGCCGGGTGCTGGCGGCTATCACGGAGGCGACGGCAGCCGTCGCGCGGAGATAGAACCGACGACCGCGGTCGTCACTGTGTGCGACCGCCGTCTTGCGATAAGAGTTGAACGCAGGTCCGCAGCCCCTCTAGTATCAGAGCCCTCACACGCACCACACCGGGGCAGGGGGCCGGGATGGGGGATCAGCTTCACGCTGATTTAGACAAGATCCGGGACATCGGTCCGGGTCTTCGGGGCCTGCAAGGGCAATACGCGAAGGTCACGGCGGTCGATCAGAGCACGTTCCTCGACGAGGCCGGGGCACCGGTACTGGCGCAGGCCCTGGCGGAGTTCGCCGACGACTGGAACATCCGGCTCAGCAATCTCCTCAGCGATCTCGACGACCTGGCGCGCCTCTCGGACGCCGCCGCCGAGGCCTATGCCCAGGCTGACAAGGACCTCAGCCTGGCCCTGACGCGCGTGTTGGAGCCCGTGCTGCCTCCGCCGGCCATGCGTGGCCACATCCGTGCCGCCCTGGAATGAGGAGCAGCCGATGCCGAACAGATACAGCTCGAAGGCGATCGACGGCGGAAACGGCGACATCGACTGGTACCCGCTGGACAGGTCGAATCCGACGCCCGGCGACCCAGACCAGCTGAGCTGCCACGCCCAGGAGTACCGCCGGCTGGCCCGTCAGGCGTTCGACACCGCCGAATACCTGCGTACCGTCTGCAGCGCCGAGTTCTGGAACTCCGGCGCCGGCGGGGAGTTCCGAATCCGGTGCGAGAACCTGGCGGCGGAACTGCTGCGCACCATTCCGCGGCACGTCGCCGCCGCCGACGCGCTGGACACGTACGTGCCCGAACTCGAGCACGCGCAGGACACGGCGTTCCGGGCTCTGCTGGCCGTGAACGATGCCGAAAAGCAGCTCGCGGCCGCCGGGTACCAGCACGGTCCGGTGACCGTGGCCGAATCGCCGACGCTACCGGCCAACATCGTCCCGGACCCGATGCCCCAGGGCCAGCCGGGCCAAGCCGCGTTCGCCGACGGCGACGCCGGCTGGCACCAGGCGCGGCGCCTGTGGGAGGACGCGCGGAGCACGCAGGACGTCGCCGCGCGACGTGCGGCGGCGAAGATCCTCGACTTCGCCGGCCAGGACGGTCTGTCGGACAAGCAATGGACGGCGCAGGACGACAACCTCCGGGTCGAGGTGTTGCACGCGGAGAAGACCGAATACATCGATCCCTCGCTCGACACCGCGCTGAACAACGAGGCGGACTCGACCGAGACCCTCGTCCCGGAGGACTGGTACAACCAGCACGCGGACGATCTGCGGAAGCAGATTCCGACTGATCCGCAGGCACGCGCGGCCTGGTGGGCGGCGCTGCCGGATGCGGAGCGCACGCTGTAT
This sequence comes from Catenulispora rubra, assembly GCF_015356825.1. Taxonomy (GTDB): domain Bacteria; phylum Actinomycetota; class Actinomycetes; order Streptomycetales; family Catenulisporaceae; genus Catenulispora; species Catenulispora rubra. Next base: position 4,053 of record NZ_JAACYW010000255.1, on the reverse strand, counting down.
TTGGATGTCGGCGTAGCTACGCTGCAAGGACTGCCGGATGTGCCGTCGGTCGCCGACTACTACGCGATGCGCGCGGCGGAGGATGCCGGGATCGACTACGCGTCCTGGGACCCGACGAAGGGCTTCTCTGCGAACAAGGACAACGTGCGGAAGTCCTACGAGTGGTATCGCGAGATGTTCGACGCACACCCGGAGTTCCAGTGGATGGGGCTCGGTCGGCTCGCAGGGGTGACGGTGTATGCCGGGATGCTGGACCTGGACGACCACAAGGGCGACGTCGGCGTCGGGAGTGCTCTCCAGTTCACACAGAAGCAGCTGCTGCTGGCCCAGCAGGCAATATTCAGCGATATCGGAGGCCAGCACGAGGCCTACTTGCGCGGCGGACTTCCAGCCGTACAGGGACTATACGATGAGCAGAGGATAGCCCCCGAAGACCGTGACGCCTGGGCTGGAATCGCATCAGGGGATCCTCAGCAGATCGCCGCCGCCAACCTCCGCTTCGCCTTCCGCGAGCAGCGAGTCATTATCCCAAAGTATATGTCGGAGATTTATCACAACGGCGCCATCGGGTTCGAGTTCGATGCATTCCTCTCAGACAGCGCGCAGAACCCCGTTCCCGGCGGGAAACCGTTTCACGACTTCTACAGCAACGGCCTGACGAAGACCGATCCTCGATGGGATTGGGTCACGAAAAGTATCTATCCGAGCTACCAGGACATGCTCCACAACCACCCCGACCAGTTGAATGCGGCAATCAACGAGCCACTGGATGAAGCGGCCGCCAGGTACCGATTCGACATCGCCAAGTTCATCGCGAATGGGATCTTCGAATGAAAACGCCGGTCAGGCTACTGACCTCGATCGCCTCCGCCGGCCTGCTCGCCACAGCGGCAGGCTGCGCATCGGATGCGGCAACCTCGACAGATCACATCAAAAGCGTGACATGGGACCTCCGCAAAAAGGTTGACATCAAGACTCTGGGGATTCCGGAGAATACTTTCGATCTGTCGGAAGTCGATGTTTCCATCACCTTGTCCGACGGAGAGGTCTATTCGGCCCAGCATGTGGACGTAATGATCGACGGGGATCTCAAGGACCCGACAAGGATCACGACGATCCGCGTCGGTCTGGGGGCCCAGACCATCGACCAGGCCTACCAGACCGCCAAGGACCTCGGAGCTCGGTGGCACATCTCAAGCACGTACATAGACGTGTGGTACAAAGACGCGAAGATGTATCCGAGTTACAGCGGAAGTGGCGCCGGCCGCAGCACGCTGCCCGGTGGCAACACTGTAGGACTCTTCATGCCTGTATCGGGTGATTTCAGCAAACCCGTGCTTCCGGAATTCGAGATCGACAACGTCAACGCAAGCGACCTCGGCGGCACCGCGGCCGCATCGCCGTCCCCAAGCTCGATCTCGACCTCGCCGACCCCGAAGTAGCCCGGCCGCCCTAGCTCACGGCCGCTGCGGCCAGCTCACAACCGACCGCTCACAACTGGTCAGGCGCGCTGATCCCCAGCAGCGCCAACCCCAGCTTCAGCGTGTCCCCGGTCAGCCGCACCAGCGCGGCCCGGTTCTCCCGCACCGCGTCGGTCGGCGCCTTGACCACCGGGCAGTTCTCGTAGAAGTCCGAGAAGGTCTGCGCCAGCGAGTACAGGTACGAGGCCAGCCGGTGCGGCTCGAAGTTCTCCGTCACCGTCGCCAGCGTCGCGCCGAGGTCGTCCAGGTGCAGTGCCAGCCTGCGCTCGGCGGGTTCCAGCGCCAGCTCCGGGTGGACCTGCGTCGGGGTGCCCGCCGGCAGCTTGCGCAGGATGGAGTGGATGCGCGCGTGTGCGTACTGCAGGTAGACGCTGGTGTTGCCGTGCAGTGAGACCATGCGGTCCAGGTCGAAGATGTAGTCCTTGGTGCGGGACGTCGACAGGTCCGCGTACTTCACCGCGCCGATGCCGACGACCTTCGCTTCGGCGCGGACGTCGGCGGCGGACAGGTCGGGGTTCTTCTCCTCGACGGTGGCCACCGCGTGGTCGACCGCGTTGTCCAGCAGCTCGATCAGGCGGACGGTCTTGCCGGCGCGGGTCTTGAACGGCTTGCCGTCGGTGCCGAGCACCGAGCCGAACTGGACGTGCACCGCCTCCACGCCCTCCGGCAGGTAGCCGGCGCGGCGTGCGGTCTCGAACACCATGCGGAAGTGCAGCGCCTGGCGGCTGTCGACCACGTAGAGGATCTGGTCGGCCTTCAGGGTGTTCACTCGGTAGCGGACGGCGGCCAGGTCGGTGGCGGCGTAGCCGAAGCCGCCGTCGCTCTTGCGCACCATCAGCGGGACCGGGTCGCCGTCGGGGCCCTTGATGTCGTCGAAGAACACGCACAGCGCGCCCTCGCTCCACACCGCGATGCCGCGCTCCTCCAGGTCGGCGGCGACCTCGGCGAGGTAGGGGTTGTAGAAGCTCTCGCCGACCGCGTCGGCGTCGATCAGCCGCACGTCCAGGCGGGCGTAGACGTCCTCGAAGTAGCGCTTGGACTCCGCGACCATCTCGCGCCAGGCCGCCAGCGACTCCTCGTCGCCGCCCTGCAGCGTCACCACGCGCTTGCGGGCCCGGTCGGCGAACTCGGCGTCGGACTCGAAGTGCGCGCGGGCGTCCCGGTACAGGGCGGTCAGCCAGGAGATGGCGACCTCGCCGGAGTGCTCGGCCCCGGCCGGGCGGGCCTCGGGGTGCTCGACCAGGAACTGGATCAGCATGCCGAACTGCGTGCCCCAGTCGCCGAGGTGGTTCTGCCGGACCACGGTGCGGCCGTCGAACTCCAGCAGCCGGACCAGCGCGTCGCCGATGACGGTCGAGCGCAGGTGGCCGACGTGCATCTCCTTGGCGATGTTCGGCTGGGAGTAGTCGATGACGGTGGTCTGGCCGACCGCGGTCGGCGCCACGCCCAGGCGGGGGTCGCCGAGGCGCTCAGCGGTCTGCGCGGCCAGGGCGGCGTCGGTGAGGGTGAGGTTGAGGAAGCCGGGGCCGGCGACTTCGACGGCGGCGATCACGCCGGAGGTGGAGACGGTGGCAGGCCCGTCAGCGCCGTCGGCATCCGAAGCGGCGGCAGCAGTGTCAGCCGGCGCGAGCACCGCCGCCACCCGCGTCGCCAGCTCCCGCGGGTTCCCCTTCACGGCCTTGGCCAGCGGCAGCACCCCGTTGGCTTGAAAGTCGGCGTGGTCGGAGGGTCGGATCAGCGGGTCGGCGTCGCGCGCCGCGTCACCCAGGACCGCGGTCAGCGCGGCGCGGACGTCGTCCGCCAGGATCTCCGACAGTGCCTTGGCCATGGGTTTCCTCGCTGCTCGGACCGGTTCGACGGCGTTTCGGTGGGGTGTGTCAAGCCTATCGTCCAGGGCCGTTCGGACAACTCAAACACTAGCGTTTGACTTAGCTCGCGGCGCGCGCCATCGTGGAAATCGAACAGCCATGTTTGACTTCTTCGATCGGAGGGGGAATCCGATGGAGCACATCCGCCACCGCTGGGGCGCCCTGGCCCTGCTGTGCCTGGCGCAGTTCATGCTGATCGTCGACATCACGGCGGTGAACCTGGCGCTGCCATCGATGGCCCGCGACCTGGACCTCGGACGCCAGGCGCTGACGTGGGTGCCTGCCGCGTACACGCTGTGTTTCGGCGGTCTGCTGCTGCTCGGCGGCCGGCTCGCCGACGGCCTGGGACGCCGCCGCGCCTTCCTGCTCGGGCTGGCCGCGTTCACCGCCGCCTCGCTGCTGTCAGGGCTCTCCCACACCGCCGGGGAGCTGATCGCCGGGCGGGCCGCGCAGGGGGTGGCCGCCGCGCTGTTGTCGCCGGCCGCGTTGTCGATCGTCACCACGACGTTCCACGGACCAGAGCGCACGAAGGCGCTCGGCGTCTGGGGCGCGATCGGCGGGGCAGGCGCCGCGGTCGGGGTGCTCATCGGCGGGGCGTTGACGTCGGGGCCGGGGTGGCGCTGGGTGTTCTTCGTGAACCTGCCGGTCGGGCTCGCGGTGCTGGTGCTGCTCCCCCGGCTGGTTCCGGCGGCGCCTGCGGATCG
>NZ_JAACYW010000254.1 GCF_015356825.1 Catenulispora rubra | reverse complement strand
GGGCCGGGGCCGGGTCAAGGGTTCGCCCCTGGCCCGGCGCCGCCGGCGCGTCTTCGGGCCGTTCCTGGCGCCCGCGCTGATCCTGTACACGGTGCTGTTCATGGTGCCGACCGGGTACTCGTTCTACGCGAGCTTCACCAGCTGGGACGGGTTCTCGAACCCGCGGTGGAAGGGCACGCTGAACTACGACCACCTGACGCACGACCCGGCGTTCAAGGACGCGTTCTTCAACACCATGAAGCTGCTGTTCGGGTGTGGCATCTTCCTGTTCGTCCTGAGCTTCGCCTTCATGCTGATGCTGCGGGAGATGAAGGGCCGCAAGTTCATCCAGGGCTTCATCTTCCTGCCGCACATCGTCTCCGGCGTGGCGCTGGCCGCGTTCTGGGACTTCCTGCTGAACCACGACGGCATGCTGAACAAGGGCCTGCACTCCTTCGGCGTCGGCCCGGTGGACTGGCTCAAGCCGCAGTGGCAGTTCAACGCGATCCTGCTCGCCATCGTCTGGATCAACACCGGGTACTACGTCACGATCCTGATGGCCGGCGTGGACCGGATCCCGCCGTACTACTACGAAGAGGCCAAGCTCGCCGGGACCAACTCCTGGCAGCGCTTCCGGCACATCACGCTGCCGATGTCCTGGGACGTGGTGGGGACCGCGGCGGTGCTGTGGACCATCGGCACGGTGAAGATCTTCGAGTTCATCCTCGCCTTCTCCGGCTCGCAGGGGAACCTGCCGACCACCAACCAGTGGACGTCGGCGATGTACGTCTACGGCGAGACCATCGGCGGCACCTCCCCGATCTACGACTTCGGCCGGGCCTGCGCCGGTGCGGTCGTCACGCTGGTCGCGGTCGTGGTCGTCGTCGTGGTGCTGCGGCGGGTCACCAGCCGGGACCGGCTCGAACTGTGAGCTCGAACTATGAGATCGAACCGTGAGCTCGAACTGTGAGGGAGGGCGGGACGACCATGAGCACCGCAACGACCGGGTCCCGCGCTGAGAGCGCGGAGCGGGACCCGAAGACCCCGGCGGCGGCCCGCGCCGGCCGCCGCCGGGTGCCCTGGGCCCGGCTCCCGGGCGCCGCGCTCATCTGGGTGTTCGTCGCCTTCTGCGCGTTCACGTTCCTGTTCATCCTGCTCAGCTCGCTCAAGTCCAGCTACAACGTGCTGAACCACCCGTTCCGGCTGCCGACCGAGCTGAAGTTCTCCAACTGGAGCAAGGCCTGGCACGACGGCGGCTTCGGGCCGGCGTTCGTGAACTCGGTGCTGGTGGTCGTGGTGGCCGCGGCCGGGACCGTGCTGCTGGCCGCGCCGGCGGCGTACGTGCTAGGCCGGAACCAGAACCGGGTCTCCGGCGGCGTGAGCATGTACTTCGTGCTGGGGCTGGGCATCCCGATGCAGATCATCGTGCTGCCGCTGTACTCGATCATGGCCAAGATGCACCTGATCGACAATCTGGCCGGGCTGATCGTGCTCTACGTTGTGGTGAACCTGCCGTTCACGGTGTACCTGCTGATGTCGTTCTTCGCCTCGCTCCCGGGCGAGCTGGAGGAGGCCGCGGCGCTGGACGGCGTGGGGCCGGGGATGACGTTCTGGCGGATCATGCTGCCGCTGGCGCGCGGCGGGCTGATGACGGCGCTGACGCTGGTGGCGATCGCCTGTTGGAACGAGACGTTCCTGGCGCTGATGTTCCTGCAGACCAACGACAACTTCACACTGCCGCTGGCGCTGGTCAACTTCCTGACACAGCAGCAGTTCACCGGCGAGGACTTCGGCGTGATGTTCGCCGGGGTGTCCATTGCGGTGCTGCCCATGCTCGCGCTTTACGCGTGGCTCGGGCGCCGGATCACCGAGGGCTTGACCCTCGGGGCAGGGAAGTAAGGCCCTTTGCCCACCCGTCTCCCACCACCGCCCGTTAAGGAGACGCTGCGCGTCGCTCTATTGCCTCACGACCACCATCCCACTGGAGGTACGTACCTGTGAAAGCGCAACTGCGCGCTTCGCTCTCGGCGCTGGGAGCGATGACCCTCGGCGCCGTCGGGCTGCTGGCCGTGACGGTCCCGGCCGCACATGCGGCCGGGACCGTTTACCACGTGGACTGCTCGGCCGCTTCCGACGGCGACGGTTCTGCGGGATTGCCGTGGAACGCCCTGACGGATACTGACGGACACGTCTTCGGCGCCGGCGACACACTGTCCTTCAAGGCCGGGACGACGTGCGACGGCACGTTGACCCCGCAGGGCTCCGGCGCCTCCGGCTCGCCGATCACCATCAACGCCTACGGTTCCGGCGCCGCGCCGGTGATCGAGGGCGGCGGCGCGACCGAGGCCACGGTGCACCTGGTCGACCAGAGCTACTGGACCATCAGTGGTCTGAAGGTGCAGAACAGCTCGTCCACGCGGGCGCAGCATGAGGGGATCCTGGTCGAGGTCGCCGGTTCGGCGAACCAGGCCGGGATCTCCATCAGCGGCAACGAGGTCGCGAACGTGGCCGGCTGGGGCGACAAGACCGGGACGAACGCGTCGTGGTTCTCGTACTCGGCGGGCATAGCCGTGCGAGTGGCGACCGGGTCCGGCGTGTTCAACGGCGTGTCGGTGACGAACAACACCGTGCACGACACCGGGGGCGGCGGCATCAAGGTCGAGGGCGAGACCTCGGCGATGAGCTCCGGCGTCTACATCGGGCACAACACCATCACCGACGCCGGCGGCGACGGGATCGTGGTGCACGACAGCGACGCGCCGCTGGTGGAGTACAACACGGCGACGGATCTGGGGCTCGGGGCGTATCCGTTCACGGCCGGGAACTTCGCCGGGATGTGGCCGTACCACTCGAACAACCCGACGTTCCAGTACAACACCGTGGGGTCGCAGACCGGGGTGGTGAACGACGCGACCGCGTGGGACTGCGACATGAACAACACCGGGACGTGCCTGTACCAGTACAACTACTCGTACAACAACGCCGGCGGCTTCTACCTGGACTGCCTGTCCGGCTGCGGCGGGTCGGCGACGACGACGAACGCGGTGCTGCGGTACAACATCTCGCGTGACGACTGCCGGTTCACCAACTCCAGCACCGGGACCGGGACGCACTACATCTACAACAACACGTTCTTCTGCCCGGGCAAGCCGATCACGGACACGCTCGGCGGGAACGTGGTGTGGCAGAACAACATCTTCGTGGCCCCGACGGCGTCTTGGGCTTCGGATTCCTCGGCGCGGTTCGCTTCCAACACGTACTTCGGAGGGGTGGCGGCGCCGTCGTCCGGCGACTCGGCGGCCCACACCGCGGATCCGCAGCTGATCAATGACGCGGCGGGGACGCTGGCGATCAAGCTGCACACGACGTCGCCGGAGCTGGGCAGCGGTGTGGTCGTGGCGAACAACGGCGGCAAGGACTTCTTCGGCAACGCGGTGTCTGCCAGTGCGGCCCCGAACCGTGGCGCGTACAACGGATCCGGGGATGACAGTGTTCTGTCGTTCTCGGCCGCGCTGAACGACACGGCGGTCACGTCCGACGCGAACCGGTGGGCGGGAAGCCTGAACTCGGCGACGCAGAGCGGCAAGAGTTTCTCGGCGACCGCGCTCGCCAATGCTGGTCTGAGCGTTGGTGCCGATGTGACCGCGGCGGGCGTCGACTTCGGGCCCTGGCACCCGCAGGCTCTGGACGCGACCGACAACGTGATCGCCACCGGCCAGACCATCGCGGTCACGGGAAGCGGGACGAAAGTCGGGTTCCTGGGCTTCAGCACGACGCACGGCGTCAACGAGAGCGGCACGCTGCACTTCACCGACGGCACGTCGCAGCCCTTCACGCTGACCCTGTCGGACTGGACGGACACCACCCCGGCGGCCGGCGACACGGCGGTCGCGACGGCGACGTACGCGAACCAGCATTCGTCGGCGTACAACGGGAGCACGACGACAGTGAGCGGCTCGTTCTCGGTGTGGGCGTATGCGGTGGCGCTGCCGTCGGGGAAGACGCTGGCCTCGGTGACGCTGCCGAATCTGGTGGCTTCGGGGGCTACGTCGCAGCACCTGTTCGCGATCGCGGTGGGGTGAGGTTCGGCCGCGGTCGGTAGGGCGGAGGCCGTCGGAGCGTGGTGCTTCGACGGCCCCGCTATTGGTTACGCCGCCGAAGCAGGCGCTTCCGGCCCGGCCGTCACTGAAGCAGCGGCGCCGGCAGTCGCCGCGCTGGCCGTAACCGCCGCCCCGCCACGCGTCCGCTGCAGGATCTCCTCGCGCGTCAGGTACACGTCCGTGTACTCGAAGTCGCGCAGCGACGCGGCGCGCTCGGCCTGGAAACCGGTGCGGACGAAGTCGTCGCCGACCAGGGAGTTCAGGAGCCAGCCGGCGGCGGTGCGGAAGCGGGCCGCGAACGTGCGCAGCGCCATGATGTGGTAGCCGCGGGCCACGACCTGCGCCGGGAGACCGGACAGCGGGATGCCCATCGGCTTGCTGACCGCCTTGAGGCCGCCGAGGTCCACGACCAGGCCGAGGTCCTTGTGGCGGTAGTCCTTCAGCGGGAAGCCGCGGACCGCCGCCATCACGTTCTCCGCCGCGGCCCAGCCCTGGCGCATCGCGTGCTGGGCGGTCGGGGGGCAGATGGCGTCGCCGCCCTTGGCCAGGTCCGGGACGGCCGCCGCGTCGCCGAGGGCGAAGACGCCGGGCAGGTCCGGGACGGTCAGGTCGGCGTTGACCACCAGGCGGCCGCGGTTGGTGGGGGCGCCCATGGTGGCGATCAGCGGGCTGGGGGCCACGCCGGCGGTCCAGATCAGGGTGCGGCAGGGCAGGACGCGGCCGTCGGTCAGGGTGACGGTGTCCTCCGTGCACTCCGCGACCGAGACGCCGAGGGAGATGTGCAGGCCGCGCTTGCGCAGGATCTTCAGCGCCTTCTCGCCGAGCTTGTCGCCGAGTTCGGGCATCAGCTTCGGCGCGATGTCCACCAGGTGCCACTTGACCAGGCTGCCGTCCAGGTTCGGGTAGCGCTTCACCGCCTCGGTGGTCAGCCGCTGCAGGTACGCCGCCGTCTCGGTGCCCGCGTAGCCGCCGCCGACGACCACGAACTGGAGCCGGGACTCGCGCTCCTCGTCCGTGGTGGCCACCGCTGCCAGGTCCAGCTGGGCGATCACGTGGTCGCGGATCCAGGCGGCCTCGGCCAGCGTCTTCACGCCGACCGCGTACTTGTCCACGCCGGGGATGTTGAACTGCCGCGTCACGCTGCCCGGGGTGAGCACCAGGTAGTCGTAGCGCTCGACGATCTCCTCGCCGTCGATCTTGCGCACCACCACCGACTTGGTCTCGGTGTCGATGCCGATCGCGCCGCCGGGGATCAGGACCGTGGTCTTCAGCATCCGGCGCAGCGAGACCGCGACCGCCTGCGGGGTCAGCACGCCGGAGGCGACGTGCGGCAGCAGCGGCAGGTACAGCTGGTGGTTGACCGCGGACACCAGGCGGATCTCGGCGTCGTCGAGGGAGAGCTTCTTCTCCAGCTTGTGCGCGCACTCGGTGCCCGCGAAGCCGCTGCCGACGACGAGTATCTTGGGGCGGCTCATGGCGGTTGTCTCATCTCCCGTGGCGGTGGGCGGGTGCGGTGCCGGCCGGACTTGCGTCCAGCGTGGAACGTGCGGCGGACCGGCGCATCTCGACCAGGGCGATTTGTGCCGGATGGGTGAGATGATCACTTTACTCCGGGCGATCCCGCCCCGGCCGCCGGGGTCCCCCGACTGTACGCAGCCCGATGTACAGCAGGCGCGCAGGTCCGCCATCTGGTCGGTGAACGATCGGCGGACGGTTCGATCACCCGGTCGGTGGGACCATGACCGGCATGTACCCAGCACCGCCGCCCGCACGCGTGTCCGACGCCCGGATCCGCGATCTCGTCGCACGCTACCTGGCGCACTCCCCGGACCAGGCAGAACGCCTCCGGCCGTTCACCGAAGCGCTGGCCACGAGCACCGACCTGACCCACCGCCGCACCCTCCCGGGCCACGTCACCACCGGCGCGTTCGTCGTCGACGCCGACGGCCGCCTGCTCCAGATCGCGCACAAGACTCTCGGCCGCTGGCTCAACCCGGGCGGCCATACCGAGCCGGAGGACGCCAGCCTCGCCGACGCCGCGCGCCGCGAACTCCTGGAGGAGACGGGCCTCGGCGCCGAGCACGTCACCCTCCTGGGCGACCCGGAGCTGCCGCTGGCCATCGACGCGCACCGGATCCCGGCTAACCCGGCCAAGGACGAACCAGAGCACTGGCACTTCGACTTCCGCTACGCCTTCCGTCTCAACGGAATTCCCGGCACCGCGACCGTCGAGCTCCAGCTCGACGAGGTCGACGACCACCGCTGGATCCCTTTCGACCAGGCCGGTCTCGGCGAGGACACGGCCCGGCTGGCCGCCGTGCTGGCAGGCGCTGTCACAAACCTCGCCGCCGAAAGGTCATAGCAACGACCGCAAACGATGCGGGCGTATGACCGATAGGGGACGGCAGTGGACAGCACGGAATGGCTCGCCGAGCGTTTCGAGGAGAACCGGCGCCATCTGCGGGCCGTCGCCTTCCGGATGCTGGGCTCCCTGTCCGAGGCCGACGACGCAGTCCAGGAGTCCTGGCTGCGCCTGAGCCGCCAGCAGGGCGCCCGCGCCGACGCCATCGACAACCTGACCGGCTGGCTCACCACGGTCGTCGCCCGCGTCGCCTTGACCATGCTGAAGACGCGCAGCCGCGAGGAGTCGCTGGAGGCCGTCCACATCCCCGAGCCGATCATCTCGCCGGAGGACGGCCTGGACCCCGAGCACGAGGCGCTGCTCGCCGACTCCGTCGGCCTGGCCCTGCTGGTGGTCCTGGAGACGCTGCAACCGGCCGAGCGCCTGGCGTTCGTGCTGCACGACATGTTCGCCGTCCCCTTCGAGGACATCGCGCTCATCGTCGACAAGAGCCCGGCCGCCGCGCGCCAGCTGGCCAGCCGGGCCCGGCGCCGGGTGCAGGGCGCCGACGCGATCGTGGACCCGGACCTGAGCCGCCAGAAGGAAGTCGTCCGGGCCTTCTCCGCGGCCTCCCGGGGCGGCGACTTCGCCGCGCTGGTCGCCGTGTTGGACCCGGACGTGGTGCTGCGGGCCGACTACGGCAGCCTGCCGGCCGGCCTGAAGCTGCTGCGCGGCGCCGAGGCCGTGGCCAAGCAGGCGCTGATGTTCGCGCGCTTCGCGGCACACGCCCGCCCGGCGCTCGTCAACGGAGCGCCGGGGCGGGTGACGGTCGTGGACGGCAAGCCGGTGGCGGTCATGGGCTTCACCGTGGTGGACGGCCGGATCAAGGAGATCAACATCCTGGCCGATCCGGAGCGGCTGGCGGAGCTGGATCTGGCGTTCTTCGAGGTCTGATCCGCAGTCACAGGGTTCTGACTGTCCCGGCTACGGCCAGACCAGGTTGTAGGTGAACGCCACGGCCAGGAAGGACACGGCGCCGACGGCGGTCAGCGAGTACGCGATCCGCCCGGCCGGCCGCCACCAGCCCAGCTTCCAGGCCGCGGCGCTCCCGGCGATCAGCCCGACGGTGCACAGGGTCAGCAGCGCGTTCACCACCACCAACAGGGTCAGTGTCGAGGACCCGAGGATGAGCTGTTCGTAGAAGGCGTCGCTGTCCCCGCTCACCGCCACGAACCCGGCGACGAACAGGGTGGCCAGTCCGCCGGCGACCCAGGCGAGCATCCGGGCGACTCGGGCCCACCGGGAGTGCGCCGGCCGCCGCCGCACACGCCGCACCAGAGCCAGGACCGGGAAGCCGAGGAACGCGGCCGCGAGGATCCCGGCGCCGCCGTAGAACATCGGCAGGTGCAGCGTGGGGGAGTTGTACCAGTCCAGCTTGTAGTAGGCGTCGGTGGGATCGATGGACGTCGCGAGGTGGCCGTGGCCGTCGAACACCAGCCGGTCCTGGCCGCCCTGTTCGGCGAACTCGCCGCTGCCGAGCAGGATCCAGCGCTGGTCGCCGATCTTCGGGTTCTGCGACAGTCCGTTGGTGGTGATGGTGCCGTCACTGTTGGCGGACACCGTCACCGAGGACACGAGCCCTGCGACCCGCGTGATGTCTTCCCGGCTCACCTGGTCGCTGCGGTAGGTCCCGGCGTAGCTGCCGAGTTTCGGGTCCTTGGCGGCGGTCGGGGCGGTGGCGGTGTTCGGGAAGGCTGTGCTGTTGGGAAAGGCCGTGTCGACGATCTGGTTGATCAGGGCTTTGCCGTCCCACTGCGCGATCCGGTCGGTGCCGTCACCGTTGTAGACCACGTATATACCGATGTCCTTGTCCGGTAACAGCGCCATGTCGCTGTGGAATCCGGGGACGTCGCCGTCCTTGAACAGGATCCGCTGGCCGTCGCGCGGCCGTTCCTCGAAGAGGTACGCCATACCGGGCAGCCGCGGGTCCATCGTGAAGTGCCGCTGCTGCATCAGGTCCGCGACCCCGCTGCCCAGCCGCGGGTCCTTCGCGAGCTGCGCCATCATGAACTTGCCCATGTCGGTCGCGGTGGCGGCGGTGCCCGCACCGGTCGGGGACCAGCCGCCGTACTGGCCGTCCTCGGCGACCCAGCCGCCGCCCTCCGGCCGGTAGCCCTTCGCCAGGTTCGCGTCGAAGCCGGCCGGGTGCGGCTGCTGGAAGGTTGAGGCGTCCATCTGCAACGGCTGGAACACGTGGTCCTGGACGTACTGCGCGAACGGCTCGCCGGAGACGGTCTGGACCAGGTAGCCGGCCAGGGCGACGCCGTAGTTGTCGTAGGCGGCCAGTGTGCCCGGCGGACGTACCCGCGTCGGCATGCTGTCCTGGAGGAACCGGCCGAGCGGCGGCACCTTCTTGGGGTCGCTCACGGCCACCCCGAACGGGTCGGCGTCGAAGCCGGCGGTGTGCGTCATCAGGTTCTGCACGGTCACCGGGTGGCCCGGGAACGCGTCCGGGATCTTGAAGTCCTTCAGATACGTGTTCACGTCCGCGTGCGGATCGAGCTTGCCCTGCTGGACCAGCTGCGCGACGGCGGTGGCGGTGAAGACCTTGGCGACCGAGCCGGTGAAGAACTCGGTGCGCACCGGGTCCACCGGAGCGTTGGTGGCGGTGTCGGCGACGCCGTAGCCCTGCGCGAAAACGGTCTGTCCGCCGGCCACCACGACCACCGCGGCGCCCGGGATCTTGTCCTTGGCGAGCTGCGCGGTGACGGTCTGGTCTATCAGCGAACCGACGCCCGAGAGGTTCGGGGCGGCGTTGGCGGCTGCGGCGTGCGTGACGGAGCCGGACAGCGTCGAGGCGGCGAGAGCGACGCCGGAAACGATGGTCGTCCACATGCCGCACAGCCTCGCTGGGCGGGGCGCCGACGGTCACGGGCTGTAGTACCCCTTCTGGAGGTGTAGGTAGGTACACCTCACACTGGGTGTGTAAGCCCCTCGCCCAGCCGCGGCCCGAACCCGAGACTTGAGGACATGACGAACACCAACAAGCGATGGAGCGCCGTCCTGGAGGGCGGGTTCTGGTTCTTCGTGATGCTGGTCCCGATGCTGCTCGGCACCGTCGCACTGACGCTGGTGGCCGGTCTGGCCGGCATCGGGCTCGGCCTGCTCCTGATCCCGCCGGCCGCGGTCTACCTGCGCTGGCTGGCCGATCTGCGCCGCAAGAAGGTGCGGACCTGGCGGGGGATCGAGATCCCGGAGCCCTACCGGCCCGCCCCCGAGTTCGGCACCGGGTTCTCCGGCTACTGGGAGAAGGTCCGGTTCCACGGGACCGACCCCGCGTTCTGGCGGGACGCCGCGTGGGTGGTCACCGACCCGGTCGTCGGGGCCTTCCTGGCCGTGCTCCCGATCGCCCTGGTCGCGGAGGGCCTGTACGGCTTCGTCATCAGCGCCCTCTGGAACCTCTTCGTCGACCACGGCTTCAACGATTGGTACGCCTTCGTCCACGTCCACCGCGGCAACGACGGCCTGCGCTGGGCCCCGGCGGCGCTCGGTGTCCTGGAGATCGCCCTGGGCGTGGCCATCGCGCCGAAGATGCTGGAGTGGCACGCCCGCTGGTCCCGCGTCCTGCTGGCCCCGACGCCGGCGCAGGTCGAGGCGCGGATGCAGCACCTGACCCAGACCCGGGCCGACGCGGTCGACACCCAGGCCGCCGAGCTGCGCCGGATCGAGCGCGACCTGCACGACGGCGCGCAGGCCCGCCTGGTCGCCATGGGCATGCACCTCAACGCGGCCTCGCAGCTGCTTGAGCGCGACCCCGAGGCGGCGCAGAAGCTGCTGCTGGAGGCCCGCGACTCCTCGGCCAAGGCCCTGTCCGAGCTGCGCGACCTGGTCCGCGGCATCCACCCGCCGGTGCTGGCCGACCGCGGCCTGGTGGACGCGGTGCGGGCCACCGCCCTGGACTCGCCGCTGGACGTCCAGGTGCACGCCGAGGTGCCCGGCCGCCTGGATGCCCCACTGGAGTCGGCGGCGTACTTCGCCATCAGCGAGGCCCTGACCAACGTGGCCAAGCACGCCCACGCCGGGCACGTGTGGATCGACATGCGGGTGGTGTCCGGCCTGCTGAAGATCACGGTCAGCGACGACGGGATCGGCGGCGCCGACGCCGCGCACGGCAGTGGACTACACGGGATCGAGCGCCGGCTTGCTACCTTCGACGGGATCCTCGCCCTGAGCAGCCCGCAGGGCGGACCGACCGTAGTGACCATGGAGCTGCCGTGCGCGTCGTCCTCGCCGAAGACCTCTTCCTCCTCCGGGACGGCATGATCCGCCTGCTGGAGGCGTACGGATTCGAAATCGCGGCGGCCGTCGGCGACGGCCCCGCACTCGTCGAGGCGCTGGTCACCCAGCGCCCCGACGTCGCAGTGGTGGACGTCCGTATGCCCCCGACGTTCACCGACGAGGGCCTGCGCGCGGTGTTGGAAGCCCGGCAGGCCGTACCGGGCCTGCCGGTCCTGGTGCTCTCGCAGTACGTCGAGCAGCTCTACGCCGGCGAACTGCTGGCCGACGGCGCCGGCGCAATCGGCTACCTGCTCAAGGACCGAGTCTTCGACTCGGACAGCTTCGTGGACGCGGTGAAGCGCGTCGCCGCCGGCGGCACCGTGATGGACCCCGAGGTGATCTCGAAGCTGCTGGCACGCGGCGCCCGCAAGGAACCGCTGGCGGAACTGACCGACCGGGAACGCGAGGTGCTCTCGCTGATGGCCGAGGGGCGTTCGAACGCGGCGATCGCCGAGCGCCTGGTGATCACCGAGCGGGCGATCGCCAAGCACACCTCCAACATCTTCATGAAGCTGGGGCTGCCGGAGTCCTCGGACGACAACCGGCGGGTGCTGGCGGTGCTGGCTTATTTGAAGGCTTGAGCGGGGCATATTTGGGCGCGCCTGCTCTGTGTAGTCGCGGGAGGTGACGGGCCAGCCGCCGCCCGCCAGACCAAACGCGTGCGCAGTGACTCGGACTCATGCGTGCTCTTGCTCGCGAACACCGGCGGCCGCCAGCGCGAAATGAGTCGCTCAACCGAACTGCGTCCCCCTGCGAGGTCATCAAATCATGCGCGAAGCCGTAAAAATCGCCTGTAAAACCACAGATCAACCGCACCCCCACCCCGAGCATGATCGCCATCTTCCCGAGGCGTCTCCTATATATAAGGACTCTCTATTGGTGCCGGGGATGTCGCAGCGCGCGCGGGGTGGCGCGAGCGAATCGGAGCTTTCGCAGACGGCTGAGTTGGCGCTCGCAGTGTGGCCTCGCGGCTGAAGCCCGCTCCTGCTGGACTACTTGCCGCCGGGGTCGGCGTAGCCGTGGGTGAACGCGTACTGGACGGCCTGCGCGCGGTCGCGGCAGCCGGTCTTGGTGAAGATCCGGTTGATGTGCGACTTCACCGTCGCCTCGCCGACGAAGAGCTTCTTGGCGATCTCGCGGTTGGAGTGGCCGGCGGCGATGAGGCGGAGGACGTCGGCCTCGCGGGGGCTGAGGTCGTCGGCGGCTTCGGGTTCCGCGCCAGGGGACTTGGCAGCGCCGTTGGCGGCGGCTCCGGCGGCCGTGCTCGCGCTGCCGCCGGTCGCGGCCGCCAGCAACTGCCGCTGCACGGCCGGATCGAGAATCGCCTGCCCGGCCGCCGCGGCCTTCACCGCACGCTCGATGTCGGCCCGCGTCGCGGCCTTGGTGAGGTAGCCGAGCGCGCCGGCCCGCAGGGCGCCGACGATGGAGGCGTCGTCCTCGTAGGTGGTGAGGACGACGACGCGGATGTCCGGGTTCGCCGCGAGGATCGTCGAGGTCGCCTCGATCCCGTTGGAGCGCGGCATGTTGAGATCCATCAGCACGACGTCGGGCGCCAGCTCCGCGGCCAGCGCCGCCGCCTCCAGCCCGTCCCCGGCCTGCCCGACCACGCTCACCTCGGACATGGTCTCCAGCAGCAGCGCGAGTCCTTCGCGGACCGCGGCTTGGTCGTCGGCGATGAGTACACGGATCTCGGTCACCGTGGGATTGTCCCGCAGATGGGGGCACGGCGCGCGCTCGGGCTCATCGTCGGGCGCGCTCAGCGGTCCGGCTCAGCTCGGCACATGCTGGCCGCAGACCTGGCTCGGCAAGGCGCCAGCGGCTCCGGACCGCGGGCTCGAGCTCTGTGCTCGGCTCGGCGCTGAGCAACTGCTGCTCTGGCTCGGCAAGCGCGCCGGTCGCTCCGGTGCCCGTGCTCGGGCTTGTACTCCGCGCTCGGCCCCGGTGCTCGTGCTCGAGCTTCTCCTCCGCGCTCCGTCTCGGTGCCGACCGGTTATTGCGGTTGCGGTTACGTACGCGTCCGCAAAGCCAGCCGCCCCCCGCCCTCAGTCCGGCACAACCGCCCGCACCAACCAGTCGCCCCCCTCCCGCCCGGCGTCCAGGCTCCCGCCGGCCAGCTCCATCCGCTCCCGCAGCCCGTTGAGCCCGTATCCGCCGCCGGAGTCCGTCAGCGGGCGGGTGGCGTCGGCCTCGGCGAGTTCGTTGGTCACCGTCAGCCGGACCGCGTCCGGGTCGTAGTGCAGGTGTACCGCCGTCGCCTTGCCCGGGGCGTGCTTGCGGGCGTTCGTCACCGCCTCCTGGGCCGTGCGGTACAGCGCGAGTGCGGCGTCCGCCGGGAGCTTGCGGGGCTGGCCGACCGTGGTCATCGTGCCGCCGTCGGCTTCGACCATCGTGCCGATCATCTCCGACAGCGGGCCGATGTCCTCGCGCAGCGCGTGGACCGCGCGGCGGCTCTCGACCAGCCCTTCGCGCGTCAGCTGGCCGGCGCGCTCGACGCAGCGCACGGCTTTCGCGATGTCCGGGTTCTCCTGCGTCAGCAGTGCCTGTGCGGCCTCGACCTGCATCGCCAGCGCGCCGAGCGAGTGCGCCAGGATGTCGTGGATCTCGCGGGCGATGCGGGTGCGCTCGCTGAGGACCGCCGCCTCGGTCTCGGCCGCGGACGCCCGGAGCGACTGCTCCAGCAGCTGTTCCGCCTGGTTGGCGCGCTGGGCGATGGCGTAGCGGATCATGCCCATGGCCAGTGCGGTGGCCAGGATGACGGTGAAGCCCAGCACCGCGGTCGTCGAGGCGCCGACCACGAGTGCGGACACGGTCAGCGAGAGCGCGCCGGCCACCGCGACCGCCGTCGAGAGCTGTGGCGCCAGGTTCGAGCCCGCGGAGAACGCCGCGACCGCCGGGACCGCGATCGCCGGGCCCTGCTGCAGGATCGACAGCAGGCCGCCGCTGACCGACAGCAGCGCCAGCGGGTACTCCAGCGGCCACTTGCGGATGTCGAAGGTGATCATCCCGACCCACGCCACCGCCACCACGGCGAGCGCGATCGTGATCGCCAGTCCGCGCTCGTGCAGCCCCGGCTTGGGGTTCACCCCGAACAGGGTCAGGCTCAGCGCCACCAGACCGCCGGTGCGCAGCGCCTGGATGCCCCAGAAGTAGGCCTTGCGGTCCATCATGTTCACGTTCAGCGCTGCCATGACCCGATCTTCTCGCCTCCCGGCCGTCCGACGCTTCCAACCGGGGGTGGAATGTGGGTGGAAAGCCCGGCGGCGGCCTACTGTGCTCAGTGTGGGCAAGCGTCGCGTTCTCCCCGGTGTGTTCTCCCACACCCGGCATTACCAAGCGGTAGCTTGGCGAACTACGCTGGCCCCGACCCCCATCGCGGCGCCGACCGCGCGGCCCTGAAGCCGGCAGGCGACCCGGACCTCTTCGCAAGGAGTGACCTTTATGCCCGAGGCAGTGATCGTCTCCACCGCGCGTTCCCCGATCGGCCGCGCCTTCAAGGGCTCGATGACCTCCATCCGGCCCGACGACCTCACCGCGCAGATGGTGCGGGCCGCGCTGGACAAGGTGCCCGCGCTGGACCCCCGCGAGATCGACGACATGTACCTGGGCTGCGGCCTGCCGGGCGGCGAGTCCGGCTACAACATGGGCCGCGTCGTGGCCACGCTGCTGGGCTACGACCACCTCCCGGCCGCGACCATCACCCGCTACTGCGCGTCCTCGCTGCAGACCACGCGCATGGCCTTCCACGCCATCAAGGCCGGCGAGGGCGACGTCTTCATCTCCGCCGGCGTCGAGACCGTCTCGCGCTACGCCAAGGGCTCCTCCGACGGCCTGCCGGACACCCAGAACCCGCTGTTCACCGACGCGGTGAACCGCACCAACGAGTTCGCGGCCGGCGGCCGGGTCTGGCACGACCCGCGCGAGGACGACACCCTCCCGGACGTCTACATCGCGATGGGCCAGACCGCCGAGAACCTGGCGCAGCTCAAGGGCATCTCGCGCAAGGAGCAGGACGAGTTCGGCGTCCGCTCGCAGAACTTGGCCGAGAAGGCGATCGCCGACGGCTTCTGGGAGAAGGACATCACCCCGGTCACGCTGCCGGACGGCACCGTGGTCAGCAAGGACGACGGCCCGCGCCCCGGCGTCACCTACGAGAAGACCTCGACGCTGGCGCCGGTCTTCCGCCCCGACGGCACCGTCACCGCCGGCAACTGCTGCCCGCTGAACGACGGCGCCGCGGCCGTGGTGATCATGTCCGACACCAAGGCCCGCGAGCTCGGCCTGACCCCGCTGGCCCGGATCGTCGCCACCGGCGTCACCGCGATGTCCCCTGAGATCATGGGCATCGGCCCGGTCGAGGCCACGCGGAACGCGCTGAAGCACGCCGGGATGTCGCTCGGCGACATCGACCTGGTCGAGATCAACGAGGCGTTCGCCGCCCAGGTCATCCCGTCCTACCAGGACCTGGGCATCGACCTGGACAGGCTGAACGTGAACGGCGGCGCGATCGCCGTGGGCCACCCCTTCGGGATGACCGGCGCGCGGATCACCAGCACCCTGATCAACTCGCTGCAGTGGCACGACAAGCAGTTCGGCCTGGAGACGATGTGCGTCGGCGGCGGGCAGGGGATGGCGCTGATCCTGGAGCGCCTGAGCTAGGTCCGGCGGCCGAGCTGGTTCTGGTCGTATCTCCGGGCGGGCTACAGCGCTCGGCGCAAGGCGGTCGTGCTTTCCAGCACGGCCGCCATCGCTTTCTCCGCCGGGACGCGTCCGTCGCCGGGGGTCCAGATGAGGGTCTCACGCGGGTCCTTCAGGGCCCGGTAGGCGGCCAACAGGTCGGTGCCGACGACCGCGATCTGGTCGCCCAGGGCGAACACCCCCAGCGTCGGCAGGTCCCGCCAGAGCGGCGGCTGCGGACTGTCCCAGCGCTCTATCCCCTGCGCGACCATGGTGACCTGCGTGGCGAGCCAGTGGCCGGCCTGCGCGCGGTCGCCGTAGGGCTCCAACCGGAGCGAGAACTTCGAGTGCGGCAGCTGGCGGTAGCCCTCGGCGAGCCGGGTCAGTTCCTCCGCCAGGACCTCCGCCGGCGAAGCTTCTTTGTCCGCACTGTGTTCCCCCGGTTTGGTGCTGGAAGTCATCCGGGAAGGATACGGGTGGCGAATGCCGCGGGAACGTCGCGGCACGTCACCGACCGCCCGGATTCACCTGGCGACGGAATCGCCAGGTCCCGTTCCTCTTGCCAGTCGCCCGACCCTCAGGCACGCTGGCGCACACGGACCGTATGCCCAGTCCATTCGCGGAGGCGCCCGTATGACGATCCACCACTCCGAACAGACCCATCGCAACCTGCTCGCCCGCATCCCCGCAGCCACCGGCCGCAGCCTGGACACCTGGTTCCAGCTGGTCGACGAAGGCCCGTCCCTCCCCCGTTTCGAGGAGCGCGTCAGCTGGCTGCGCGCCGAGCACGACCTCCCGCGTGGCTACGCCAACGCGATCGTCCACGAGATGGACCTGAAGCGCGCAGCGCGCGCGTTCGGATAAAAGCCCCCCACCGGAGAACCCACAGAGCCCCCGGCGGGAGCCGCGGGCTCTGTAAGCGCGCGCGAAAACTCGTCGCGGGGCACAGGCGCCCGGCCCCGCGAACCAGACGTCCCCTGAATGCCCCCGCACCCGCCGAACCCTGCCCCGAGCCACACGAACACCGCTGGAACGCCAACCGGAAGTCCGGTGAAAGTCCTCTCCGCTCAGCGCACAGCGCCCCTTGCGACCTGCGCCCGAACAGGACCTTCTGCGGACCAGCGCTGGAACTCGATCACGCTTTCGCGGAGTTCTCGCTACGCTGAAGCCCGAAGGATCATCGGCGGTGATCGCTTCGGGCCCAGATGGTGGAACAGGCAGACACAGCGAGCTTAAACCTCGCGGCCTTCGGGCGTTGCGGGTTCGACTCCCGCTCTGGGCACTCGCGGTGAGCCGGCCGGTTCGTCGGAACCGGCACGTGCTCATCTATCAACACCCTTATATCGGCGGTAAGGGGTTCAGGCCGACGCCGATTCCGGCGCGTTCGCGCCGGGTCCAGGTCCCGTGCCGGCGGTCCGCGAAGCGGCAGCCCTTGCCGCAACGGCGCCGTCCTCCGGCTTCGCGTCCCCCGCCGTCCCCTCTGTTCCCGAGGTCCCCGAAG
>NZ_JAACYW010000253.1 GCF_015356825.1 Catenulispora rubra | reverse complement strand
CCCATCCTCGTAGTGGGCACAAAGGACGACCCCGCCACCCCCTACCCCTGGGCCCAGGGCCTGGCCAAGCAGCTGCAAAACGGCCACCTCCTCACCTTCAACGGAAGCGGCCACACCGCCTACACCCGAGGCTCCCAATGCATCGACAACGCAGTCGACGCCTACCTCCTCCAAGCCACCGTCCCCCCCGCAGGAATCACTTGTGACGTCGGCGCCTAGCGTCAGGTACACTCGTGCACCGGCCCGCGGTGCATGCTGACGGGCCGGGCCTCCTTAGCTCAGTCGGCCAGAGCGACGCACTCGTAATGCGTAGGTCATCGGTTCGATTCCGATAGGAGGCTCCACGAAAGCCCAGGTCAGACATCGTCTGACCTGGGCTTTTTCGTTGCCTCTATCCACTGGCTGATACTCACTGCTTACGACAAACCACGCCCTGTGGAATGGTTTCTGGAATGAGTCGGTCTCTGGAGCTACCTTGAGCCCATGGCCAAGGGGCACGTGGAACGGCTGAAGAACGGGTACCGCGCGAAGGTCTACGCGGGCATCGACCCCATCTCGAAGAAGCAGATCTACCTGAACGGTGAGGTCCGCGAGACCGAGGAAGAGGCCGTAGCGGACGCCGGCAAGCTCCTCAAGGAGGCGAAGTCCAAGCGGTCGCCCGACCGCTCGGCGACCGTCGCGCACCTCCTGGACAAGTGGATGGAGATCTCCGACCACGAGCTGAGCACTGCCGTGACGAACCGCGGCTACATCGAGCAGAAGCTGAAGCCGACGATCGGCGAGTACACCGTCCGGCAGTTCCAGGAGCGCGTGGACGTCCTGGACGAGCTGTACAACCACCTGCGCCAGTGCTCCAAGCTCTGCCACGGCAAGCCGATGACGGACCACCGTACGAACCGCCCGCACGACTGCCAGCCGCGGAACAAGAACGGCACACCCAAGGCCAACATGCGCGACTGCCAGCCCCACGTCTGCAAGCCCATGCCAACGGCGACGATCACGCGGATCAACGCGATCATTCAGGCCGCGTATGGCTACGCCATCGCCTGGAACTGGGCAGACAAGAACCCCGGGAAGCTCGCCCACAAAGGAAAGGTCACCAAGAAGAAGGCTCCACCGCACACCCCGCAAGAGGTCGCGGCGCTCATCAACGCAGCGTTCGAGCACGACGAGGACTTCGGGATCCAGCTGTGGATGTCAGCCATCACCGGCGGCCGGCGCGGCGAAATCATCTCCCTGCGCTGGCGAGACATAGACCTGGACGACGGCCTGGTCTGCCTCGACGAGAACTACGTCGTCCGCGACGGCAAGAGGGAGTTCAAGGGGACCAAGACCGATGAGGACCGCTGGATGTCTCTGGACAGCTTCAGCGTGGCTCTGCTGTCGGCCCTCAAGGCGCGCCGTGTCGCCGCCCTGGCCCAGGCCGGCCTGAAGCTCAAGGACGACGCGCACGTCTTCTCCCCCGAGCCCGACGGTTCGACGCCGTGGAATCCCGACACCTATACACACCGCTACGAGCGGCTCGCCGCGAAGGTGGGCGTCACAAAGCCGCTGAAGAACCTGCGGCACTTCAACGCAACGGAGCTACTGAAAGGCGGCGTGGATGTTGCCACGGTCGCCGAGCGTCTTGGGCACGCTGATGGCGGCGTAACTACCCTGCGGTTCTACGCGAGCGGCACCAGGACAGCGGACCAGCGCGCTGCCGAGCAGCTGTCGCGAGACCTCCTGTTGCACCGCAGCGGCAACGAAGGTGGCCGCCCAACCGATCTAGGTGCCGGTGGCGTTGAGGCGCGCAGGCACAAACGCCGACTACTGATGAGAGGGAAGTCGGCTGCCCGCGATCAATGAAATGTGTGGCCCTGGCGAGCAGTGGCGAATTGGCGCGGGGGTCCAACTGTGCGGCAGACGCACTGTTAGCATCCTGAGATGGAGATCAAAGCCACCCGCATCGAACTGACGAGCGGTGACGCCATCAACGTCGTTGACGGTGTCACGGTCCTGGTGGGGCCAAGCAATGCTGGCAAGAGTCTAGTCCTGCGCGAATCAATCGATGCCATCACCCGGGGGTCACAACCTTTTCCACCTAAGCTCGCCGTTTCGCGAGTCGACATTGTCCACCAGGGATCACCCGGCGACTACTTTGACCGCCTAGCAAAGATCTACGGACTCCAGGAGAGCGGCCAATATCCCTACGGCCAAGTCGACCAAGAGCATCTCGTTGTCAACGGCATCGCAGTAACGCGGGATTCGGTCTCCAACTGGTGGGGAAGAGTCGAGTCATCGGGACAGCTAGGAGCAACACTCTTTGCACACATGAACGCCGACGGCCGACTTGGTCTAGTTCAGGATTCCCAGACTTTTAACCCCATCGAGCTCCCGAGCAGCCAGCCCCTTCAGCCCACCCAACGACTCTGGCAGAGCCCCGAGCTGGAGAAGAAGGTGAGTGACCTGCTCCAGCGAGCTTTCGGCGTAACCCTGACCGTGAGCCGGGGCGGCACACCGGAAATCAAATTGCACGTAGGGAGTCCCCCAAGGCCAGCCGTAAGCAACCCAGACATCGACTACCTACGGGAATTACGAAAGCTGCCGCTATGGCGCGAGCAAGGCGATGGCATGAGATCCTTTCTGGGCATCGTACTCGCCCTTACCACGGCCAACCCACCATTGGTGTTCATCGACGAACCGGAAGCTTTTCTACACCCTCCTCAAGCCCGCCTCCTCGGAAAACTCTTGGTCGACCTCACAGGGCCCAGCACACAGGTAATTGTGGCAACACATAGCTCCCATGTTCTTGACGGCTTAATTGCAGCATCCGGCAACACCGAGGCACAAGTATCTATCGCCCGACTAACAAGGGAGGGGAAGAAGAATCGCGCAGCACAAGTTGACCCAGAAACCCTTCGAGCGCTATATAACGATCCACTAACTCGTTACTACAACATCCTAGATGGGCTGTTCGCCAACGCTACTGTACTATGCGAAGGCGACGGTGATTGCACCTACTACCGCGCCGTGATGGACACTATCAGCGAACTCAAAGATGGAACGCCAGTCGATTCACTGGATCTGCATTTCACGCATTGTGCAGGAAAGAGTCGCATCGCTGCCGCGGTCAAGACATTGCGGTCCGCAGGCGCAGCAGTCGTGTCCGTCGTGGATATTGATTTCCTGCGGGACGACGATTTTGCAAGGTTAGTCGAAGCCGCCGGAGGCGATCCTGCCGCTTTTTCAAAAGCGCGCAATGTCATCAAGGCGGCCGTAGGGAGCAAGGGTGCGAGACCGGAGCGATCAACGGTTAGAGATCAGCTAGTTAAACTGCTCGAGCGTAGCGAAGATCGGTATCTTAGCAGCGGCGAACTGGAGAATCTTAGAGAAGCAACAGCCACGAAGGGCGGCTGGCATGAAGTGAAACGGTTCGGCCGCGAAAGCCTGTCCGGCGACGCTCGCGACGCCTTTGACGCATTGTGGGCAGAGTTACGTAAGCTCGGAATTCTTGTCGTCCCCGTTGGCGAACTGGAGAGCTTTCACAGGGAGCACGCGAACCAGAATAAGGCTGTCTGGTTGAGTAAAGTCCTGGCAGAAAGGCACTACGGATCACATAGAGAGTCAGTGGATTTTGTGACTACGATCCTTGAAACAGCTGTTGAACAGCAGCAAACGCGCATCGCCAACGACTAGATATCAACAGGTAAGGAGCAGGAGCCGTTACAGCAGCTGCACGCCGTCGTGCGTTCGGACCCGCGGCCGTCCATCGAAGGACAGAGCATCGAGCAGCCGGACGGCCATCGTCGGCGCCATGAGCGCCTCGACCTCAGACGGAAGGATCCAGCGGACCTCGGTGGTTTCCTCGGACAGGGCCTCTGCACCTCCAACCTGGCGACAGCGGAAGAAGAGGGCGACGACCCCAACCTTCATGTTCTTGTACACGCCGGTCAAGGCGTCAGGCTCAGCCTCGATACCCGTCTCCTCGCGAATCTCGCGAGCCAGGCCGGCTTCGACAGTCTCGTCGAGTTCGAGCACTCCACCTGGAGCTTCCCACGCTCCATTGTCATGCCGCCGGATCGCCAGGATCCGTCCGTCTTCCCGGACAACGGCGCCGGCAACGCTTACTGAGTGCTTGACTCCCACGGTGGCTACTCCTCCAGCTCAGAATCGGCAGAACACGGCGGTGGCGTCGTCGTGGACCTTGCCACGAAACGTACCGGCTGGTGTGGCGCGCTCTTCGGCGCGAATGTCTTCAACGAGCTGGGCGGGCCCGTGGCTCTCCAGCCGCTTGAGCAGATCAGCCCAGCTCCAGCCATAGCGCTCGACAAGCCTCGTGATGCCGTCGGTCATGACCGCGGCGCTGCTGACGGCCGACACCGGAATCGCGCCGGTCACTGCACGATCGGCGGCTTCAGGCTGCACGCTGGCGATCCAGAACCCCTCCTCGGTGTTCCGTGCCCGGCTCACTGCCTCGACTGTGTAGGCCGGCAGGTACGACGTTCGGTCATCGTGGCCAACCACGAGCTCGCCGTCGTGCTGCTCCACGATGACCGCGGAGTCGCCTAGCACCGCGTACTCAAGGAGTTCGGCATCTCGGCGAAGGATCGCGACCGTCGTCGACGGACTGTCGCGATTCGTCAGGTCACAGGTGTCGGCGTGGCTCGCCATCGTCGCCTCGATGCCCGACCGCAGAACCTCGACGAGAGGCGCCGCCTTCTCGGTGCTCAACATCCGCGCCAGATGAGTCCCCAGCTGCGCGACAAGCCACGGCACGTCGTGAATACAACCGGAATCCACTCCGGCCGGTGCCGTCGCGCCATCCAGCACAACCACGTACCGCTCGGTCGCGATGACGAAGTCATCGTTAGGACGGCCTCCCGGCGCCGCCTGGCAGGTGTACGCAACTTCCACAGTCGATCTCGCTTCCTGGCCGACTACTCGGGAGCGTCAAACTCGTAGGTGAACTCGAACCGGTCGCCGGCCATGATGCTTTCGAAGACTTCCACTGGGCCACTCTCAGCAAAGGTGACCCGACGCATCCGAACGACTGGCACCCCTTCCGCCAAGCGAAGGCTTCGAACCTCTTCGGGCGAAGGCATGCGAGTCCTCAGCTGCTCGCGGAAGCGGACGATGCGGTGACCAGCCTCCTCCAACCGCGCGAGGCTCCCGCCGGGGCCGGTCTTCAGCTCCTGGATCGCTGTTCCCTCGACTACCTCGGGCCGGTAGTACGAGTCAGCAAGCTGGTTCGGCTGATCGCCCACCCACTCGCGACGCCGGCGAACGAAAACCGGGTCACCCTCCGCGATCGCGTACAGCTCAGCTACCCAAGCTGGCGCAGGTACCTCGCCGAGGTGCAAGACCTCCTGCTTCCACGACAGGCCAGCTGCCTCTGCTTCCGCCTGTTGAGCTGCCCGGCCGGCAGCCCGCTTGCTGCGGGAGAAGCGGCTCATGTCCACCCGCGTTATGACGGGCGCCTGGCGGACGTAGACACCGCTCCCCTTCCGGCCCTCGACCAGGCCTTCAGCCTTCAGCAGGCCGATCGCCTGCTTGACAGTCTGCGAAGCGGTCCCGTAGGTCTCGACGAGCCTGCTTTCCGATGGAAGTCTCTCGCCGGGCACGATGCGTCCGCTGACGATCTCTTCGCGCAATGCGTCGGCGATCTGCCGTGACGACGAACGCGGGTCAGTCGGATCAATGCTCATGAGACCCCATCCTAGCTACCTCGCTAGCTAAATCCTTGCGTTGTGCGTCACCCTCGCGCTACCTTGCAACCAGTGCACCTAGCTAGCTAAGTAGCTAGGAGGGCACTCAGGGGCTTGCGCGTCAAGCCACGCCCAACACAGCAGAGCCCCGGTCAGCAATTCGCAGTGCGCCAACACTGCGCTGACCGGGGCGACACCGGACTCTCGGAGGAGTTTCGATGCTCGACCAGCGTAGCGAGGCGGCGATCGCCCAGATCGAAGCGGCGGTGGCCCAGATCGTTCGCACCGCGCTCTCGCAGATCCCGGCGGCGCCCGCAAAGGTGTCGACCGCCGACTTCCTGACCGTCAACGAAGTCGCGAAGATCTTCCGCGTCTCCCGCGAGACGGTCCGCCGCATGTGCGTCTCGGGCAAGCTGCCCGCCCTCGACTGCGGCTCCGGCGACCAGGCAAACTTCCGTATCCCGCGCGCGTTCGTCGAGCGCGGCATGAACGAGCTGGACAACGGCCGCAGCATCTCGATGAGCGACCTGACCACGGAGTGGCAGGCCGGTCTGGCGGCGGCGTCATGAGCCGCGTTCTGATCACCACGTTTGGTGTGCTGCACGGTGAGCCGCCGGAGGGCAACGCCCTTTCGGTGGACCTGCGTACGGCGCTGCGGAACCCGCACGACGACCCGAGTATGCGGTTCAAGACCGGCCTGGACGACGTGGTCTTCGACCACGTGATGGCCACGCCGGGGGCGCTGGAGATCGTGGACGACACGGTGGCGCGGGTTCTGGCGTTGTTCGACCACGTGTCGGACCCGCAGGGCCTGGATCTGCCGGTTCACGTGTTCTGTAAGGGCGGTCGGCACCGTTCGGTGGCGATCGCCGAGGCGAGTGCGGCCCGGCTGCGCATGCAAGGTGTGCCGGTCGCGGTGGTCCACCGCGACATCGACAAGCCGGTGGTGCAGAAGATCCCGGTCTCGCAGGGCGGGTCGTCGCTGTGGGCGGGGTTCGCCGCCGACGGGGCTAGTGCGAACGTGCCGCTGGCACGGTCGCTGCGCACCCTCGCGGCGTTCATCGACCGGCACGCGGAGCTGGGTTCGGCGACGGTCACGTTCGTCGGCGCTAGCGGCAACATCACCATCGGCTTCTACGGCATCGAGCTGGACATGGAGGAGCGTGCCGCGGCGGTGCAGCTGCTGGCCGACGCCCTGGACACGCCGATGGACACGCAGGTGTACGACGACGGCCAGGTGATTCTGCACGTCCACAAGCTGGTCGCCGGCGACCGCCACATCAGCATCGACGCCCCGGTGGCTCGCAGCGAGCGGGACCCGAGCAACACCGGCAAGGCGGTGTCGCGGTGACCGTTTTGGCGACCCTCGGTGTGGTCGTGGCGGTGGTGTGGGTCATCGCCCGTGAGCGGCGGATCTACAAGGCCAACAAGGCGTTCAAGGCGCAGGCCGTGTACCAGGTGACGCCGCCCGGGCCGCGCTGGTGGCAGGTGCTGCTGGCCAACGTCATCTACGCGGCGCTGATCGTGGCGATGGTGCTGGCGCTGGTGCGCCTGACGCAGAACGACGACACCACGCCCGGTCCGACCGGGCCGCTGGACGGCACGACCGACGGGTCCAACCCGGCCGGGCCGACCAGCCCGTCGCCCTCTCACTCTTCTTCCTCGAATTCTTCAGTCCCGAAGGGGGCTTCTCGATGACCGGACCGGAGCACTACGCGATGGCCTCGCGCCTGTTGGCGCTGGTGGAGAACGTCACCGGCGACTACTCCGACGCCCCGCACGACGCCGAGCAGGTGGCGCTGTGGGCGCAGATGGCCGCGCTGCACATGGACGCCGCCCGCATCGCGCTGACGGCCGAGAACCAGATCACCTCCGACCTGCACAGCAACGAGCGGCGCCCGATGACGGCGGCGTGGCTACGCGTGCTGGACCCGAAGGCGGTCTGAGCCATGACGAACCCGAACCTGAACCCCGAGGCCGCGGCGGTCAGCAGCGTGCTGGCTGGCTTCCGCTTCGCCATCGGCGAGCGCAGCGCCGTGATCGCCCACCCGGGCACCGCCCCGGAGGTGGTCGCGCGGCTGACCGAGGCCAACCGGATCGACTCCGGACACGCCGACGTCGCCGAGGCGCTCATCGGCGCGCTGAACGCGGACCCCGGCCGCCCGTACATCCAGCACGTCCTCGTCGGCGGGCTGATGAGCCAGGGCAAGACCGCCTCGCTGCGGCTGGCGCAGCTGGCGGCACTGCACGACGCCGAGTTCGACATCGCCGCCGTCGACGGGATCGACGCGGCCCGTCTGGTGCACGACCACCAGGCGCCGGGTTGCCCGGCGTGCCTGCTGCAGGGCGCCGGCGACCTGGCGGCGCTGGACGGCATCGAGGCTCCGGGGGTGACCGAATGACCCGCGTGTGGCCCATCGATGAGCTGGACGGCCGGTTCATCCTGGCCGAGTGGATGCTGACGCATCCGGCCGGCGGAGACATGATGATCCGGCTGTGGGACGGCAACCAGACCGTCAGCATCTACCTGGCTGACGCCCTGCCGCTGCCGACCGAGGCGGACAGCAGCACCGACTACCTGCACGGCTTCCGCCAGGTCGTTAACGAGATCCTGCCCGGCTACATCACCGCGGGCTGGGCCGTCGACGAGTCCTTCCTGGCCGACGGCATCGACGCCGCCGACGCCGAGTTCTCGCCGCTGCGGTGCCCGGAATGCGCGTTCACCCACCCGTGGTGGTGCGGCGCTGAGGAGTCCTGCCAGATCTGCGACACCGCGATCGACCTGGATTGGCTGCCGTATAGCGGCCTGAACGGGATGGTCGAGGCTGGCGAGTACGACTCGGCGCGGAACCTGGTGCGGGACCTGTCGCACACCCTCGCCGTCGGCGAGCAGCTGCTGACCGAGCTGCCCGAGGGCAAGCAGCGCACGAACATCGCGGCCCTGATGGGCCCGGCCCGTACCGCGCACCGCGGTGCGACGGCCCGGCTGCGGGCTGTGCTGGCGCTGCCGAGCGTCGCCGCCGCGACTGAGGCGGCGCTGCCGGCGGTGCTGGCCGTCATCGCCCACGGCACTGACGTGGCTGGCTGGCTCGCTGGTGTCCTGGCCACTGCCGCGGCGCAACTGGGCTCGGTGGAGGCGGTGACCGCG
Organism: Catenulispora rubra; assembly: GCF_015356825.1. Lineage (GTDB taxonomy): Bacteria > Actinomycetota > Actinomycetes > Streptomycetales > Catenulisporaceae > Catenulispora > Catenulispora rubra. Next base: position 8,177 of record NZ_JAACYW010000253.1, on the reverse strand, counting down.
AACCGTCCCGGCTCCTGGGAGGCCGACCTGGTCCACCGGCTGGTAGCCGGCACCGTCGGCTGGGACGACGAGCACCTGGACGACTACCTGCCCGCGCCAACCCCCAGCGGCGACGACGGCCAGGACGACGACGCGGCTGAGGCCGCGCCGGAGCCGCTGGCCTTCTTCTCCACCGCCGGCGGGGCCGTGGTGAACGTCGCGGACTACCCGCACCTGCCGAACACCTTCTCCACGATCTGCACCGCCTGCGGACCGCAGGGCCTGCACAGCTACCTGCCCGAGCTCAAAGACTCCGCCTGGCAGACCGCCGTCGACGACGCGACCTCACACGCCGAGTCCTGCACGAAGGAGGCGGGGAAGTGAACCTGACTGCTGCGGCCGTGCTGGCCGTGTCCTACGTCGCGCTGATCGCCGCCCACGAGGTCGCCGACTACTGGCTCCAGACCCCGTGCCAGGCCCTCACCAAGGGCGGGGCCGGATGGAAGGCCCGGGCCGCGTGTGCGCGGCACGTGGCCTCCCTGACCGGCGCCAAGCTCGCCGCGCTGCTGGCCGCGTTCGCCGTGACGGGGCTGCCGGTCCGCCCGCTGTGGTGGGCCCTCGGCCTGGGCATCGACGCCGTCTCGCACTACTGGGCCGACCGGCGCACCACGCTGCGCCGCCTGGCCTCGCTGTGTGGGCCGGGCAAGGCCGCCTTCTACGACCTGGGCGCCCCGCGCCCCGGCCATGACGACAACATGCCGGCAGCCACCGGCGCGGCGCTGCTCGACCAGGCCTGGCACAAGGGCTGGCTGTTCATCACGGTTCTGATCCTGGCCGGGGGTGCGCTGTGAAGCTCCGTCTGATGGACACCCCCGACCAGGTCGAGGCCGTCGCCGCTGTGCTGCGCCGCGCGTTCGATGTGGTGGAGGAGTCCGGCGAGTACGCGAACCGTGGCAACTCGCGCATGGTGCGCCGGTACATCGAGGTGCGGCTGCGTGTCGAGGACCCCGAGGCTGCGCTGCGGCCGTGGACGGTGCCGCACCCGGGTTACGCCCCGGTCGACATCACCCCGGCCGAGCTGCTGCCGGAGAACCTGGCCGCTGTGGTGGCCGAGGGCTGGGCCGAGCCGTTCGCGACCCCCAGCGAGATCCGCGACTGGTTCTTTCGGGCGTCCGTGGCGGTGGTGCCGTTCACCTTCGACGCCCTTGGGTGGCCGCTGAACCCGACCGGCCGCACCGGCCGGTGGGGCCGGAATCTCGGCAAGTGGGGCGAGAACGCCGCCGCCGACCCGATCGTGGTGGCCGGCACCGGCCGCGGACGGCGGGTGCTGCTGATCCGCCGCGCCGACATCGGCGTGTGGGCGCTGCCCGGCGGCATGGTTGATCCCGGTGAGTCCGCGCCGCAGGCCCTGACCCGTGAGCTGCGCGAGGAAACCGGCGTCGACCTGTCCGAGCTGACCCCGCAGGTGATCTGGTCCGGGTACGTCGAGGACCACCGCAACTCCGACCACTCCTGGGTGTGCTCCACCGCGGCACTGTTCCAGCTGCCCGGCGTCGTGCCGGCGACCGCCGGTGACGACGCCACCGACACGGCCTGGCTGCCTTTAACCGACCTGGACTCGCTGATCGTGGAGCTGGCCCGTGTCGGTGGACGGCTGTACGAGGCGCACGAGCCGATGCTGGCCGCCGCGCTGCGGGCCCTGGACGGGGGTGTGCGGCGATGAGCTTCGAGTCCCGCGCCTACGACGACGCCTCGGGCGCCCCGGTTGTGGTGCTGGTCGCCACTGGCTCGCACTCGGTGTCCCGGCTGGTGGCGGCGTTGCGTGCCGGCAGCACTGAGCAGCGGACCCTTGGCGGTCGTGTGGTGGACCAGGTGAAGCGGCACAGCGGCGGCCGGGAGGCGTTGCGGCTGCTGGCCGCGCACGGGGGCCCGGACCTGCTGGCCGAGGAGGCCGAGGCGGCCTGGCACACCGTGCGCACCTTCATCGGCGCGCACCCGCTCGATGGCGTCGACACCGACATGTACGAGGTCACCCATCCCGAGCAGTGCCACTTCCTCCCGCCCCGGGCGGTGTGCTGGTTCGACCACGACCGGCACGCCGACTGGTGGCCTGGCGGTGAGGGCACCTGGCGGATGCGCCCGGTCCACCGCGAGATCGGCGGCGGCGAAGACGGCCCGGAGGTGGCGGAGTTCCTTCAGATCCAGGCCTTCGACACCGAGTCCGGCGCCTGGCGCGACCACACCGGCCCTTCCCACCTGGGAGGGCAGTGACATGACGCATCCGACTGTCAACGCCCCGGCGCCTTTCGTCTACGCCGGTGGAGCCGTGCGTCTGATGGCCACGCACGAGGCCGGGCACGCCGTGGTGCATCTGCTGCTGGGCCAGCACGTCATCGAGTGCGGTATCGAGGCCGTCGACGACGACGAGTTCGAGATCGCTACAGGCAGCACGACGTTCTCCGGAATCAACACCACCGAGCTGGCCGAACTGGTCGCCACCGCGGCCGGCGAGATCGCGGCGCGCCGTCTGCTGGAGCAAGCCGGCCACCCCAACGCCGCCGCCGAGGCCCGCAGCACCGCCGAACACGACCTGGTGCACACACAGAAACTGATCGCCGACACGACCCTGCCACTGGGCATCGGCGCGGCCCTAGCCGAGCAACTGGTGACTGACTACTGGCCCGCCATCGGGCGCGTAGCCGACGCGCTGTGCGCGGCCCCGGGCCACCGCCTGGACGGCGCCGGCGTTCTGGCCGCGGCCGCGCTGGCGGACGACGAGTTCACCTGGTACCAGCTGCGCACCATGGCCATGGCGGCCATGCCCCAGGACGTGGGCATCTACGCGTACCTGACCGGCGCTGGCGAGGAGGACGAGAACGACCGCGCCGAGTTCGTGTCGTTGCTGTGGATCCACAACCTGCTCAACACGCCGATCGCCGCGCCGCGCCGCCAGGTGCACGCCGAGGTTTTCCGCCGCGGCATGCCCGCGCTGAAGGCGGAACTGGAAGTGGCCCAGCAGGCCGGGGGTGCGCGATGAGCGCCGCCGCGATGCTGGTCCCGACCTCCGCAACAGCGGCATTGGGCGTGCTGAACCTCGCTCAGCGCCGCCAGGTCGTGGCTTCCCGCCGTGACCCGGTAACCGGTCTGGCGACCCGCGCGGCCTGGTGCCGCCTGGCTGCCAAGGCGGTGCGCCGACCGGCCGGGCTGTGGCTGCTGGCCGTCGACGGCGACGGCTTCAAGGCCATCAACGACACGTTCGGCCACGACGCCGGCGACGCGGTGATTGCCGCGCTTGCCGCGCGCCTGGCCGCCTGGGTCGGGCCGCGCGGTACGGCCGGGCGGCTGGGTGGGGACGAGTTCATGGCGTTCTGCCGCCCGCACCGCACCGACGCGCCGCTGGGCGTGCGTATGGCCGATCTGCTGGCCGCGCTATCCGCGCCGGTTCGGCTCGGCGCCACCGTGTTGCCGGCCGCCGCGTCGGTTGGCGTGGTCGAGGTGGCGGCGCTGCCGACACCGACCCTGCCGCAGGCGATGAAGGGCGCGGATGTGGCGCTGTACGCGGCCAAGCACGGCGGGCGCGGTACCTGGCGCCTGGCCGAACCCCCGGCCGGCGGCTACACGATCCAGTCGGCGCCGCTGCGCCGGACCCGCACCGTCGGTGCGGCTGGCCAGATCGGTGGTGCGTGATGCCGATCCGCGCTGAGAACAAGGCTCGCTACCCGCGCGGCTGGGCCCGGATCAGCTTCCGGATCCGGTTCGTGCGCGCGGCCGGGCGATGCGAGTGCACCGGCCAGTGCCGCACCCACACCGGCCGCTGTGCCGCGGTGCACGGCAGCGCGCACCCGGTCACCAAGTCGCCGGTGGTGCTGACTACCGCGCACCTGGACCGCACCCCCGAGAACTGCGACGACACGAACCTGCTGGCCATGTGCCAGCGCTGCCACCTGGCCTACGACGCACCCGAGCATGCCGCGAATGCCTCCCACACCCGGGCCGAAGCCCGCGCCGCAGGCTGCGAGCCGCTGTTCGCTCTCGACTTCTTCAACCCGGAAGGGCTGTGACATGGACAAGCCCAACGACACCAACGACAACGGCCAGCACCACAACCCCGCCGCGCTGCACCGCACAGCCACCCGATCCAGGGTCACGCCGGCGGCCCACTGGATGTGGATGACCCTGTGGATGTGGCTGCGCCACCCGATCAACGCGACGTTCCACCGCCTCGTCGTGGTTCGGCCGACCGGCGACACCTGGGCCGGCGCGCTCTACGTCTACGGCAACTTCGAGATGCCCGCCTACAGCGGCGTCGTACTTCCTGGCGTGAGCATCGAGGGCGACGCCGACGGCTTGCGCGCCCTGGCGGTGCTGCTGCTCGACCGCGCCGACCGCGTGGCCGCGGTGCAGACCCTGCTGGACGCCGGGGTGTGGCCGGATCACGAGGACAGCACCGGCTTCCCGTCCTGGCTCGCCACGCCTGACGGCGTCGGCCGGCTCGGCGACGCGGTGCTCGGCGACCGCGGGATCGGCGGTGCACGATGAACACCACTGCCCTGACCCATTGGGCCGCCACCGCTCCCGCCTGGCAGCTGGTCGTGGCTGGCGTCGTGGCCCTGGCCGTGTTCGGCACTGCCGTCTGGCTTGCCATCAGGGTGCGCAGGTTCCTGTCCGGCTACGACCTGGCCGACCTGATCACCGCCGTGGTCGCGCTGGCCGCGACCACCTACGCCGCTACCGGCACGTGGAAGTACCTCACGGACGCCATGCACTACGGCATCGACTTGAAGGTGTTCCTGGTCGGGGTGTTGGAGGGTGCGCAGGTGGCCGAGGCGCTGCGGGCCCGCAAGAACATCCGCGAGACCGGCACGGCCGGCGTCGACGGCGTCGGGCTGTGGGTGCTGACCGGCATCTCCGCCGCGTTGTCGACGTCGGTGGCCGGCAACTTCCGCGAGGCCCTGGGCCGCGCGGTCATCCCGGCGGTGGGCGCCTGGCTGTGGGAGCGGGCCCTGGCCCCGCAGCGCCGCGCCGCCCGGACCCGCCGGACGGCCGGCCCGATCCGCTGGCGCATCACGCCGGAGCGGGTGTTCGTGTGGCTGCGCCTGGCCGACGCCATCGACACCGACGTCCTCACCGTGGACTCGGCCCGCCGGGTCGCGAAGTTCCTGCGCCTCACCGACCGGGAGCGCGACGGCTGGCGCTTCCCGCTCACCGCCAAGGCCCGTGCTTACCGCGGCCGGATGAAGCTGATCGGGGACGCGCTGCGGCACGGCGACCCGAGCGAGGTTCACGCCAAGCTGTCCCGCGCCGCTTTCGCCGACGCCCTGGACCGTCTGGGGATCGCGGAGGCAGCTGATGACGCCGCCCCGGCGCAGACCCCTGAGACCGGCCCTGTCGGGGCTGACGGCGATTTCAACTCGGTGACGGTCGAATCGCAGGCTGCACCTATCAACACCCCTGTCAACACCCCGGGTGTTGACCGCAGCGCAGCAGCCGACAGCGAGCCGGAAACGCCGGGCGAGACCCGGGTGTCCACGGCCGATGCCGACCGGATAATCCGCTACGGCTGGGAGACCGGAATGGGCGTGCGCGCCACCGCCCGCGCCGCCGAGCGTGACCCGGGCCAGGTGTCCCGGAGGTTCGCAGGCCTGGACAAGCAGTTCGGGGCACGTCCCCGCGTCGAGGTCGGCTACGACGTGCCGGTGATGACCGGCGCCAACAGCAACCCCAACGGGTTCAACTTCGCAGGTGAGGAGGCCCACTGATGTCCGAAACGTTCGAGCACGACTACGAGCCCGAGGGCGCGCGGGTCATCACGTTCCCGCAGCGCGGTGAGGCCGGCGATGACGGCCTGGGCGTGCCCGCCTTCGTCAACGGCGGCCAGGAGCCGGGACAGGCCGGGCCGAGCCTGGCCGAGGCGGCGACGAACTCCCACGTCGTGGAGGGCATCGTCGTCAACCGCGACGCCGGCCCGACCCGGGCGCAGCGCCGTGTACGCAGGCGCCAGGCCTGGGCACGGCTGCGTGCGATCGCCGGCCACCCGGCCACTACCGCCACTGGCCGTCACGTGCGGTTCGTGGGTGCCGGCGCGCGGATTGCGGCGGTGCGGACGTGGGAGTCGAAGACTTCCACGCTGCACGACCGGATGATGAAGGCCGCGCACGAGGCCGGCGACTACGAGGCGGCTCTGACCTGGGAGGAGCGGGCCCGGCTGGCCCGGTACGAGCGGCACGAGCGGCGCATGGCGCTGCTGGCGGCGCCGGTGGAGATCGCTCGGAGCGTGCTCGCCACCGTGGCCGGGACGGCGTTCCTGCTGCTGGTGGCCGGGATCGCGATGTGGGCGAACTCCGACGATGTCACGCAGGTGGCGGTGCCGTTCAAAATCGCCGCCGACATCGTGCAGTTCCTGGTCACCGTGGTGGAGGTCGGCTGGCGCCCTGCTGTTTGGTCTGCGCCGTTCGTGGTCCTGGCCACGTTCTGGGCGATGGGCCGGGCCGGTGAGTCCGAGCTGGTGTGGGATGGGCCGGCCGAGCTGGAGAACGGCGAGGACCGGGACATGGTGCCGGACGAGTCGGCCATTCTGCAGGCCCTGGCCGCGCTCGGCATCCCGGCCTTGAACAAGCACTTCAAGAACGGGTGGAAGCCCCGGTGGATCGAGCCGGCGCACCTGGCTGGGGAGGGCTGGGGCTGCCAGTTGCTGCTGCCGCCTGAGGTGCCGGTGTTCAAAATCGTGGAGAAGAAGACCACCCTGGCCCACAACCTGCTGCGCGCGCCGGTGGAGGTGTGGCCGACCGAGCCGCGAGGCAAGCCCGGCGTGATGGACCTGTGGGTCGCTCATCAGGGCTCGTTGTCCGGGCAGGTGCCGCCGTGGCCGCTGCTGACCGAGGGCACCGCCGACTACTTCAAGGGCGTGCCGATCGGCATTACCCAGCGCGGCGATGTGGTGTCCGGGCAGCTCATGGCCAAGAACTACATGATCGGCGGGATCATGGGGACGGGGAAGTCCTCGCTGACCCGGAACCTGCTGCTGGGGGCGATGCTGGACCCGCTGGTCATCATCGACGTGTACGTCATGGCCTACAACGCCGACTACGACGCGATGGCCCCCAGGCTGCGCACCCTGGTCAAGGGCGACGACGACGAGCAGATTCTGGCCGCGCTGAAGCGGCTGCGGGAGCTGCGCAACGACGTATCGGCGCGCGGAAAGCTGCTGGAGACCTACGGCGAGATCAAGGTCACCCGGGACCTGGCGGAGAAGGACGCCCGGCTGCGTCCGCGGATCGTGGTGCTGGACGAGTGCCACGAGCTGTTCGAGCACAAGAAGCACGGCAAAGAAGCCGCTGAGCTGGCCGTGAAGGTGATGAAGAAGGCGCGCAAGTGCGGCATCACGCTGGTGTTCGTCACCGTGTCCCCGGCCAAGGACTCCATCCCGAAGGAAGTGACCCGCTCCACCTCCAACCGGGCCGCGTTCGCCGTCGGCGACTACATCGCCAATGACGGCCTGCTCGGCACCGGCAAGTACAAGGCCGGCATCACCGCCACCGAGCTGGACCCGAACGAGGACATCGGTACCGCGGTCACCATCGGGTTCACCCGCAACCGGTTCGAGCTGGTGCGGATGAACTACATCGCCAAGGAAGGCGGGACCGACGAGATCACGCCGGTGGTGACACGGGCCATGGCGCTGCTCAACGCCGCAGCACTCGACCAGCCTGAGGACGCCCCCGACACCGACCCGGACCTGCTGACCGAGGTCGCCGACATCCTCGCCGGCGCCGAGCGGATGCTATGCGCGCAGGTCATCGCTGAGCTGGGCCGTCGACACCCCAGCGTGTGGGCCAAGTTGACCCCGGCCGGGTTCAAGGAAGGGATGGCCGCAGCCGGCGCCCCCACCTACAAGACCGACGGCGGCCGGATGCACGTCTCCGGCGAAGCGGTCGCCGCGGCGTTGGCCGATCGCGACGACGACGAGCCCGACGACGGATTCGACGACGACATCGACGAGGACGACGACTAGCCGAATCGCGGTATTGCGCCAATTAAAAGATCGGGGAGGCGCCGGGGAATCGGGGAGTTCTCCCTCAGCCCGGCCCCAGGCGCCTCCCCCAGTCCGACCAGCGCAAGGGATCACAGGGAGCCCAGGGAACCGCCCAGGTGAGCGGCATCGCAACCCGCGAAAACAGCCCCGTGCGATCCCTCAACGC
>NZ_JAACYW010000252.1 GCF_015356825.1 Catenulispora rubra | reverse complement strand
GTTCAGGGGTGCGCTAGCAACGGGACGGTCGCGGTGGCGGGGCCTGGTGCGGCGACGGAGTCTTCTTCGACGGCGGCGGGGCCTACTGGGGTGACGGGGTCTTCTTCGGCGACGGGGTCTTCTTCGCCTTCTGAATCATCGGCGTCTTCTTCGGCGCCCGCGTCCCCGCCGCCCGCCGCCGGCACCTGGACGCCCCAGGGCCAGCTGGCCGACCCGCAGCCGATCACCGTCGAGCTGAACCCCGACAAGTCGGTGACCGCGACCTGGCCGAAGGGCGCGCCGGCGGGCCACGCGCTGACGATCAAACTCCGGGCCGCGCGCAACGGGGCCAAGATCGTGATCCACCTCGCCATCGACAACGAGAGCGGCCAGAAGGTCAGCATGAACGAGGGTGTCTTTACCGGCGGCGTGGTGGTCGACGCGCAGGGCAACACGCTGAACTCAGAGAACTTCGACCCGCTGTGGACGCTCGGAAGCGGAAGTTCGGACGGCAACATCGACCCGGGCCAGCCGCTGATCGGCGACTTCGTGGTGGACGCGCCGGCGTCGGGGTCGACGGTGAACGCTTACTGGACGCAGGCTGTCGGGGTGAACGGGATCATGGCGGGGATCATTTTGGTGCGGGATATTCCGATCAACTGAGGGGGTGCCCGGGCTGGGCGCGGGCATTTTGTTAGGACATTATCGCCCCTTATCGACATGTATAGCCCGCGCCACCGACACCCGACAGCGCCAACCAGCTGCCACGGACATGAAGAAGCGCGCGCCGCCTAATCCGTTCAGGATCGGCGGCGCGCGCAGTTCAGCACCGGCTCGGCTCAGATCGCCTTGGCGATCCGGAACCGGAGCCCCAGATCCGCGTCCCCGGCGATCGCGGCCTGCAGCTTCGCCAGGTCGGCCGGGTCCTCGTCGGTCGCGACCTCGCCCTCGGCGAACTCCACGGCCAGGACCTCGTCGGCGATCATCGCTGCGTGCTCGCGCACTGCCTCGGCCGTCTCGGGGCCGGCCTCCGCGCCGGGCAGCAGCTCCCACGTCAGCCGGATGCGGTCCGCCACGTCCAAGCCCGTGGCCTTCCGCGTCTCCTGCAGGAACCGCACCACGTCGCGCGCCAGACCCGCGCGCCGCAGCTCCGGCGTGATGTGCAGGTCCAGGGCGATGGTCTCGCCGCCCGCGGTGGCCACGGCCCAGCCCTCACGCGGGGTCTCGGTGACGATCACCTCCTCCGGAGACACCGTCACCTCCTCGCCCTCCACGACCACCGCCGCCGAGCCCTGCGACCGCAGCGCGGTGGCCAGCGCCCCGGCGTCAGTGGCTGCGATCGCGGCGGCGACCAGCGGCGTCCGCTTCGCGAAGCGTGCGCCCAGCGTCCGGAAGTTGCCCTTCGCGCTGTAGTCGATCAGCTCGCCGCCGGCGTCCGCCAGCGGGGACGTCGTCACCACGTTCAGCTCCTCCAGCAGCTGCGAGCGCAGCTCCTCGCTGAGCGCGGCCCAGCCCGGAGCCCCGACCAGGGCCCGCGAGAGCGGCTGGCGGGTCTTCACGCCGGAGTCCGCGCGCGTGGCGCGGCCCAGCTCGACCAGGCGGCGGGTGAGCGCCATCTGCTCGGCCAGGTCGGCGTCGATCAGGGCGTCGTCCGCCACCGGCCAGGGCGACAGGTGTACCGACTCCGGCGCGGCGTCCGACACCGGGCGGACCAGGTCCTGCCACACCCGCTCGGTGATGAACGGGACCATCGGTGCCATCAGCTTCGTCACCGTCTCCAGCGCCTCGTGCAGGGTGGCCATGGCGGCGGGCTCGGCGTTCCAGAAGCGGCGGCGGGCGCGGCGGACGTACCAGTTGGACAGGTCGTCCACGAACGCCGACAGGAGCTTGCCGACCTTCAGGGTGTCGAACTCGTCCATGGCCGCGGTGACTTCGCGGATCAGGACGTTGAGCTCGGAGAGCACCCAGCGGTCCAGGGCGGGCCGCTCGCTCGGCTTCGGGTCCGTCTGCGACGGGGCCCAGCCGCCGGTGCGGCCGTAGAGGGCCTGGAAGGAGACCGTGTTCCAGTACGTCAGCAGGGTCTTGCGGACGACTTCCTGGATCGTCGCGTGCCCCACCCGGCGGGCCGACCACGGCGAGCCGCCGGCCAGCATGAACCAGCGGACGGCGTCGGCGCCGTGCTGGTCCATCAGCGGGATCGGCTCCAGGATGTTGCCCAGGTGCTTGGACATCTTGCGGCCGTCCTCGGCCAGGATGTGGCCCAGGCACAGGACGTTCTTGTACGACGACTTGTCGAAGACCAGCGTGCCGACCGCCAGCAGCGAGTAGAACCAGCCGCGGGTCTGGTCGATGGCCTCGGCGATGAAGTCCGCCGGGTAGGCGTTCTCGAAGGCCGCGACCGAGCCCTCGGCGTAGGGGTAGCCGTGCTGCGCGAACGGCATCGAGCCGGAGTCGTACCAGCCGTCGATGACTTCCGGTACCCGGGTGGCGATCCGACCAGTATCAGCGCATTGCGGGCAGGGCATCGTGACGTCGTCCACGAACGGCCGGTGCGGGTCCAGCTCGGACACGTCCTGCCCGGACAGCTCGCCGAGCTCCTTCAGCGAGCCGACGGCCGTCACGTGGTTGTCCTCGCACACCCACAGCGGCAGCGGTGTGCCCCAGTAGCGCTTGCGCGACAGCGACCAGTCGATGTTGTTGTTCAGCCAGTCGCCGAACCGGCCGTACTTGACGTTGTCCGGGAACCAGTTGGCCGCGTCGTTCTCGCGCATCATCGCGTCCTTCAACGCGGTGGTGCGGATGTACCAGGCCGGCTGCGCGTAGTAGAGCAGCGCGGTGTGGCAGCGCCAGCAGTGCGGGTAGCTGTGCTCGTACTCCAGGTGCTTGAACAGCACGCCGCGCTCGCGCAGGTCCGAGGTCAGGACCTCGTCGGCCTTCTTGAAGAACACGCCGCCGACCATCGGCACCGACTCCTCGAAGGTGCCGTCGCCGCGGATCGGGTTCACCACCGGCAGGTCGTACTTCTTGCAGGTGGCCAGGTCGTCGGCGCCGAAGGCCGGGGCCTGGTGCACCAGGCCGGTGCCGTCCTCGGTGGTGACGTAGTCGGCCAGCACCACGAAGTGCGCGTCCGGGACGTCGACGAGCTCGAAGGGGCGCTGGTAGCTCCAGCGCTCCATCTCGGCGCCGGTGTACGACTCGCCGGTGGGCTCCCAGCCCTCGCCGAGCGCCTTGGCCACCAGCGGCTCGGCGACCACCAGGCGCTCGGCGCCGTCGGTGACCACCACGTAGGCGACCTCCGGGTGCGCGGCGACCGCGGTGTTCGACACCAGGGTCCAGGGCGTGGTCGTCCAGACCAGCAGCGAGGTGGTGCCGGCCAGCGGGCCCGAGGTCAGCGGGAAGCGGACGTAGACCGAGGGGTCCACGACCGTCTCATAACCCTGCGCCAGCTCGTGGTCGGACAGGCCGGTGCCGCAGCGCGGGCAGTACGGCGCGACGCGGTGGTCCTGGACCAGCAGGCCCTTGTCGAAGATCTGCTTCAGCGACCACCAGACCGACTCGACGTAGGACGGGTTCATCGTCCAGTACGCCTCGTCGGTGTTCACCCAGTAGCCCATGCGCTCGGTGAGCTTCTCGAAGGCGCCCACGTGCCGGCGCACGGACTCGCGGCACTTGGCGTTGAACTCCGCGATGCCGTAGGCCTCGATGTCCTGCTTGTTCGTGAAGCCGAGCTCGGCCTCCACGGCCAGCTCCACCGGCAGCCCGTGGCAGTCCCAGCCGGCCTTGCGGTCCACGCGGTGGCCCTGCATGGTCTTGAAGCGCGGGAAGACGTCCTTGAAGACGCGCGCTTCCACGTGGTGGGTGCCTGGGCGGCCGTTCGCGGTCGGCGGGCCCTCGTAGAAGGTCCAGCGCGGGGCGCCCTCGGTGGCCTTCAGGCTCTTGTCGAAGATGGCGGCGCCGCGCCAGAAATCGATCATCTCGGCGTCCATCGCCGGGAGATCGAGCTGGGCGTTGACGGGGCGGTACAGCCTCGGATCAGGCGCAGTCATGCGCGGTGCCTTCCTTCGTCGTAGGAGCCGAACCGACGAAGGGACGACACAGGCACTCTCCATATAGAGCGCCGGTACCGCGGTACCACCCTCCTTGACACACCGTCGTCAACGATATGTCCACTTCATTGCGTATCCGGCCGGTTCTACTCGGGCCTTGGCCAGCCCTTTCTTCCGGCGGCTCGGGGGTGATTTTCGCGCGGCGTCCGCCTCCGGGCTCGCACCGTCCCCGGATCGCTGAGGCTTTCCCGCCGCGCTACTCGTCCCGTCGCTGCCTGCTCGGGTACTCGTGTCATTGTAAGCGGTATGGAGGAGCTCCGAATTCCAATTCGAGTGAAGCCCGGGAGCTCCCGGACGAGAGTCGGCGGGCGGCACGGTGATCGGTCACTCATCGTGGCCGTCACGGCGAAGGCGATCGACGGCGCGGCGACCGAAGCGGCCCTCCGGGCGGTCGCGGAAGCGCTGGGAATGCCGCGCCGGGCGGTCGTGTTGATCACCGGTACCACTTCGCGCGACAAAGTCTTAGGTGTTTCTTCGGAAGACCCCGAAACCCTGCGCGAGCTGGTGCGGGACCTGCTCGGCTGAACCGGGCGGAATCCGCTGGAGGACCCGGCCGTGCAGGCCCGGAAGGCCACTTAGCCCGAACGAGTGAATGTTTGGTGCGCAAGTGTTCGACGGGAACTGGTGGGCGGCTTGGGACGTTTCTCCCCTCACGAAGCGTGATTAGCGGGGGCCCGACGTGGGCACGCTACACGTCGCGTGTGAGTTGGGGGCGGACGGGCCCGGGTGAGGGTGTACAGCGTGCTCAGTGAGAGCGCACTGCGCCGCCACGTCAGAGAGCGAGGATGACGGCCGTGACGACGAGCAGGACGAAGGCATCAGAGGCGGCCACGGGGGCCACGCACGGCGCGACCAGCGCGGCGCCGGCCGGCAAGGCGGTGCCCAAGCCGACTCGGGCCGCGACCGGGGCCAAGGCCTCGCCGCCGACCCGCCGCCCCGGCGCCGGTGAGGCACGGCGGTCGGCGACCGGGCCGGGCGCTTCGGTTTCGGCGGCTTCGGTATCAGCCAAGAGCGCAGCGAAGACCGCGGCCCAGCCCACGGCTCAGCCCACGACGAAGACGGCCACGAAGCCGTCGGCGACCACCACCTCGCCAGAGGTTCCCGCGGACAAGGAGACTCCCATGACGGTCACGCAGATCACCGAGACCGTGGCCGGGGTCGGCGGGCTGCCGCCGTACCGGGCCGGTGAGGACCCCTGGACCCCGGACGAGGTCGGCGAGCTCCAGGCCGAGCTCGAGGGCGACGCGGCGCGGCTGCGCCGGGAGATCAGCACCGCCGACGCCGGCATCGCCGACCTGCTGCGGGACTCCGGCGAAGGCGCGGGCGACGACCAGGCCGACGCCGGGACCAAGAACTTCGAGCGCGAGCACGAGATGGCCATAGCGAACAACGCCCGGGAGATGCTGCAGCAGACCGAGCGCGCGCTGGGCCGGCTGGCGGCCGGGACCTACGGCGTGTGCGAGTCCTGCGGCGAGCCGGTCGGCAAGTACCGGCTGCAGGCGTTCCCGCGGGCCACGCTGTGCATGAGCTGCAAGCAGAAGCAGGAACGCCGCTGAGGCGTCGAGCGGTGTCGGTCCGGGCCCGGAGGTGATCAGGGGCCCGGGGCGTCGTCCGGGCCTACTGACCAGGAACGGTGTCTCCGCGCGAGCGGAGGTGGTTCGGTAGGGTGTGCACGTGGCTTCAGAAGTACGTGCGGATTCAGAGGTGGCCGAGGACGTGGTCGGGATCGTCGAGGAGACTGCCGGGGACACCGGTACGTCCGGTGTCTCCGACCCGGATTCCGCGGGCGCCGAGGCCGGGACCGAGCCTGAGGGCGAATCCGGGGCCGAGACTGAGTCCGCCGGTGCGGACGTGACCGCGGAGGTTGCCGAGGCCGCCGCGCCCCGCAAGCGCCGCATCGGCGTCGTGTTGGTCTTCGCGGCGCTCGCCCTGGCCATCGACACGGTCAGCAAGGCGCTGGTGGTCGCCAACCTCCAGGACCGCGGTCCGGTGCACGTCCCCGGCGGCTTCCTGAACCTCACCCTGATCCGCAACTCCGGGGCGGCCTTCTCCATCGGCGAGGGCCAGACCTGGGTGTTCACCTTCATCGCCGCGTGCGTGGTGTTCGTGATCCTGCGGGTCTCGCGCAATCTGCGCTCGCTGCCCTGGGCCATCGCCCTGGGGCTGCTGCTCGGCGGTGCGCTGGGGAACCTGAGCGACCGGCTCTTCCGGGCGCCGGGGGTGGGGCGCGGCGATGTCGTGGACTTCCTGCAGTTCCCGACGTTCCCGCTGGTGCACTACGACTTCCCGGTGTTCAACCTCGCCGACTCCGCGATCGTGGTCGGCGGCTGCCTCATGGTGCTGCTGTCGTTCCTCGGGATGCAGCCGGACGGGTCGCGGCACAAGGACCTGAAGCCCGTGGCGGTGCCGTCGCCGTCCTCGTCGGAGGACGCGAAGCCCGAGGACTCCTCCAGCAAGGACGCGTAGCCGGTCGGTCCGCGGTCCGGGGCTGCCTCCGCGCTGCCGGATAATGGTGGCCATGTCTGATCTCCGCAGCCTCCCCATCCCGGACGGCCTCGAAGGCGAACGCCTCGACGCCGCGCTGGCCCGCATGTTCGGTCTGTCGCGGACCCGCGCCGCCGAGCTGGCCGCGGACGGCCGGGTGCGGGTGGACGGCACGGAGGCCGGGAAGTCCGACCGGGTGCGCGGCGGGGCCTGGCTGGAGATCGAGCTGCCGCCGGCCGCCGATCCGGTGGCGGTGAAGGCCGAGGCCGTCGAGGGCATGCGGATCGTGCACGACGACGAGGACATCGTGGTCATCGACAAGCCGGTCGGCGTCGCGGCGCACCCGAGCCCGGGGTGGCTGGGGACGACGGTGGTCGGCGGGCTCGCGGCGGCCGGGTACCGGATCTCGACGTCCGGGTCCTCCGAGCGCCAGGGCGTCGTGCACCGGCTGGACGTCGGGACGTCCGGCCTGATGGTCGTGGCGAAGTCCGAGCGCGCCTACACGCTGCTCAAGCAGGCGTTCCGGGACCGGACCGTGGACAAGCGGTACCACACGCTGGTGCAGGGGCACCCGGACCCGATGCGCGGGACCGTGGACGCGCCGATCGGCCGGCATCCGCACCACGACTACAAGTTCGCGGTGGTCCGGGACGGCAAGGACAGCGTCACGCACTACGAGACGATCGAGGCCTACCGCGCGGCGACGCTGCTGGCGATCAAGCTGGAGACGGGCCGGACGCACCAGATCCGCGTGCACATGGCGGCGCTGCGGCATCCCTGCGTCGGGGACATGCAGTACGGCGCGGACCCGACGCTGGGGGAGCGGCTGGGGCTGACGCGGCAGTGGCTGCACGCGGTGAGCCTGGGCTTCGAGCACCCCGGGACCGGGGAGTGGGTGCAGTTCGACAGCCAGTACCCGGACGACCTGCAGCGCGCGCTGGACCTCATCGCGTCTGAGAGCTGATTTCGGGAGCTGATTCCCGCGATCGCCCGGGACTGGCTCCGGCCCCGTTTCCTCCCGTTTCATCGAGCCCTGCGGCGTTGCTGCCCGGCGCCGGGCGATCATCGCGGTTGACTGTCTCCCGTGGCGAACTCGGCACGGAACTCGGCATGGTGGTGGCCCCCGGCGCATCCGCGCACCTGGGCGTCTATGGTCGGTGCGGTCCTGCTGGTCGCGCTGGCTACAGGGGTCGGCGTCTATCTGTCCCACCTGGACCGGGGCGGCCGGCACAGCGGCTTCGGCGCGGGCGCGACCGGCGCGCCGGACCGCGTCGACATCGTGGCGACCGTCAACCGGGTCGAGGCGGCGCGCAACGACGCGCAGGTGCGGGTGTTCGTGACCGTCGTCGGCAAGTACGCCAAGGGCGGCGACGGCGTCTTCCCGACGCAGGACCTGACCGTCGAGACGTCGTCGCTGTCCTCCGGCGAGCTGACGTACCCGGCCGGCAAGCGCATCGTGTCCAAGGACATGCTGATGGACCTGCCCGGCGGCGACATCGCCGACTACCCGTTCGACCGCTACTCGACCACGCTCGCCTTCGCCGCGACCGTCGGCGGCGAGCCGGCCCCGACCGCGGTCGAGATCGTCGACTCCGACCCCGGCTTCGTCACCCGCGCGACCGTGAGCGGCGACGAGTCCGAGCCCGGCTTCGACCTCCAGCTGCGCCGGACCCGCGGCACGTTCGTGATGGTGTGGCTGATGTACGTGATCATGTGGGCCCTGGCCCTGTCGGTCCTGACCGGCGCGCTGGTCATGGGCCACCGCCGCCTGGGCATGGTGTGGCCGGGCCTGGGCTGGATGGCGGCGTCGCTGTTCGCGCTGTCCGGGTACCGGAACACCGCGCCGGGGCAGCCGCCGATCGGCTGCCTGCTGGACTACACGGTGTTCCTGTGGTCCGAGGCGATCGTGGCGTTCTCGATGGTCTACGCGGTGTTGCGGGGGACCAAGGTCGAGGTGGCGGCGCAGGCGGGGCGGTAGCGGCTACCCCTCCCGCCCGATCTCGGCCACCACCGCGTCGGTCAGCCGCACCAGGTCCCCGGGCGCCAGCTCGATCTCCATCCCGCGCTTGCCGGCCGAGCAGAACATCGTGTCGAACAACTGTGCGGTCTCGTCGACCACGGTCGGCAGCAGTTTGCGCTGGCCCAGCGGGGAGACGCCGCCGAGGACGTAGCCGGTGGTGCGGGTGACGGCGGCCGGGTCGGCCATCGCCGCCTTCTTGCCGCCGACGGCCGTCGCGAGGGCCTTCAGGTCCAGCGAGCCGGAGACCGGGACGACCGCCACGACCAGGTCGCCGTCCACGTCCGCGACCAGGGTCTTGAAGACGCGGTCGGGCTCGACGCCCATCGCGTCCGCCGCCTCCTGGCCGTAGGACGCCGCGCTCGGGTCGTGGTCGTAGGTGTGGACGGTGAACTCCACACCTTCCTTGCTGAGCAGGGCGGTGGCCGGGGTTCCGCTCGCCTGCCGGTTCTTCGCTGCCATGCGGCAATGGTGCCAGGAACGCCCTCGATGCGGGTGGCGCGATGTGGGTGGCGCGGGCGTCGCGGCGTCCTCTTCGGCACCAACCGCCACTCCCGGCTGCCGGGATGGGGCGCGGCATGAAAAGCTGATGGACGATGAACGACCAGACTTCGCCGACTGCCGATGGGCAGAGCCAGGGTTCCTCGCCGTGGCGGAACCCCTTCGAGGAACCGCAGAGTGCCCAGGGCCTGCCGACGGTGCAGGACCGCGTGCCGACCGGACCCGGCGGATCGCTGGGATCGCTGGGCCCGGCGGGTCCGGCCGGTGCCGGCGGATCCGGGAAGTCCGGGCGGTCGCTGCGCGAGCTGCTGCGGCTCTGGCGTCCCGACCTGCTGGCCGCGGCGATCCTGGTGGTCACCGGGGCGGTGCTCGGCGTGCTGTCCGCGCTGGCCTGGTACCGCTTCGCGCCGACGGTGTGGCTGACGCTGCCGGCCAACGCGGTCTCGCAGGTGACCTCCGGCGTCGACCAGTCCGCGCTGCTGGTGTCGCCCGAGGCGAAGGGCATCGCGAGCGTCGACGGGTACTACTTCGTCTTCACCGCGATCGTCGGCCTGCTGTTGGGGATCCTCGGCTTCGTGCTGGCGCGGCGCGGCCTGTTCGCAGGGCTCGACCGCGAGGGCAACCGGGAGGGCGCGGCGATCGGGGCCTGGGCCGGCGTGCTGCTCGGCGGGCTGGCGGCCTCGACGATCACGGCCGCGCTGGGGCGCTGGGTGTCGATGCCCGACCCGCTGACCGTGCTGCACATCATCGCCGCCGGGCACAACTTCCACGCCCCGGTCGCGCTGCACGCGCAGGGGCTCTACCTGGCCGCACCGCTGCTGGGGACGGTGCTGTTCCTGGCGCTGACGTGGGCTTTCACGAAGCCGTCGCCGCCGGCGTGGCAGGGGCCGGCGCAGGCGCAGGGGTACTTCACGGCGGCGAATCCTTATGGGTTGCCGGCCGGTCAGCAGGAGCCGCAGCCGCAAGGGCAGCCGCAGGGGCAGCCACAGCCCCAACCGCAGCCCCAACCACAGCCCCAACCACAGCCCCAACCGCAGCCCTATCCGGGATCGGACAATGGATCAGGCCCCGCACCCGGCGCCACCTCGAGCGCGCCGCAAGCAGACAACACTCTGGGCTGACGCCGTGTGGCGGCGCGCGCCCTAGCGGCTCCGCCGCCGCAGCAGGTCCACCGCCGGCAGGGACGGCAGGTTCTTCAGGATCCCGGTCTCCCGCCGCAGGATCTTCGCCTCGGCGCGCAGCCGGTCCACGGTCGTCTCCGTGGTCAGCAGCCGTTGCTTCTCGTAGGTGTCCAGCACCGTCGCCGCGCCGATCAGGTACGACAGCACCGTCGGGTCCTCCGGCAGCTCCGGGATCGAACCGACCTGCACGCCCCGCAGCTCCGACAGCGCGGCCTGGTACTTGCGGAACAGCGCCGTCAGGCCCGGCGCCAGCACCTCCGCCTCCGGGCCGGCCACCTCGTCGAGCAGTTCGACCTCGCCGCGCGCGTAGGGTCCCTCGTCGTCGAAGGCCTCCAGGCGGAAGCGGTGTACGCCGGTGGTGGTGATGTCGAAGCGGCCGTCCTCGTACTCCACGATCGAGTCGATCTCGGCGGTGCAGCCCACGTCGTACAGCGCGGTGACGTTGCCCTGCCCCACCTCGTGCCCGTCCTTGACGGCGAGCACGCCGAACCGGCGCGGCGCGCCCTCGGGCAGCGCCGACAGGTCGCGGACCAGCTGCCGGTAGCGGTGTTCGAAAATGTGCAGGGGGAGTACGACGCCCGGGAAGAGCACGCTTCCGAGGGGGAACAGCGGTAGCTCTGTCGTCACGCACCCAATCTAGTCGCTGCCCGGCGCGGGGTGCCCACTCTGCGGACGCGCCGGACCGGCGTTCCTCGCCGAACTAGAATCGTGACGTGATCACTCGAATCGACCTGCGCGGTCGCGCTCTGGACACAGCCCAGACGGATCCCCGCGCCCTGGTGCCCAGGGCCGAGCTGGACGTGGAGGCGGCCCTGGCCGTCGTCCGGCCGATCGTCGAGGACGTGCACCATCGCGGCGAGGCGGCGCTGATCGAGTACGGGGCGAAGTTCGACGGGGTCGAGCTGGAGCAGGTCAAGGTTCCGAAGACGGCGCTCGCCGAGGCCGTGGAGCAGCTGGACCCGCAGGTCAAGGCCGCGTTGGAGGAGTCGATCCGCCGAGCCCGCAAGGTGCACCGGGACCAGCGTCGCGAGACCACGACCACGCAGGTGGTCCCCGGCGGCACCGTCAGCGAGCGCTGGGTGCCCGTGGACCGGGTCGGGCTGTACGTGCCCGGCGGCCGCGCCGTGTATCCGTCATCAGTCGTCATGAACGTCGTGCCGGCGCAGGAGGCCGGGGTCGGCTCGCTGGCCGTCGCCTCGCCGCCGCAGAAGGAGTTCGGCGGCCTGCCGCACCCCACGATCCTGGCCGCGTGCGCGCTGCTCGGCGTGGACGAGGTCTACGCGGTCGGCGGCTCCCAGGCCATCGCGATGTTCGCCTACGGCTACCCGGACGCGGACGGCGCCATCGTCTGCCGCCGCGCCGACCTGGTCACCGGCCCCGGCAACATCTACGTCGCCGCGGCCAAGCGGCTGCTCAAGGGCGTCATCGGCATCGACGCCGAGGCCGGCCCGACCGAGATCATGGTGGTCGCCGACGACTCCGCCGACCCGGGCGTCGTCGCCGCCGACCTGATCAGCCAGGCCGAGCACGACCCGTTGGCCGCCGCGGTGCTGGTCACCGACTCCGAGGACCTGGCCGACCAGGTCGTCGGCGAGCTGGAGACCCGGGTCGCCGCGACCAAGCACACCGAGCGCATCCGCGAGTCCCTCGGCGGCCGGCAGTCGGCGGTCGTGCTGGTCGACGACGTCGCCGCGGCGCTGATCGTGGCCAACGGCTACGCCGCCGAGCACCTGGAGATCCAGACCCGCGACGCGGCCGCCGACGCCGCCAAGGTGCGCAACGCCGGCGCGGTGTTCGTCGGCTCCTTCGCGCCGGTGAGTCTCGGCGACTACCTGGCCGGCTCCAACCACGTGCTGCCGACCGGCGGCTGCGCCTGTCACAGCTCGGGGCTGTCGGTGCAGAGCTTCCTGCGCGGCATCCACGTCGTCGACTACACCCGCGAGGCGCTCGCCGAGGCGTCCGCGCTGGTGGTGGCCCTGGCCAACGCCGAAGACCTGCCCGCCCACGGCGAGGCCGTGACGGCCCGCTTCGAGAATCGGGGCTGAGCGTGGACTACCTCGACCTGCCGATCCGCGACGATCTGCGGGGGCTGACGCCGTACGGCGCGCCGCAGATCGACGTGCCGTATCCGCTGAACACGAATGAGAACCCTTACGGTCCGCCGGCCGAACTCGTGGCGGACCTCGCGAAGGCCGTCACCGACGCGGCGACCACGCTCAACCGCTACCCCGACCGCGACGCCGGGGACCTGCGCAAGGACCTGGCCGACTACCTGGACCACGGCCTGACCGTCGGCAATCTCTGGGCCGCCAACGGCTCCAACGAGGTCCTGCAGCAGATCCTCCAGGTCTTCGGCGGCCCCGGCCGCAGCGCCATCGGCTTCGAGCCCTCCTATTCGATGCACCGCCTGATCGCGCTGGCGACCGCGACCGAGTGGATCTCCGGTCTGCGCGAGGGCGACTACACGCTCGACGCCGCCAAGGCCGTCGCGGCGATCGAGGGGCACCAGCCCAACATCGTGTTCCTGACCTCGCCGAACAACCCGACCGGGACGGCGATGGAGCTGGACGTGATCCGGGCCGTGGTCAAGGCCGCGGACCAGGTCGGCGCGATGGTGGTGGTGGACGAGGCGTACTTCGAGTTCGCGCGGCCCGGCACGCCTTCGGCGCTGACATTGCTGCCCGACAACCCCCGGCTGATCGTCACGAGGACCATGTCCAAGGCGTTCGCCATGGCCGGGGCGCGCGTCGGCTACCTCGCCGCCGACCCGGCGGTGATCGACGCGCTGCTGCTGGTGCGCCTGCCGTACCACCTCTCGGCGCTCACCCAGGCCGCCGCGCGCACCGCGCTGAAGCACGTCGACGCGCTGCTCGGCACCGTGGACGCGGTGAAGACGCAGCGGGACCGCATCGTCGCCGAGCTCGCCGCGCTCGGGCTGCACGTGGTCCCCTCCGACGCCAACTTCGTGTTCTTCGGCGTGCCGGGCGGGGACCAGAAGACGCTGTGGCAGAAGATCCTCGACCACGGCGTGCTGATCCGCGACGTGGGCATCCCCGGCATGCTGCGGGTCACCGCCGGAACCGAGACTGAGACGACGGCGTTTTTGGACGCCTTGAAGGAGAGCCTCGCTGTGTTGGATGGAGAATCGTGAGCCGCGTGGGCAGGGTGGAGCGGACGACCGGCGAGACCGGCGTCCTGGTGGAGATCGACCTCGACGGCACCGGCGAGGCCGAGATCTCCACCGGCGTGGGCTTCTTCGACCACATGCTGCACCAGCTGGCCAAGCACGGCCTGTTCGACCTCACCGTGAAGACCGAGGGCGACCTGCACATCGACGGCCACCACACGGTCGAGGACACCTCGCTGGCGCTCGGCGCCGCCTTCCGCGAGGCGCTGGGCACCAAGGCCGGCCTGCGCCGGTTCGCCGACGCCCGGGTGCCGCTGGACGAGACGCTGGCCGAGGTGGTCGTGGACCTGTCCGGGCGGCCGTACCTGGTGCACGAGATGCCCGAGCACCTGGCGCCGATGATCGGGGACTTCGACACCGAGCTGACCCGGCACATCTTCGAGTCGTTCGTGGCGCAGGCGCAGATCTGCCTGCACATCCGCGTCCCCTACGGCCGGATCGCGCACCACGTGGTCGAGGCCCAGTTCAAGGCGCTGGCCAGGGCGCTGCGGGAGGCGTGCACGCCGGACCCTAGAGTGAACGGTATTCCGAGCACGAAGGGTGTCCTTTAGAGATGACCGGCAGCTACGCGGCCGCGGGACTTCTGTTCCTCGGCCTTTTTCTCCTTGGCGGAGCGTTCTCGCTGTTCCGGCAGGCCTCCGGCAACGGCAACATGCGGGTGATGTCGATACTGCTGGTGCTGTGCGCCGGCATGGCGATCGCCGGCGGGGTGATGCGCTGGTGAGCAAGCCCTCCGTCG
Source organism: Catenulispora rubra (assembly GCF_015356825.1). Classification (GTDB taxonomy): domain Bacteria; phylum Actinomycetota; class Actinomycetes; order Streptomycetales; family Catenulisporaceae; genus Catenulispora; species Catenulispora rubra. Next base: position 2,839 of record NZ_JAACYW010000252.1, on the reverse strand, counting down.
TGGTCCTGGACTACGGCTCCGGGAACATCCGCTCGGCGGAGCGGGCGCTGGAGCGGGCCGGGGCGCAGGTCAGCGTCACGGCGGACGTCGAGGCCGCGCTGAACGCCGACGGGCTGTTCGTGCCCGGGGTGGGAGCGTACGCGGCGTGCATGGCCGGGCTCAAGGCGGTCAAGGGCGACCGGATCATCGGGCGGCGGCTCGCCGGGGGGCGGCCGGTGCTGGGGATCTGCGTCGGGATGCAGATCCTGTTCGAGCGCGGGGTGGAGCACGGCGTGGAGACCGCCGGGTGCCACGAGTGGCCCGGGACCGTCGAGCGGCTGGACGCGCCGATCATCCCGCACATGGGGTGGAACACGCTGGACGTGGCCGAGGGGTCGCGGTTGTTCGCCGGGCTGGACGCCGACACGCGGTTCTACTTCGTTCACTCGTATGGGGTGCGCAAGTGGGAGCTGACCGACACCGGGCGGATGGCCGCGCCGTTGGTGACGTGGGCTACGCATGGCGAGCCGTTCGTCGCCGCGGTGGAGAACGGTCCGTTGTCGGCTACGCAGTTCCATCCGGAGAAGTCCGGCGACGCCGGTCTGCACGTGCTGCAGAACTGGCTCAAGCAGCTGTCCTGAACCGAGCACCGTCAATCAACACTCGAAGAACAGGGATCTGATGTCCGGCTACCTCGAACTCCTGCCCGCCGTCGACGTCGCCGACGGCCAGGCCGTCCGGCTGGTGCAGGGCGCCGCCGGCTCCGAGACCTCGTACGGCGACCCGCTCGCCGCCGCGCTGGCGTGGCAGGAGGCCGGCGCCGAGTGGATCCACCTGGTGGACCTCGACGCCGCGTTCGGCCGCGGGACCAACGCCGACCTGCTGGCCGTGGTGATCGGCTCGGTGGACGTCAAGGTCGAGCTGTCCGGGGGCATCCGGGACAGCGTGTCGCTCAAGCGGGCCCTGGCCACCGGCTGCTCGCGCGTCAACCTCGGGACCGCCGCGCTGGAGCGCCCGGAGTGGGTCAGCGAGGTGATCGCCGAGCACGGCGACAAGGTCGCGGTCGGGCTGGACGTGCGCGGCACGACGCTGGCCGCGCGGGGCTGGACGCAGGAGGGCGGTCAGCTGTTCGAGGTGCTGCAGCGGCTGGACGCCGACGGCTGCGCGCGGTACGTCGTCACCGACGTGAACCGCGACGGGACGCTGACCGGGCCGAACCTGGACCTGCTGCGCGACGTCTGCGCGGCCACCGACAAGCCGGTCGTGGCCAGCGGCGGGGTGTCGTCGCTGGCGGACCTGGAGGCGCTGGCGACGCTGGTGCCGATCGGCGTGGAGGGCGCTATCGTCGGCAAGGCGCTCTATGCGGGCGCGTTCACGCTTGAAGAAGCCCTCGAACTCACCAGGAGTGCGTGAGATATATGAGCAGCATCCAGCGGATCGGCTCCGAAGGGCAATGGGAGAAAGACTACGGCTACTCCCGCGTGGTCGTCGCCGGGCCGCACGCGTGGGTGGCGGGGTGCACCGCCACCGTTGACGGCAGGGTCCAGGGCAACGGCGATCCGTACGCCCAGATGAAGGTCGCGCTGGAGATCGCTCGCAAGGCGTTGGAGCAGGCCGGCTTCGGGCTGCAGGATGTGGTGCGGACGCGGTGGTATGTGGTGCATGCGCGGGACGTCGCCGAGGTGGGGCGGGCGCATGGGGAGGTCTTTGCGGAGTTTCGGCCCGCTGCCACGGCGTTGGTGGTGTCGGGGCTGACGGATCCCGGGATGTTGGTCGAGGTGGATTTGGATGCTTATCGGGTTGAGGCTGCTTAGCCTCAGCTTGATATTCAGACTTTCGAGAAGGAGCAGCAAGTGAGCACCGCCGCCCTCGGCCAACTGGCCGTCCGCGTCATCCCGTGCCTGGACGTCAACGCCGGGCGCGTGGTCAAGGGCGTGAACTTCGAGAACCTGCGGGACGCGGGCGATCCGGTGGAGTTGGCGCGGGCTTATGACGCGGCGGGGGCCGACGAGCTGACGTTCTTGGACGTCACGGCGTCCAGCGACGCCCGCGAGACCGTGTACGACGTGGTCGGGCGCACAGCCGACCAGGTCTTCATCCCACTGACGGTCGGCGGCGGAGTGCGCTCGGTGCAGGACGTCGACCGCCTGCTGCGCGCCGGGGCGGACAAGGTCGGCGTGAACACTGCGGCGGTGACCCGGCCGGAGCTGATCGCCGAGATCGCCGACCGCTTCGGCAACCAGGTGCTGGTCCTGTCGGTCGACGCGCGCCGGTGCCCCGAGGGCGTGAGCACCGAATCCGGCTTCGAAGTCACCACCCACGGCGGCCGCCGCTCCACCGGCATCGACGCCGTGGCCTGGGCCGCGCGCGCGGCGGAACTCGGGGCGGGGGAGATCCTGCTGAACTCGATCGACGCCGACGGCATGAAGCAGGGCTTCGACCTGGAGATGCTGGCCGCGGTCAGAGCAGCGGTGACAGTCCCCCTGATCGCCTCCGGCGGCGCCGGCGCGACCGAGCACTTCGCCCCGGCGGTCGGCGCGGGCGCGGACGCGGTGCTGGCGGCCTCGGTGTTCCACTTCGGGGACGTGACGATCGGCGAGGTCAAGGGGGCGCTGCGGGAGGCCGGGTTCGCGGTGCGGTAGGCAGGCCGGTGCGGCCATGATGCCGCTCCGGCGAAAACCGGTGCCTGTCGGCTGCGGTCGGTGACGGGTCTACGTGACCTGCCATGTGCTTAGGGGGTCCGAAGGACCATGCGGGGTGTTGGTTCTGGGTCCCTCGCCGCGTCAGCGGGCGCAGCCAACCTGCCCGGTTTGGCGGTGTCAAGCCGGGCGGGGCTGGACCACAGCAGGTGGGGTGCGGC
>NZ_JAACYW010000251.1 GCF_015356825.1 Catenulispora rubra | reverse complement strand
GGGGGTGGGGGCGGCCGACCGCCCGGCCGCGCGGTGCCCGGCCAGCTCAGGCCGCGGTGCTCAGCTGGCAAGCCGGTCGGCCGCCCAACCAGCGCCGCGCCCGCCCGCCGCCGCCCGCCGCTCAGAACGTCATCAGCTGCGGCTCTTCCCGCCGGTCCGCCTCCGGGCCCTCGTACTCCCGGATGACCTCGTACCGGGTGTTGCGCTCGACCGGGGTGAAGCCGGCGTCGCGGATCAGTTCCAGGAGGTCGTCGCGGGTCATCTTGTTCGGGGTGCCGAAGTCGTCGGCGTCGTGGGTGATCTTGTACTCGACCACGGAGCCGTCGAGGTCGTCGGCGCCGTAGTTGAGGGCCAGCTGGGCTGTGGACAGGCCGTGCATGACCCAGAAGCACTTCACGTGGTCGAAGTTGTCCAGGAGGAGGCGGGAGACGGCGAAGGTCTTCAGCGCTTCGACGCCGGTGGCCATCGGCTGGTTCATCAGGCGGTTGCGGACCTTGCCGTCCTTGCTGTCGTGGAAGTCGTGCTGGAAGCGCAGGGGGATGAAGACCGCGAAGCCGTTGGTCTCGTCCTGGAGTTCGCGGAGGCGCAGGACGTGGTCCACGCGGTGGCGGGGCTCCTCGATGTGGCCGTAGAGCATGGTGGCCGGGGTGCGCAGGCCCTTGGCGTGGGCCAGGCGGTGGATGCGGGACCAGTCCTCCCAGTGCGTGGCGTGGTCCACGATCTGGGAGCGGATCTCCCAGTCGAAGATCTCCGCGCCGCCGCCGGTCAGGGACTCCAGGCCGGCGTCGATCAGCTCGTCCAGGATCTCGTCGGCGCTCAGGCCGGAGATCTTCTCGAACCAGTGGATCTCGGTGGCCGTGAAGGCCTTGATCGAGACGCCGGGGAGCACGGCCTTGAGCTCGCTGATCGACTTCGGGTAGTAGCGCCACGGCAGCGTGGGGTGCAGGCCGTTGACGATGTGGAGCTCGGTGATGCCGTCCGGCTCCATGTCCTTGGCCAGGCGGACGGCCTCCTCGATGCGCATCGTGTAGGCGTCCTTCTCCCCCGGCTTGCGCTGGAAGGAGCAGTACGCGCAGGAGGCCGAACAGACGTTCGTCATGTTCAGGTGGCGGTTGACGTTGAAGAAGACCTTGTCGCCGTTTTTACGCGTCCGCACCTCGTGTGCGAGCTCGCCGAGCCAGGCCACCTCGTCGGTGTCGTACAGCGCCACGCCGTCCTCGAAGGACAGCCGCGAGCCCGCGAGGACCTTCCCTTCGATCTCCCGCTTGAGCCCGGAGTCCATGGCCTCACCCTTCCGTCGGACGTCTACCTGATCACACAGCAGAGTACGGCAGAGCCCGGTGACGACCTCGTCCGGATTGCGTGATCACGTTGCGATCCGGAGGCCGGACAGCGGATAGTCGTCATCATGTCCGAATCACCCTCACGACGAGCCGCCGGCCGTCCCCCCGGCCGACCCCCCGGAGACGACCGGAGTCGTCGTGGGCGGTACGACGAGCGCGACCGCTATGACGAGCGCTACGACGAGCGGCCTGACCAGCGCCATGACGACCGCTATGACGACCGCTTCGACGAGCAGAACCGCCACGACGCCCCGCCGGCTCCGCCGCGGCGCGGCAACCCCCCGCGGCCGGCACCGGCCCGCTCCGGAGGCTCCGGGGGCTCCCGCCGAGCGGGCGCGGCCACCGGCGCCGTGGCCATGGCCGGCGGCCCCGCGCTCCCCCTCGGCCCGCGCCTCGGCATGGCGTTCGTCATAGGCGCGATTCCGGCGCTACTGGTCGCGTTCCTGTGCGGCGTGGCCTCCAGCGGCGGCTCGTCGCGGTCGATCGCCGGCGTCACGCTGAACTCGAAGCTGCTGGCGCTCTCGGTGCTGGCGATCCCGGCGATGATCCTGATCATCGGCGGCCTGCTGCGCTGGCGGCGACTGAACCCGCTGGGGCTGACCTGGGGCTTCACCGTCGTGGCCGGGCTGAGCTGGCTGACGCTGCTGTTCGCCGCGCAGATGGAGAAGGTGATCCCGCACCTGACCCCGCTGCTGACGGTGCCGCTGGTCACCGGGGCCGCGGTGGCCGCCGCGGCCTACCTGACCGACGAGAACACCACGACCACCGGCCGGTACGCGTGCCTGGCCGCGGTGATCGCCTCGCACATCGGGATCGTGGCGATCGTGGTCACGATCGTGCTGGCCTGAGGGACGCCAGGTCGCCAGGTCGCCAGGACGCCAGGACCCCGGACACCGGGACGGCGGACCGCCGACCGCCGACCGCCGACCCCGAACAGCCCAAGGGCCGCGCCGGAATCCGATCCGGCGCGGCCCTTCGCTGTGTCTGGCCGACGTTGTGCGCGGCCCTTCGCTGTGCGCAGCCAACGCTGTATGCGGCCAAGCGCCAGGCCCTACTTGGCGTCCTCTTCCTCCGGCGCGGCCAACGGCATCGGCCGGTCCTCCCACTTCGTCGACAGGGCGACCGTGGTCCGGGTCCGGGCCACGCCGCGGATCCGGGTCAGCCGCCCGATGATCCGCTCCAGGTCCTCCGGATGCCCGGCGCGCACCTTGAGCAGGAACGACTCCTCGCCCGCGACGAAGAAACAGTCCTCGATCTCCGGCACGTCGCGCAGCCGCCAGGCCACGTCGTCCAGTTCGGCCGAGTCCGAGAGCAGGATCCCGATCATCGCCGTCACGTTCAGGCCGAGCTGCTCCGGGGCCACCATCGCCCGGTAGCCGGTGATGACTCCGTTGCCCTCCAGCCGGTTGATCCGGTCGGTCACCGACGGCCCGGACAGACTGACCAGGCGTCCCAGCTCTGCGTACGACATCCTGCCGTTGGTCCGCAGCGCGTCGATCAAGGCGCGGTCCACCGCGTCCATGCTTCCTGATCACCTCATCCGCATCGATGGACGCACCCGCCTGGTTCTCCCATCGAGCTCAGCGTCCGTTTCACCGCCGGTGCGAGCGTATCGGCTCCCCGGACGGCCCCGGCCCCCGCGCGGGGCCGTCCGGGGAGCCTGTCGCGCCCCGCTAACGATCTGTGACCGTCTTCACCTTCAATCAATTGGACACAGAGCATGGAACTCCTTAGAATCTAAGGCATAGAACAGATTAGGCCCGACGGATCAAAGGAGTCAACGATGAACTTCCAGCCGTACGAGCTGCAGGCCGCGCACAACCGCCTGAACGACCTGCGCAAGCAGGCCGCCAAGGCCCGCCTGGCGCGCACCGCGAAGGCCGCCCGCAAGGCCTGACCTGCGGCGGTACCCGCAGAACAGCACGAACGCAGTAGCGAAGACAGCACCGAACGCACCACGAGCGCACCACCAACGCACCACCACCGCACCATTCAGAGCTCCGGCCGCCGGTCGCGTCGATCAACTCCCCCCCGTGATCGACGCTCGACCAGCCGCGTCGATCAACACCCCCCCGGATCGACGCGCGGGTGATCGGCGGCCGGGAACCACGGGAGCGCCCCTCCAGTCCGTCCCCCCGGGACTGGAAAGGGCGCTCCTTTGCGTTGCGCGGCAGCACCGTTGCCCGGCGGCTCAGCGTTCCGGCGCGAACAACCGCTGGAAAGAGAACGCATGAGGCGTGGCGCCGTGTTCACGGAAGTGCGCCAGCCGGTCGTGCGCGTCCTGAATCGTCGGCACTGTGCCGGCCGCGACCCACCACATCGTGGCGGTCGCCTCGGGCAGCGTCTGGAAGAACTCCTTACGGCGCGCCAGCAGAGTCCGGTGCTCGCCGGAGAAGGCGAAGGCCCGCAGCGCGCCCACGGACTCCCAGACGGTCAGGTTGACGAACATCTCGGGGTCGCCGGGCCAGGCGATGTCGGTGGCGCCGAGCTCCGGATCGGAGCCCTCCAGCAGCCAGACGAACCCGGGCATGGCCCTGCCCTGGTCGTTGACGCGGGACAGGTTCTTGGTGAAGTCCTCGATCGCCGGGTCGCCCAGCGGCGCCACGAGCCGGCCGATGTTCACCTGGGCCAGGTGGAAGCCCTCGAAGGGGCCCAGAAGTGCGTCGGGAGTGTCCATGGGCGCAGGCTACTCAGAGGACTTACGTCTATGCGCCCCGCGTCTCGGGTCCCGGGACCGGGCCCGGATTCAGCGCGCCGAGCAGGGGTTCATAAACGACGCTGGTTCACAAACGATGCAGATCCCCGCGCCAGCGCTGGAACAACGTGTGCGGCACGCCGAGCACGTCCAGGATCTTGCCCGCCACGAAGTCCACCAGCTGCTGCACGTCCTTCAGCCCGGCGTAGAACCCGGGCGCGGCCGGCAGCACCACGGCCCCGGCCTCGTCCAGCTCGACCATGTGCCGCAGCGTGCCGCGGTTCAGCGGCGTCTCCCGCACGCAGACCACGACCGGCCGCCGCTCCTTGAGGTTCACGTCGGCCGCGCGCTGCAGCAGGTCCTTCGACAGCCCCAGCGCGATCCCCGCGACCGCCGCGGTCGAGGCCGGCACCACGACCATGCCCTTGGCCGGATAGCTCCCCGACGACGGCCCCGCGGCGAAGTCCCCCGCGGGCCAGTACCGCACGACGTCCAGCCGCGGATCCTCCGGCACCCACCCGAGCCACGTCGCCAGGTCCTCGCGCCAGTGCCCGTCACGGAACGAGATCCCGGTCTCGTCCAGGATCGTCAGCCGCGCCGCCCGGCTCACCACCAGGTCCACCGCCTCCCCGGCCGCCAGGAGCGCGCGGATGGTGGCGGCCGCGTAGGGCGTGCCGGAGGCGCCGGAGACGCCGACGATCCAGGGGGTGCGGGCGGTGCGGGGGGTGGTCACCGAGCTCAGGCCCCCAGCCCGCGCACGATCAGGTCCACCAGCGCGAAGCAGAACAACGAGATCCCCACGAAGCCGTTCGTCGTGAAGAACGCCCGGTTCACCTTCGACAGGTCGGTCGGCTTCACCAGCGAGTGCTCGTACCAGAACGCCGCCGCGACCACCGCGATGCCGATCCACCACAGGGCGCCGCCGTGGGCGACGACGCCGAACCAGATCAGCAGGCCGAGGGTGATCACGTGGGTGGCGATCGAGGCGCGCAAGGCGGCGGCGATGCCGAAGCGCGCCGGGACCGACTTCACGCCGATCACGCGGTCGGCGGCGACGTCCTGGCAGGCGAAGATCAGGTCGAAGCCGCCGATCCAGAAGCCGACCGCCAGGCCCAGCAGCGTGGCCTGCCACGACCAGTGGCCCGTGACCCCGATCCAGGCGCCCATCGGGCCGATGGCCTGGGCGATGCCGAGGATGGCGTGCGGGTAGTTCGTGAAGCGCTTGCCGTACGGGTACAGGACCAGCGGGATCACGGCCACCGGGGCCAGGTACAGCGACAGGCGGTTCAGGGTGGCCGCGGCGGCCAGGAACACGGCCAGGGCCGCGAAGGAGCCGAGGTAGGCCGTCTTCACCGACACCGCGCCGGTCACCAGTTCGCGCATCTGGGTGCGCGGGTTCCGGGCGTCGATCTCGCGGTCGATGATGCGGTTCATCGCCATGGCGAAGGTGCGGGCGCCGACCATCGCGATCGTGATCAGCAGCAGCTTGGCCCAGTTGACGTGGCCGCTGGTCTCGAACATCGCCCACAGGGCGCTGATGTAGGCGAAGGGCAGCGCGAACACCGAGTGCTCGATCAGCACCAGGCGCAGGAACGCCCGGGTGCCCCCGGCCACGCCCCGGGCCGTCTCGGGCGCCTCGTTGACCTCCCGGGTGGTGCCGGTGGGTTCCTCCACGGGGTCCACGGAGGACGCAGGTGCGGCGGACATCAGAAGCCGTACTCCTTCCAGCGGCGATCGACCTTGGCCGCGGTCATCGGGTCGGAGGCGATCATCTCCGGCCAGCCGCGGTGATAGCCCTCCTCCGGAAGCTTACGAGTCGCGTCGACTCCCGCCTTGCCCCCGTAGAACTGCTGATAGGAGGCGTGGTCCAGATGGTCGACGACGCCCTCGACCACGGTGAGGTCCCGGGAGTAGTCCACGTTGCCGAAGGCGCGCCAGGCCACCTCGGCGTAGTCGTGGACGTCGCAGTCGCTGTCCACGACGATGATCAGCTTGGTCAGGGACATCAGGTGCGCGCCCCAGATCGCGTGCATCACCTTCTGCGCGTGCTTCGGGTAGCGCTTGTCGATGGAGACGATCGCGCAGTTGTGGAAGCCGCCGGCCTCGGGCAGCGCGTAGTCGACCAGGTCCGGGATGATGATCTTGAGCAGCGGCAGGAAGAAGCGCTCGGTGGCGCGGCCCAGCGGGCCGTCCTCGGTCGGCGGGCGGCCGACCACGATCGACTGGAGCATCGGGTCCTCGCGCATCGTCATCGCGGTCACCGTCAGCGCCGGGAACGGCTCGACCGGCGTGTAGAAGCCGGTGTGGTCGCCGAACGGGCCCTCGGGCAGCGTGACGCCGGGCTCCAGCCAGCCCTCCAGGACCACCTCGGCGTTCGCCGGGACCTGGAGCGGGACCGTCTTGCAGTCCACCAGCTCCACCCGCTTGCCCTGCACGAAGCCGGCGAACAGGTACTCGTCGATGTCCGAGGGCAGCGGCGCGGTGGCGGCGTAGGTGACGGCCGGCGGGCAGCCGAAGGCCACGGCGACCGGGAGGCGTTCGCCGAGGCGCTGCGCGACGGCGTAGTGGTTGGTGGAGTCCTTGTGGATCTGCCAGTGCATGGAGATGGTGCGCTTGTCCTGGCGCTGGAGCCGGTACAGGCCCAGGTTGCGGCCGCCGGTCTCCGGGTGCTTGGTGTGGGTCAGGCCCAGGTTGAAGAAGGAGCCGCCGTCGTCCGGCCAAGTGTGCAGGGCCGGCAGGAGGTCCAGGTCCACGTCCTCGCCGGTGAGGACGACCTCCTGCACCGGGGCCTTCTTCACGTGCTTGGGCGGCACCGACTTCAGCTGCGCGGCCTTGCCGAGGGCGTCGCGCAGGCCGGAGACGCCGTGCGGGAGCTCGGGCTTGAGGAGGTCGCCGATGCGGTCGCCGATCTCGTCGAGGTTCTTCAGGCCGAGGGCGAGGCAGAGGCGCTCCTCGGTGCCGAAGACGTTCATGGCCAACGGGATCGGCTTGCCGTCGGGGGTGCGGGCGCCTCGCACGTTTTCGAACAGGAGCGCCACGTTCTTCGCGGGCCCGCCGCCGTGCTGGTCTTCCCGCGACGCCTTCTGCACCCGGTCGGTGATCTCCCCGACCTCCAGGTGCGGGTCGACCTCCGCACGCACGCGCTTGAGCTGCCCTCGGCGTTCGAGGGCTTTCAGGAAGGAGCGCAGATCGTCGTAGGCCATGGTGACCAGTATCCGTCAGAGGGGGGAAGACCCCCGTACCGGTCCCGTAGTGACGGCGCGGCCGTTAGTGTTGAATGTGGAAAACCCACGACTTCCCGGGAGGCTGGGCGTTGCTCCGTTTCGTGGTCCAGTGGCTGGTGCCCATCGCGCTGGCCATCTTCGCCTGGGTCGACTGCCTGCTCACCCCGCGCCCCTGGGTCCGCTTCCTGCCGAAACCGGTCTGGGCGGTGCTGATCGCGGTGCCATACCTCGGGGCGCTGGCGTGGATCTTCACCGGACGCACCGCGCAGCCGCGGGACATGCGGCGGCGGGCCACGGACCCGCACCCGGGGCTGTTCTTCTCGCTCAGGCGGAGCGGGACACACCAGCGGCGGCCGCGGATCGTGGACACTTCGGGGTCCGGAAGCGGCGGGAGCTCCCGAAGGACCGGGACCGCGCCGAGCACCTGGGCCGTGGCCCCGGATGACGATCCGGAGTTCTTACGGCAGCTCGGCGAGCAGTTGAAGAAGGACCGGCCGGAAGGCTGAGTCCCCGCCGGCCGGAGAGCCGGCGCCAGCTTGACCCTCCGACCGTCGCGACACTCAGAACGACGCTCAGAACCCGCTCAGCCCGCCGAGGACTGCATCGTGAACCCGAACATGTGCCGGTCCATGGTGAACACCGGGTCCGCGTACGAATGCGGGAAGTCCTCGAAGCTCTCGGCCACCGCCTCGACCAGGTAGTCGCCGATCGGCTCGGCCAGGCCGACCCTGCGGGTCGACCAGCGCGCCCAAGCCAGGGCGGCCGGTTCCAGGAGCTCCAGCTGGGCGTCGTCGGCGTTCACCCGGGCCGGGATCAGGACGTTGATCAGGGTGTCGAACTTCTCCGGGCCGTACAGGGGCGGGTCGCCGGCGAACTCGGTGAGGCCGAGGCGGGCGAAGATTTCGCCCCATTCGCGGACGATGGCCTGGTGCGGGAGGGCGCGGGCGTCCTCGGAGGCGGCGAACTCGTCCAGGAGCGGTGGGAGGTCGTCGAGGTCGTAGCCGAAGTCGGCGCCGCCGGGCAGCTCCGCCGGTTCGGGCAGTACCGCCAGGCGCGACAGCATCAGCGCGCGCAGGGCGGCGAAGTCGTCGCCCTCGTCGTCCTCTTCGTCGTCCTCATCGTCTTCGTCGACCTCGTCGAGCTCCAGCGCGTCCAGTTCGGCGAACGCCTCGTCCACGGCCTCGGCCTGGAGCCCGGGCTCCTCCTCGAACTCCTCGTCCAGCTGGTCCAGCCCGTCCTCGCCGTACTCGTCGTCGTCTTCCTCGTCGTCGACGAGGGTCTCGCGCACCGCCGGCTCCAGCCGCCGGCGCAGCTCGCCGGCCTCCAGCTTGTCCAGGGAGAACACGCCCTCGGGCCCCTCGGCGAACTCCGCCCGGATCTCGCCGAGGATGTCCGGCAGGTCCACCGGGTCGACGAGCAGGACCTCCACCACGGTGCCCTGGGCGTTGTTGGCGACGGTCGCGGTGAACGCGTAGCGGTCCTTGCCGCGCTTGAACGCGGCGATGAGTAACTCGCCGTCGGCGAAGACGTCGGAGACCGACCAGGCCTCCAGGAACTCCACCTGTTGCAGCGCGGCGCCGTACCACTCGGGGCGCCGGACGCCCTTGTGGAACAAGCGCTCCGAGGCCTGTCCGGCGCGGGCGGCGACTTCCGGCGAGGCCACCGAGGCCAGGGCGCAGAGCACCGCCTGCGTGCGCGGGGAGCCGACCAGCTCCAGGACCTCGACCAGGCCGAGTTCGGCACCCTCGGGCTCGTCGTCCTGTTGCAGCGCCGCGGTCCACAGGCCGCCCAGGAAGGCCGACGCCCACAGCTCGGCGTCCAGGGGCGTGCGGACCGTGCGCGGATCGCCGTAGACCTCGTCCAGGGCGTCGAAGAGCTGCCCGAACTCCGGGGGCAGCTCGGGATGCCGGGCCGGGGACGGCGGATGCGCCCTGCGGTTGGGCACGCCGGGACGCGAGGAGTGGTGGGGCTGACGACGAGGCTTCGGTCTCACCGTCTCATGCTCTCAGATCCCCGGAGCCCGGATACGGGCAATCCCCGACACAGGGCACCACAGACCGCGGCGGCAACCCATTCGGATGGAGATGGCCTTTGTGGAACCCGCCGAACATCAAGGACAACAGCAGCATCACGATGAGAAAAATCAGGGCGAACCATAAACAGCCGGTGTTTCGTGACCGACGTCCTTGCCGGTCACGGTCTTCCCCGCGTCTCGCCGCGCGCATACGGATGGCTGCCATAGGTCATAAGATAACTGCGATAGGGGGTGGCCGTGGCGGCTAAGGGCGAGCCTGTTGAAGAAGGCTCCAAGAACGAGACGCGCATCATCGTCCGCACCCGGGGCGGCGGGCTGCGTTCGACCCTTCTGCGCTGGGGAGTGGGCGGCGTCGTCCTGGTGGTGGTGCTGGCGTTCCTCGGTTCCGTGACGAATCTGCTCCACTTCAGCAATCCGTTCGGCGAGACCACCACGACCCGCAGCGGGCCGGTGCTCCTGAAGTCGATCACGGAGCTCAAGCGCTTCGAGGCGGCCAGCGGCGAGTTCCAGGTCGTGACCGAGGTGCAGAACTCCTCGTGGCTCCCGTCGTTCCTGGCCGGCAGCGACACGTTCTTCCTCGGCGACGGAACCGTGAACGCCTTCGTGGACTTCAGCAATCTGGACGCCAACCACGTGAAGGTGTCCACCGACCGGCTGTCGGCCTCGATCACGCTGCCCAAGCCGGTGCTGGACCCGACCGCGCTGGACGTGCACAAGTCGTACATCATCGGCCAGCAGCAGGGCGTGTTCGACCGGCTCTTCAACAGCGACCCGAACAAGGTCCAGTCGCTGCTGGTGGAGGCCACCAAGCAGATCGACGGCGCGGCGCAGAAGAGCTCGCTGGTGTCGGTCGCGGAGAAGGACACCACGCAGATGCTGCAGAGTCTGCTGCACTCGCTGGGGTTCACCGGCACGATCACGGTGGACTACAAGTAGCAGCCGGGACAGCAAGCGGCGCCGGGCGGATTCGTCCGGCGCCGCTTTGGTTCTCAGCTCGCGACTGTCAGCTCGCGGCACTCAACTCGCGGCTACTTCACCCCGGCGTAGGAGTGCATGCCGTTCACGAAGATCGACACGATGAAGTAGTTGAAGATGAAGCACCCGTAGCCGACCAGCGCGATGAACCCGGCACCGCGTCCCTTCCAGCCGCGCGTCGCGCGCGCGTGCAGGTAGGCCGCGTAGACGACCCAGGTGATGAACGCCCACGTCTCGGTCGGGTCCCAGCCCCAGTAACGGCCCCAGGCGCGCTCGGCCCAGATCGAGCCGGCGATGACGGTGAAGGTCCACACCGGGAAGGCGAACGCCAGGATGCGGTAGGCAGTCAGGTCCAGCTTCATCGCCGACGGCACGCGCTTCCACATCGAGTTCGGGTTCGCGGTGCCCAGCTTCGCCTTGGTCTCGTAGCGCGACTTGAACAGGTACAGGACCGTGGCGACCGTCGCGACGGTGAACATGCCCGAGCACAGCACCGCGGCGGCGACGTGCACCACCAGCCACGGCGAGTGCAGCGCCGGGACCAGCTGCTCGGCGTCCTTGTACAGGACCTCCATGGCCAGGCCGAGGATCGCGACGATCACACCGGTGACGAACACCCCGAGCCAGCGTGCGTTCTTGCGGAACAGCAGGCCGACGTAGAGCGCCATGGCGACGGCCGAGCCGGCGATGGTGAACTCGTACAGGTTGCCCCACGGCACCCGGTCCGCGGCCACGCCGCGGGTGACCACGCCGATCACATGCAGCACGAAGCCCAGCACCGTGGTGCTGACCGCGATGCCGCCGGCGGTGATGGCGCGCAGGTTGCCGCCGTCGATCGGCGGGGTCTGCTCGTCGGGGTCGGGCAGGTCGTCCAGGTCGTCCAGGTCGTCGAGTGCCGCAAGGTCGTCCGGCACCGTGACAGAGCCGGCCGCCACCAGTGTCTTGGCCTTCGCCGCGGCCTCCACGACGAATGTCGACTTCCGCCCGAACACCCATTCCGCGGTGTAGGCGAAGAACGCGATCAAGTACACGAACATCGCGCCGTAGATGGCGTAGTTCGAGAACCGCGCCAGGGACTCGTTGATCACTTCTGGACTCCCGCCTTCGGAGGACGCAGGCCCCTGCCCACACCCCGCACTTCGTCCCGCAACCGCGCGTCCTCGGCCCGCGCCAGCCCGGCCACTTCCACTCGCACGGTGTCCTGCTCCTCCGCGGGCCGGACCCGCACGAACACCCGCCGCCGCCGGATGCCCAGCGACCCGATCAGCCCCACGACGATGCCCACGGCCGAGACGAAGACCAGCATCTTCGACGGGTCGTGGTTGAGGTCGAACTGCGCCCACTGCTTCACGCCGTCGAACTCGATGGTCCCCGTGCCGTCCGGCAGGGCGACCGTGTTCTTGCCCCCGTCCAGGGTGAGCACCACGGCCGGATTCGTCGGCTCGACCGGGTTCGGCAGCTTGACCTGCTGCGCCTTGGTCACGTCCATGGTGTACACGCCGGGGTTCGGCCCCAGGTTGCCGGTGTACGCGGTGAGCACCAGCGCCGGGTTGTCGGCGGTGGGGAACAGCGACACCGCGCCGAGCCCGGGGATCATCGCCCCCGGGTAGTCGGGGACGAAGATGCCGGACAGGCCCAGGGCCTGCGGGCTGTCGAACTTGTCGGTGTAGCCGTTCTTGACCTTGTAGATGCCCGAGCCGACGCCCATCGCGCCGGAGTCGAAGAACGGCACGGCCGCGTGGTCCACGATCACCTTGCCGTTCTTGTCCCGGACGGTGATGATCGGCGAGTAGCCGTGGCTGCTCAGGTAGACGCTGACGCCGTCCACGCTCAGCGGGCTGTTCTCCTTCAGCGTCGCCTTCTTCTCCGGCGCCGTGAGCGAGGACTTGTAGCTGACGTCGGCGGTGAAGTCCCGGGCCTGGCCGTAGTCCGGAGCGTTGTGGTTCGGCTCGTAGGTCGCGGTGAACTTCTTCAGCGTCAGCCCGAAGGGCGGCAGCTTCTCCGGGTCGACACCGCCGCCGAAGGTGTGGTCGTCGTAGTCCATCGTGATGTTCGAGAACGACTCGCCCTCGCTGATCACGACCTTGGCCTGATAGCCGTAGTAGCCCTTGATCGCGAACCCGGCCAGGATGCCCACCAGCGACAGGTGGAAGATCAGGTTGCCGGCCTCGCGCAGGTAGCCCTTCTCCCCCGAGACCCACCCGCCGCCCTCGGCGTCGGTTCCGCGCACGACGCGGAAGCGCTTCTTCTTCAGCGCCGCCTCTGCGGAACTGAGCTTGTCCTCTATAGAGGTGCCCGAAGTGTCGTTCCAGCGGAAGTGGGCCGGCATGCGCGCCAGGTTGCGCGGAGCGGCCGGCGGGGGCTTGCGCAGCACTTTGAGATGCTGCGCGGTGCGCGGCAGGATGCAGCCGATCAGCGAGATGAACAGCAGCAGGTAGATCGAGGAGAACCACACCGACTTGTAGACGGTGAAGAACTGGAGCTTGTCCAGGATCGGCCCGACCGTCTTGTGCTTGGCCAGCCAGTCGGTGACGGTCGTCGGGTCCGTGTTGGCGCTGCGCTGCGGCAGCAGGGACCCGGGGATGGACGCCAGGGACAGCATGAACAGCAGGATCAGCGCCACGCGCATGGACGTCAGCTGCCGCCACGCCCAGCGCAGCATCTCCAGCCAGCCGAGCCTGGGCAGGCTGACGGAGGCCGTGCCGCTGCCTTCTTCGCGCGGCGCCGTGGTCAGGCTGTCCGCGTCCATCTCTTCTGTGGGCGATGCCATTCGATACGTCGTCTCGTTCTAACTAGATCGGGGACTGGAAACCGGGTGTCTGGCCCTGAAGCCAGGTCACCAGGTGGTCCCACTCACCGGTCACCAACAGGACGCCGATCAGGACGAGCATGCCGCCGCCGATCCGCATCACGGCCTGGTAGTGGCGCTTCACATAGCCGAACGCCCCCATCGCCTTGCGGAACGCGATCGCGGTGAGGACGAACGGAAGACCCAGCCCCAGACAGTACGCCACCCCGATGAGAACCGAACGACCGGCATTCCCGGAGTCGATGGACAGCGAGGAGACCGCCGACAGGGTCGGTCCCATGCACGGTGTCCAGCCCAGCCCGAACAGGATCCCGAGCAGCGGCGCGCCGGCCAGGCCGACGCGCGGGTCCTTGTGGAACCGGGCCTCGCGGTTGAACACCCGGCTGATCGCGCCGGGCACCACGCCGGCGAAGGACAGGCCCATCAGTATCGTGATGCTGCCCAGCACGATCTGGATGATGCGCTTGTGGGAGTACAGGAACTGCCCGCTCCAGCCCGCCAGCGACTCCAGCAGCACGAACACGATGCTGAACCCGAGCACGAACAGCAGCGCGCCGGCGATCATCCGGCCGCGCTTGGCCCGCGCCGCCTCGTCCAGCGTCTGGTCGCCCAGGTCCACGCCGGTGAGTCCGGTCACATACGACAGGTAGCCCGGCACCAGCGGGAGCACGCACGGCGACAGGAACGAGATGAGCCCGGCCGCCAGCGCGATCGGCACGGCCACCAGGAAGCTGCCGTACTCCACCTTCGTCTGGGTGGAGGTGTAGCTGGAGGCCAGGTGCGTGAGGACGGCGGCGGTGGCGCTCATCATCGGGCTCTCACTTACCGGACAGGACGGTGTCGAGCGCCGCGGACACGTCGTTGAAGTCCACGGGCCGCAGCGCCCGCCAGGCCAGACCGCCGTTCTTGTCGATGATCAGCGTCGAGGGGACGGAGGCCAGCGAGGTGATCCCGGCCAGCTGGCCGAGCAGCGTCTCGTTGCCGTCGTCGACCAGGTTCGGGTAGCTGATCTGCTTGGCCTTCACGAAGGCCTGGGCCTGCCCGTTGTTGTCGCGGGTGTCGATGCCCACGAACTGCACGCCCTTGTCCCGGTACGCTTCGTTCGCGTGCTCCAGGTACGGCGCCTCGGCCTGGCAGGGATCGCACCACGACCCCCAGATGTTCACGACGATGACCTTGCCCTTCAACGAGGCCAGGTCGAGCTTGGCGCCGTCGAGCGTGGTCCCGGAGAGCATCGGGAACTGCTTGCGGTCGTTGACGGAGAACGCGGCGGCGGTCCCGAGACCGTCCTTGTTCTTCGAACCCGACCCGCCGCAGGCGGTCAGGCCGAAGGCGAGTGCGGCGGCCGTGATCACCGAGAGCACGGCGACCGACCTGCGTGTTCCATCCGTCCTGCGCAGCATGTGAAAAGTTTCGCATGGCTGCCGCGCGCTCTTGCGGCAGGGTCCCCGAATCGGACGAAGCGTCGCGCTCCGCCCATGCTGGAAGACCCTGCGCGACGGTGCTGTGACGGCGCTGTGACGACGCTATGACAGGGCTACGACGGCGGCGCTATACGGAGGACTCCGTATAGCGCCGCACGGCTAAGAGGCTTTACAGAGCGGTTCTACGCGCCCGCGACGAACTTCTTCGTGTTCTTCACCGGCAGCAGGTCCTTGGCCGGCTCGCTGTAGCGCACCGCGGTGATCCGGCCGTCGGTGATCTCGAAGGAGGTCAGCGAGGCCAGCGTGCACTCGCGCTTGCGCGGGTCGTGGAAGAACGAGCGGTGCTCGGCGGCCAGCCGGCTGATCCAGATCGGCAGCTGGTGGCTGACGAGAACCACCTCGTGGCCGGGAGCCAGCTTCGCCGCGTCGATCAGGGCCGCGTGCATGCGCTTGACCTGATCCTTGTACGGCTCGCCCCAGGACGGCTTGAACGGGTTCCACAGCTTGAACCAGACCGCCGGCCGCTTGAGCACGCCGTCGCCGACCGAGAACTTCTTGCCCTCGAAGAAGTTCGCCGCCTCGATCAGCCGCTCGTCGGTGCCGACCTCCAGGTCGTGCCGGGCCGCGATCGGGGCCGCGGTCTCCTGCGCGCGCTGCAGCGGCGAGGCGACGACCGCCTTCACGTCGTGGTCGGCCAGGTGGTCGGCGACCCGCTCGGCCATCTTCTGCCCGAGGTCGGAAAGCCGGAAGCCGGGCAGGCGGCCGTAGAGGATGCCGTCCGGGTTGTAGACCTCGCCGTGGCGCATCAGGTGGACGACGGTCTTGGTCTCAGCCATGACAGGTGGGGTTCCCTTCCGGGGATCAGGGATCAGTGGGATTTCTCGGCGGCGGCCGCGGCCTTCGCCGCGTGCGGCAGTGCCTCGGCGATCGTCTCCACGGCCGCGGCGTCGTGCGCGGCCGAGACGAACCACGCCTCGTAGGCGCTCGGCGGCAGGTAGACGCCGTGGTTCAGCATCGTGTGGAAGAACTCCGCGTAGGCCTTGGTGTCCTGCGTCTTGGCGTCCTCGTAGTTCTTCACCGGCCGGCCGGTGAAGAACACGGAGAACATGGTGCCCGCGAACTGCACGGTGTGCGGGACGCCCTCCTTGGCCAGCGCCTCGGAGGCCAGGTCGGCGATCTGGTGCGCGGTGGCGTCCAGGTGGCTGTAGACGTCCGGGGTGCAGTGCCGCAGCGTGGCCAGGCCGGCGGCGGTCGCGACCGGGTTCCCGGACAGCGTGCCGGCCTGATAGACCGGGCCGACCGGGGCCAGGTGCTGCATGACGTCGGCCCGGCCGCCGAAGGCCGCGGCCGGGAAGCCGCCGCCCATGACCTTGCCGAAGGTCATCAGATCCGGGACCACGCCGTCGATGCCGTACATGCCCTCGCGCGAGGCGCGGAAGCCGGTCATCACCTCG
This sequence comes from Catenulispora rubra, assembly GCF_015356825.1. GTDB lineage: Bacteria > Actinomycetota > Actinomycetes > Streptomycetales > Catenulisporaceae > Catenulispora > Catenulispora rubra. Next base: position 1,107 of record NZ_JAACYW010000251.1, on the reverse strand, counting down.
TCGGAGACGAACAACGCGCCGTTCGCGCGGCAGATGTCGGCGAGGAACTGGTTGAAGCCCGGCTGCGGCGGGACGATGCCCATGTTGCCGGCCGCGGCCTCGGTGATCAGACAGGCGATCTCGTCGCCGTGCGCCTCGAACGCGGCCTTGACGGCCTCGGTGTCGTTGTACGGCAGCACGATCGTGTCCGCGGCCTGCGCCCCGGTCACGCCGGGGGTGTCCGGCAGCGCGAAGGTGGCGACGCCGGAGCCGGCCGCGGCCAGCAGCGAGTCGACGTGGCCGTGGTAGCAGCCGGCGAACTTCACGATCTTGGTCCGGCCGGTGCTGTGTCCATTGACAGCGGAGCTGTAACCGCGGGCCAGCCGGATCGCGCTCATCGTGGCCTCGGTCCCGGAGCAGACCAGGCGGACCTGCTCCAGCGGGGCGACGCGCGCCACCATCTCCTCGGCCAGCTCGACCTCGCCGGCCGACGGCGCGCCGTAGCTGGCGCCGTTGTGCAAGGCCTTGAGCGCCGCCTCCAGCACCGCCGGGTGCTTGTGGCCGAGGATCAGCGGGCCCCAGGAGCAGACCAAGTCGACATAGCGGTTGCCGTCGACATCAGTGAGATAAGCGCCCTCGCCCGAAGCCATGAAACGCGGGGTGCCCCCGACCGCGCCGAACGCCCGCACCGGCGAGTTCACCCCGCCGGGCGTGACCGCCCGGGCCCGGTCGAACAGGTGCTGGGACTGGGTCTCGGGGGGCTCGTACGGATGCGCGTTCATGCCGCCATGGTCTCAGATCCGGGGAGCCGGGCCGCTATCGCGGTGTCAGCCGTCACTCGGCGCGATCCGCATCGCCGTCACGGCCTCGACGAACGCCTGCGGGGGCCGGTAGCCGTGGTCGCGGATGTAGTGGACGACCAGCGTGGGAGCGGTGAGCCAGCGGCCGTCGGCGGCGACCACGCGGAGCTCGGCGCTGCCGAGGTACAGGACGCGGGTGCCGTAGACGGCGCGGTATTGGAAGTCGGCCTCGAACAGGTGCCGGAAGCGGCAGCCGTGCACGCCGCGGGTGACCGCGACGGCGTGGTCGGCGGTCAGCGTGACCAGGTTGCGCCAGAAGACCGGAGCG
>NZ_JAACYW010000250.1 GCF_015356825.1 Catenulispora rubra | reverse complement strand
CCGCCACAGTCCCACCCTCCCCTCTTCCTGCCCGGGAGCACGCGCCATGCGGCTGCGCAAAAAGACCAGAGAGCGGTTGTTCATCGCCTCGTTCCTCGCGGGGCCGCTCGCGGTCTATTTGGTCTTCGTCATCTGGCCCTACATCGAGACCTTCGGCTACTCCCTGACGGAGTGGAGCGGCGTCGCGCCGCCGAGCAAGACGGTCTGGTTCAAGAACTACGTGGACCTGTTCCACGACTCGATCTTCCTCAAGGCCCTGGGCCACAACATGATCATCCTGATCGTGTTCCCCACCGTGACCATCGTGCTGGCGATGTTCTTCGCCTTCATGCTGAACGTCGGCGGACGCCGCGGCGGTCTCGGCGGCGTGAAGGGGATCCGGGGCTCGGCCTTCCTCCGGGTCATCTTCTTCTTCCCGCAGGTGCTCTCGGTCGCGATCATCGTGATCCTGTTCCAGGCCGCCTACGAGTCCAACAGCGTCGGCCTGTTCAACGCCATCGTCATCAAACTCGGGCTGACGGACGCGAACCACCCGTGGGAGTTCCTGAACTCCCCCACGTTCGTGCTCTGGTGCATCATGTTCATCCTGGTCTGGCAGTGGGTCGGCTTCTACCTGGTGCTGTTCTCCGCCGCGATGCAGCAGATCCCCCGGGACTACTACGAGGCCGCACTGCTGGACGGCGCCGGACGCACGCAGACCTACTTCAAGGTCACGATGCCGCTGCTGTGGGACTCGGTGCAGACCGCGTGGGTGTACCTGGCGGTCGCCGCGATGGACGCCTTCGCCCTGGTGGCCACCCTGACCCCGGGCTCCAGCTTCGGCGGCGGCCCGGACGAGCACGGCGAGGTCCTGGCGACGTACCTGATGCGCAACTTCCAGGTGCTGGGCAAGGCCGGGTACGCCTGCGCGATGGGCGTCGTCATCTTCTTCATCACCCTCATCCTTTCGCTCGTCGTCCTGCGCGCCACGCGCCGCGAGCGCCTCGAGTACTGAGCGCGGAGGAAAGACGACATGGCAGCCGATATGACGCAGACGCCGCCGGCGGGCCCGGGGGCGGGCACCGGCACGGGCACGCCGAGCGCGAAGCCCGGCGGTACCGGGCCCGGCACCGAGCGCTCACGGCGCTTCGGGGAGACCGGCGCGACGCTGAACGTGTTCGGGTCCGGGTTCATGGCGATCTGGGGGATCATGGTCCTGGGCCCGGTGCTGTGGGTGGTGCTCGGGGCGTTCAAGAACACGAGTGAGCTCAACGGCAGCGCCTGGTCCTGGCCGCACCACTGGTCGTTCGACGCGTTCTCGCGCGCCTGGCACACCGGGATCAGCACGTATCTGAAGGACACGGTCATCGTGCTGGTGTTCTCGGTGTCGCTGACGATGCTGTTCGGGGCGATGGCGGCGTATGTGCTGGCCCGCTTCGAGTTCCGCGGGAACCGGTTCATCTACTACCTGTTCGTCAGCGGTGTGATGCTGCCGGTGTACCTGGCGCTGGTGCCGTTGTTCTTCCAGGTGAGCAAGCTGCACATGCTGAACACGTACCAGGGGCTGATCCTGGTGTACGTCGCGTTCTCGATGCCGTTCACGGTGTTCTTCCTGCACGCGTTCTTCCGCACCCTGCCGTCGGCGGTGTACGAGGCGGCACTGATCGACGGCGCCTCGCACACGCGGGCGTTCTTCCAGGTGATGCTGCCGATGGCCAAGCCGGGCCTGATCAGCGTGGGGATCTTCAACATCCTGGGACAGTGGAACCAGTACCTGCTGCCGGTGGTGCTGATGCAGTCGCAGCACGGCGAGGCCCCGCACTACATGCTGTCGCAGGGCCTGGTGTCGCTGATGGTGGCGCAGGGCTACAGCGGGGACTTCCCGGCGCTGTTCGCGGGGATGACGATCGCGATGCTGCCGGTGATGGCGGTGTACCTGTCGTTCCAGCGGCAGGTGCAGGCGGGGTTGACGGCGGGGACGCTGAAGTAGCGCCTGGCGCCGCCCTCAGTGCCCCCGAAAGGCTTCCTCCAACCACCAGGAGGCCTGATCCGCGGCCACCTTCGCATCAAGCAGCAGCGGCCGCTCGCGCGGCCCCGCCAGCCACGGTGCCAGGACCTTGAGATCCCCCGGCGTGCGAACCGTGGCCGCCTCGCACCCGAACCCGCGGGCGATCGCCGCGATGTCGGTGTCGGGGAAGGTGACCGTGCCCAGGTCGTCCCCGTGCGGCCCGAAGTGGTGAACCTCGGCCCCGTACGCGGCGTCGTTGTAGACCACGATCAGCAGCCCCAGCCGTTCGCGCACCGCCGTCTCCAGCTCGGTGATCGACATCAGCGCGCCTCCGTCGCCGAGGGCCGCCACGGTCAGGCGGTCCGGACGTGCCAGCGCGGCACCGATGGCGGTGGCCAGGCCCAGGCCGATGGACTGGTAGGCCTGGGTGAAGACCAGGCCTTCGGCGTCGGGCACGTCGAGGTACATCACCGGGTAGCCCATGAAGTTCCCCGAGTCGACGGCCACCGTGCGCTCGACGGGAAGCAGGGTGTTGAGTTCCGCCGAGAGCATGCGCGGATCGATCCGGTCGGCGGTGGAGCGGTCGGTGAAGGGGATCAGCGGCCAGCGGCCCTCGGTCCGTACCAGGTCGGCGATCTCCTGCGAGCGGTAGCCGCTCTTGCCGGGCACGCGGTCGGCGACCTGGCGCGCCGTGTCGGCGGCGTCGCCGACCACGCCGAGGTCGACGCGCCGGTGCCGGCCCAGCGCGTCCTGCTCGGTGTCGACTTGCGCGACCTTCGCGTCGGGGGCGATGAGCGTGCCGTGGCGCAGCGTCCACATGTTCAGGCCGCAGCCCCAGCCGACGATGAGGTCCGCGGACCGGATCAGGTCCGCGGCCAGCGGCGTGGCGAAACCACCGCTGACGTCGAGGTCGAACGCCTCGCCGCGGAACAGGCCGCGTGCCGCCGCCGAGGTGGCCAGCAGCGCGCCGGTCCGCTCGGCCAACGTGGCGATGGCCTCACCGGCATCCGCCAACCGTGCCCCGCGCCCGGCGATGAACACCGGCCGGTCGGCCTCCGCCATGAGCGCGGCGAGGGCGGAGATGTCGTCCTCGCGCGGGTGCACCGTGCTCCCGCCGGCCAGCAGGCCGAAGCGGTTCCCGGCTTCGACGCGCTGCTGCTGCACGTCCAACGGCAGGTTGAGGATGACGGTCCGGCGCTCGGACTGCGCGGTCGCGACGGCGGTGAGCGTGTCGGCCCGCGCCGACCTCGCGCTGTTGACGCGGCGCGGCAATGCACCGACGGCCCGCGCGAGCGCGTTCTGGTCGACCCAGAAGTTCGACAGCCGCGACGTGGCCTCGGCGGCCAGCACGACCAGCGGCGTGCGGCTCTTGGCGGCCTCGGCGATCCCGGTCATGGCATTGGTGAGCCCGGGGCCCTGGTGCACGGAGAGCACCCCGAGCCGGCCACTGGCCCGCGCATAGGCGTCGGCCATCGTGGCCACACCCCCCTCGTGCCGCGCGGCGACGAAGCGCGCCCCGGCACCGACCAGGGCGTTGGTGACATGGAAGTTGCCGCTGCCGACCACACCGAAGACCACATCGGCGCCGGCTTCGCGCAGGGTCTGGCCGACTTCGGAGGCGACGGTCTCTTCTGCGGACATGGGTCCTCCGATCGCTCGGGACGCGGCAGGTTCCTACCCGCCACAGCACGCTTCACAACGAGAAGTGCCTATCGGGCCGGGGGCGCGCGGCGGTGCGCGTACGCCGCTGAGGCTCGCGCTGAGCCAACGCATCGCCGGGCGAGCCGGCAGAAAGCAGCGCAGCGCCTACCGACCGCAGGCTCGCATGAGGTCGGGCATCACGTGCTGGCGTCGCCGCCAACCGAAGCACCCCGCGCAGCCGCGCCTCCCCCACCGCGGCCGCGCACCGGCCACCGAACCAACCCCCGCGCCGACCCCTCACGCCTCCCGCTCGACGAGCGCGAGCACGCGGGCCGGGCTGCCGGAGCCGTGCACGATCGGCAGGGGTGCCGCGATCAGGAGGGCGCCGCGCGTCGGCAGGCGGTCCAGGTTGCGGAGCTGCGTCAGGCCGTACTTGCCGGCGCCGAGCATGTACGAGTGGCAGGGGAACGGTGGGTCGAAGCTGTGGGCCGTGCCGGCGTCCGTGCCGACGGTTTCCACGCCGATGCCTTGCAGGGGTGTCTGCTCGGCGAGCCATTTGGCGCACTCGGGTGAGATGCCCGGGGTGTGCGGGCCGGTTTCGTTCGCGTTGAGGAAGGCGGCCTGGTCTGCAGCTCGGGCGTCCCAGCCGGTGCGGTAGAGGAGCCAGCCGCCGGCCGGCAGCGGGCCGTGCTTGGCCTCCCACTCCTGGACGTGCTCGATCTGCAGGAGGTGGTCGGGGTCCTCGGCGGCGCTTTCAGAGGCGTCGAGGACGGCCGCGGGGCCGATCAGGCGGCTCGGCGCCACCTGGGAGACGTCCTCGCCGTCGCGGCCGGTGATCCAGTGGACCGGGGCGTCGAAGTGGGTGCCGACGTGTTCGCCGGTGACGATGTCGTTCCAGTACCAGGCGGGGCCGCGCTCGTCGTAGTGGCTGATCTCGCGGAGTGAGAACGGGACCGTGTTGGCGAAGGGCTCGGGGAGTTGCAGGATCGGCGTCTCGTGCGACAGCGGCGCGGTGAGGTCGACCACCTCGATCGTCCCGGCGGCGACCGCCTCGGCCAGCTGGGCCAGCAGCGTCATACCGTGCACCGTACTCCCGGCACGGCGGCTCGTCAGCCGCGGCGGCGCGCTCTTTCCCCGCCCCGCGCGGATTCTGACGGATACTGAAGCGTATGAGCACAAGGCGGACGATTCTCCGAGGCGGCATCGCGGCACTGGGAGCGGCGGCGGTCACGGCCGCCTGTGACTCCTCGCACGGCAACGTCGGCGGCGCGGCGACGAGCACGCCGGCGACCGGGGCGACAGGGACAACCGGAGCGACCGGCACGGCAGCAACGTCCGGATCGACATCGGGATCCGCGTCCGGATCGACATCGAAACCGTCCAGCGCCACATCGAGCTCGAGCACCCCGCCGTCGTCATCGCCACCGTCCACATCCTCCGCGAAACCCACCCCCGCCGCCCTCTGGACACCGGGCCCCGGCGAACTCGACCCCGACATCAAAGCCGTCGCCGTCGAGCACATCACCGCCCAGCTGAACCGCCCCGACCTCCAGATCTTCGACGCGCAGTACGGCGGCCTTCTCGACACCTCCGCGAGCGTCCTGGTCGTCACCAGCGTCGCCACCTACGACGTCCGCCTCGTCCAGGCCAGCCCGCGCTGGCAGGTCACGCAGGTGAACCCCTCGAACCCCGGCTCGCCGACCGCGACCCCGAGCGCCGCCGCCCAGGCCCTTCTCGCCTCCTCGCGCGTGAGCCTGCCGCCGGCCGGACTGGCCGACGTCCGCAGCGGCCAGGTGCACGACAGCGTCCTGACCGTGCTGCTCGGACTGGCGCAGGACCACGAGCTGACCGTCAGTGTCGTCCGCTCGGGCCACCCCATCGACGTCTTCGGCACCACCCGGCCGTCCGACCATCCACGTGGCCGGGCAGTTGACGTATGGAGAATTGACGGCAACGCTGTCGTGAACCCCGCCACTCCGACCGCGCTCGTTGACAACCTGATGCGCCGGGCCGCAGCGCTCGGCTCCTACAACGTCGGCGGCCCCCGACAGCTGTCGGGCCCGCAGTTCTTCAGCGACCGGACCCATCACGACCACGTGCACATGGGATTCACCACATGAACCGCATGACCCATATGAGTTTCCTGACATCTCTCAAAGCCCAGGCCGACGCGCTCTCCGCCCTGGAGCCGGCGGTCCGCGACGACGCGCCCGACGCCGTACACCAGATGCGCGTCGCGGCCCGCACCCTGCGCGCGAACCTGCGCACGTTCGAAGACGTGCTCCCCGGCGGCAAGCGGCGTGCCGCGCTGATCGAGGAGCTGGGCTGGCTCGGCGACGCGCTGGGCCCGGCACGTGAAGCCGAGGTATTGCAGGCCCAGGTCCTCGGCCTCCTGGCACGGACGCCGCCGGAGTACGTCCTCGGCCCGGTGCGGACCCGCGTCGAAGCGGTCTTCGCCCTGGAGCGGGAATCAGCACTCGGGCTCGTCACCGAAGCCATGGACTCCCCGCGCTATCGCAGGCTCCTGAAACATCTCGACGCCTACTTCGCAGCGGTGAAGCCCGACGAGGACCCCGACCTCTCCCGCCTGCACCGCCGCGTCCGCACCAGGATGCGGCAAGCGCTCCCGATGCCGCCCGGCGCCGACCGCGACACCGCGATGCACGAAGCCCGCAAGGCCGCACGCCGGGCCCGCTACGCCGGCGACGCGCTGGGCCTGCCGACCAAGCCGATCAAAGCCCTGCAGGACGTGCTCGGCGACGAACACGACCGCGTGGTCACCGCCTCGGCGCTCACCGGCCTGGCCGCCGGCGCGCACCAGGCCGGGGAGAACGCGTTCACGTACGGCGTGCTGCTCGGGCTCGTGCGCTGCGACTCGCGCGACTTCGACGGGAACGTCCGGAAGGCCTGGAAAGCGGCCCGGCCGAGTCTTCGGTAGCTCAGCCGGCTCCTCGCCGCCGCATCCGATGATCGTCCGCCCGGCGGTCCAAGGCCTACGCGCGAATATCCGCGCTCGACGATCTTCGGCAAACGCCGGGCGACGTGCACGGAACGTCTCCGAGTCCTGACAGGTGAACCTTTACGAACGCGGCCGATGTACAGGGATTGCCCTGTAGCGAAGGCCCGCATTCGGCGTCACATTGACGGTGACCACCTTCCCCCACGACCTGGAGGCTCCATGACCCCCCAGCGCCGTCTCGGCCTGTCCTGGACGAAACGCCTTGCCGTGGCCCTCGCCGCCACCGCGTCCACCCTCACCGTCACCGTCATCGCCAGCCCCGCCGCGAACGCGACGGTGTACAACTCCTGCACCAGCTCCGGCTGCGCGGACGCGGCCTCGGCGAACTCGATCTGGTCGTCGATGAACTACCCGAGCTCCCGCGGCTGGTACGACTGGCCCGACGGCGAGTGCAACTACGCCGGCGGCACCTACTACAACGACGACGGCCAGCTGCCCTCCGGCGACAGCTTCCAGGAGTTCGACGTCTACCCGCGTCGCTGCGGCGCGCACCGCGACGCGGTCCGGATCGTCGTGGACATGAACACCGGTCAGGTGTGGTACTCGCCCGACCACTACGCCGACTTCTACGTGTTGTCGTAGTCACAGCGAACACCGCGTAGTCTGCGCCGCCGTCGTCGAGTGACGGCGGCGGCGCAGCCCTTCAACCATCAGGGGCCGACGAAGGTCCACCAGAGGTTGACCGAGTTCCACTGCGTCCAGCGGCCGCCGTTGACACTCTGGGTGTCGCCCATCTGTGCCGGATTGCCCTGACCACGCGCGAAGACCTGCATGGTCTTGGAGCCGGTGCTGTACGCGATGGTCGGGTCCCCACCGAGCTTCCAGAAGTTGTTCAGCTCGCTCCAGTTCGACCACGGCCACGATGCGCCGGGGATGTAGTTGCTCACACCCATCGAGCCGTCGTTGCCCCGGGCGTAGACGGAAACCTGCCCGGTGTCGGGGTTGTAGGCAGCGTGCGGATCGCCGGCGAAGGTCCACGACAGGTTCACATCAGTCCACTGCGACCACCGGCCACCGTTGACACTCTGCGTGAAGCCCACATGACCGCCGGTTCCCCGGGCGAAGACGAACATGGTCTTGCTGTTCGGGTTGTAGGCGATGCTCGGGTCGCCGGCGAGCTTCCAGTAGTTGTTCAGCTCGGCCCAGTTCGACCACGGCCACGACGCACCGGGGATATAGGTGCTCACGCCGGTGGATCCGTCGTTTCCGCGTGCGAACACCGACACCTGCTTCGTGTCCGGGTTGTAGATCGCATGCGGATCGCCGGCAAAGGTCCAGGACAGGTTCACATCAGTCCACTGTGACCACCGGCCACCGTTGACACTCTGGATGAACCCCACATGGCCACCGGTGCCCCGAGCGAAGACGTACATGGTCTTCGTATCCGGGTTGTAGGCCGCGCTCGGATCCCCGACCAGCTTCCAGTAGTTGTTCATCTCGGTCCAGGGCGTCCAGCCCGACGCACCGTCGGCACGCGTACTGACCCCCATCGACCCGTCGGTGCCGCGAGCGAAGACGAACGTGGTCCTGCTGTCCGGGTTGTAGACCGCCGTGGGCTTCGCCGTGGTCGGGAAGAGCCACATGTTGCTGACCTCGGACCAGTTCGGCCAGTTCGTGCCCGCGCCGGTGGTGAACCCGATCTTGCCGGTGCTTCCCATGCCGAACACCGTCGTCTGGTTGGTGTTCGGGTCGTACACCGACCAGCCGCTGTCGGCGTCCGGGGTGGAGGCGGAGGAGGGCTGCGCCAGGTTGTTGTAGCGCAGGCCGACGTAGCCGGAGGTGGGCCAGCCCTCAAGGGTGTCCGAATAGATGTTGGCGGTGCTGGTGGCGGGGCCGTGGGCGTTCGTGCCGGGATGGGATTCGGCGTAGTAGTTGAAGTCGCCCGTGGCCTTGTCGGTCCAGCTGTCGAACAGCCAGATGTGCTGGTGCGGATAGGCCATGGCATCGCCCTGCTGCAGGTTGGTGAAACTGCCGATGCCGAAGTCGTAGGCGGTGTTCGGGCTGCCGTCGACGTTGGTGAAGTCGAGCGGGGCGGGGTCGGTGACGATCAGGCTGTCGCTCAGGTGCCAGGCCATGGAGACGTAGCCCGAGCAGTCGGTGCGGTACTGCCTGCCCTCGGGGTCCGGCGCCGAAGCGTCCTGGTTGTAGGGGACTGCGTTGTCCACCCAGAGCTGCGCGCGGCTCATCATCTCGGCGGAGGTGATCGGCCCGCCGACGCTGCTGGTTGCGTGGGCCGCCGCCGGCACCAGAGTCACCATCGAGGAGACGATCCCGGCGACGATGATCGGGACGATCCCGCGCCGGGTCTTCGGAATGTGCATGGTTTCCTTTCTTGGACTGTCATATATCAATATGCTGATATGTGCTGCTTCAGCTGGCGACGGAGGCCGACAGCATCGCCAGGACGGCGGGATCGCCGGCCGGGTCATAGGGGTTCGGGGGGTTGGCGCCGAACTCGGTGAAGCTCGCGAGAATCACGGTCGGGCCGCGCTGGACCAGGTAGTAGTGGTTGGACTGGGGACCGGCGGCGGACTGCCCGGCGAACCCGGTCCAGCGCCGCGACCAGGCCTGCGCCTGCGCGGCGGTGGCCGTCGTGGTGACCACCGCGTCCTGCGGCACGCCGGCGGTGCGCTGCAGGTCACGCGTCGTCTGAGTGCACGCGTTCAAGCCGGCGGCGATGGCGGAGAACTGCTGCGCGGCGGTCTGAGCGTCGCCGAACCCGAAGATGTCCTCCTGGGCCGGGGTGTTCTGCACACTGACGTATCCCTGCTCGTGCCAGGCGACGGCGCCGTGCACCTTGGCGCACCCGGCGACGCCGATGTCCCGGGCGGTCGGCACGGTCATGGCGACCAGGCCTCCCATCGGTTTCCAGGACGCCTTGGCCGCGTTCGGCAGGTTCGAGGCCGAGACCGGCGGCGGGACCGGAGGTGCCGCCTGGTTCGGCGGCCCGACGGGCCCTGGCGGCGATGAGGGTCCTGATGAACCTGCTGTCGCCGAAGTCGTGGGAGTCGTGGGAGTCGCCGGAGTTGTCGGCGCCTTGGGACCGGCAGTGGTGGAGGACGGCGCCGCCGGGGCGGTGGTCGAGGTGGTTCCGGCGCTGGTACTGGTGCCGGCAACGGCTCCGATGCTGGAAACAGAACTCGCCGCCGAAAGTCCAGCCGCACTGTGAGCAGCGCTGTGGCTGGAGCACGACGCGACCGCCATTCCGACACCAACCGCCGCGAGCACCGCGACCAGGCTTCGCAGCCGGTGCCGCTGCGCGAAGAAATCGTTCATGAGCTCTCCCGGGTTTTGGGCACGACGGCATGGCCCACACCGGGCTCGACGTCGTCAGTTCGGGCGGTCGCAGAGGATTGCGATATCTACTGCCAGGCTAGGTAGCGGCACCCGTACGGGACGAGGCAGATGCGAGGCGGTTATCCGGCAGAAGCCGTCACGCACCGGCAGAAAGCTCCCGGGCATAGGCCAGCAGCAGCGCGTGGGAATCGAAGCATCCCGGGTCGCTCTCGGCCATGATGTGCTCGCGCACCAGCGCGTCGAAGGCGCCGCGGATCCGGGACGAGGACATCCCGGTCTGCTCCGCGGCGGCGTCGACGGTCAGGTGGCCGTTGCCGCTGCGGCCCAGCAACCGGAACAGCCGCACGGCGTCGCGCGGCAGCAACCGCAGCGCGGACCGGAACGTCCCGCGGATGTCGGTCGACGCGTCGTCCACGGTGAACGCGTGCAGCCCGACGGAGCCGTCCAGCTCGGCGGCCAGCGTCCGCAGCGGGGCCTCCGGCCGGACCGCGGCGCGGGCGGCGATCACCGCGAGGGCGAGCGGCAGCCGCGCACACCGGCGGATGATCTCCTCGGCCGCCTCCGGCTCGGCCCGCACGCGCTCCGCACCGATGCGCCGGGCCAGCAGCTCGCGGGCGTCCGGCCAGGAGGGCAGGCCGATGGTCAGCGGCTGAGCGCCTTCGGCCGCGACCAGTCCGACCAGCGGTCCCCGGCTCGTCACGACCACCACGCTGCCGGCGGTTCCCGGCAGCAGCGGGCGGACCTGGTCGGAGTCGTCGACGTTGTCGAGGACGACGAGCATCCGCCGGTCGGCCATCAAGGTTCGATAGGTGCCGGTCAGCGCGTCCAGGGTGTTCGGCAGGTCCTCGGGCGTCGGGCCCAGCGCGGTGACCACGTCGGTCAGGTAGCGCAGGACCGGCTTGCGGCCGCCGGTGTCCGTCTCGCACATGTCCACGTAGAGCTGACCGTCAGGGAACTGATTCCGGACCGTGTGGGCCCAGTGGACGGCCAGCGCGCTCTTGCCGCCGCCGGCCACGCCGGACAGGGACAGGACCGTCACCGCCTCGACGTTCCGCTCCGCGTCGACGTTCCGCTCCGCGTCGGCGATCTGGGCGTTCAGCCAGGCCAGCTCGGGCCGCCGGCCGGCGAAGCAGGGCACGTCGAGCGGTAGTTGGGCGACGACCGGAATCGTCCCAGCCGGCACGGGTCCGGCCGATCGCGTGCTCGCCCGCACGAATTCGGTCCTGGCTGTCGTGTCGAGGTCCAGCGCGTCGGCCAGCAGCCGGATCGAGTCGCCACGGGGCCGGGTGACGCGTCCGCGCTCCATGTCGCGGACCGCGCGGACGCTCAGTCCGGCCCGCTGCGCAAGCTGCTCCTGGCTCATCATCCCCGCGACCCGCAACCGCCGCAGAGCCACCCCGAAGTGGTTCCCGTCCGGCTCCTGCGGATCGGACGGCATCCGATCGACGACCGCGGTGAAAGATCGGTGGATCACCATTCCCCCTGGTACTGCCTGGTCCTACCTGGTACTGCCGTGATGCCGATAGCCGGCGGGATCCTGGTACACGTCCTCCAGGGCCATATGCGCGGCGCCCAGAGCGGGGGCGCGAAAACCCAGGGTGGACAGCAGAATCTCGCAGGCCGCCGCCTCCGGAGCCATCACCCGCTCGCGGACGATCGTCCGCACCTGGTCCAGCATGAGATCGCCGACGTGCGCGAAGTATCCGCCGAGGACCACCGCGCGCGGATTAAGGATGTCGGCCAGCACCCCGAGCCCCAGGCCGAGGCCGGTCGCCACCTGGTGGAAGGCGTCGCGGGTCGGGCCATCGCCGGCCAGCACGCGGCGCTTGAGCTCGGCCAGCCGCTGCTCGGCGTCCAGCACGGGAGCCGGGGTGGACGCCGAAGCGGAACGGTTCGCAGATTCCTGAGAAGCGCCGGCCAGACGCAGCAGCGCCCGGAGGCCGACCATGGTCTCCCAGCACCCGTTGCGTCCGCAGACGCAGCGCCGGCCGCGCGGGTCCAGCGGCATGTGGCCGATCTCGCCGGCGAAGCCCGAGGCGCCGCGGAGTAATCGGTCGCCGCTGATGATGCCGCCGCCGATGCCGCTCCCGGCGGAGATGTAGAGGAGGTCGTGGATGTCGGAGTCCTTGATGGCCAGGTATTCGGCGAGCGCGGCGAGCTTGGCGTCGTTGTCCAGGTGCAGGACCGGGGCGGCGGGGCCGAGGCGGCGGCGGAGCCCGGCGAGGACTTCGACGTCGTGCCAGTCGAGGTTCGCCGCGTACCGCACCCGGCCGCCGGCCAGGTCGACGACGCCGTGCGCGGCCACGGCGATGCCGGCGGCGTGGATTCCGGACTCAGCCGCGCGGTCGAGGGCTTCGGTGAGCAGGGTGGCGACGAGGTCCAGCACCGGTTCGACGCCGGCCTCGGCGACGGCGATCGGCTGGTGCCGTTCGTGCAGCACGTCGCCGCGCATCGTCAGCACCACGACGCTGACATAGTCGGCGCTGATCTCGGTGCCGATGCCGCAGACCGCGCGGCCGTCGAGGTGCAGCGTCGTCCCGGGTCGGCCGACGGCGCCGTCGGACTCGGCCCGCCCCTCGACCGCCAGGCCGAGCTCGACGAGTTCGGCGACCAGGTTGGTGACGGTCGGTTTCGGCAGGCCGGTGGCGGCGGCGATGCGGACGCGCGAGCGCGGCCCCTCGTCGCGGAGCAGCCGCAGGATGATGCCGAGGTTGGTGCGCCGGATCGAAGCGCGGTTGCTGGGGCGCCGACCCCAGAAGCCCAGGCTGAAATCCGTTGAGCCGTCTCGTGGATCCGCTTTCATGCCCCGCGCCCTCCGTGTCGGCGGTTAGTTCGGATCCTAGGAGAACTAACCGGCAGAGAGGACGGACGGGACGGAGATTTGAAGGCTGGACGGACTCATTCGATGCCGGAGGGCGCCAACCGGCGGGTGACCCGGTTGAACAACTCCATCAGCGGCTCGCCGACCTCGCGGCCGAAGTCGGTCAGGCCATAGGTGACCTGGGGTGGCGTCGTCGGCTCGACGTGCCGCCAGACGAGGCCGTCCTCGACCAGCGCGCGCAGGGACTGAGCGAGCATCTTCTCGCTGACGCCCTCGATCCTGTCGCGCAGTTCGTAGAACCGGAGATCGCCGTCGTGCAAGGAGATCAGGACCCAGATCCCCCACCGGCTCGTCGCGTGATCGACGACGTCGCGGGCGGGGCAGTCGGTGTGAAACACGTCATACCGGTGCCCGCCGTCGGCCGGTGTCAGCTGCGCGCCTCCCGTCATGCCATGAGCTTACCTCCAGGTATGTCCTTACCAAAAGTTAGCCACGCTCCTACCGTCGTGAGCAGGCAGGACATTCGGACGAAGGAGCAGTTCATGATCGTGGTGACCGGTGCTACCGGAAACATAGGCCGTCCCCTGACGCACGCGCTGGCCGAGGCCGGCGAGCAGGTGACCGCAGTGTCGCGGCACACTGCGGCGGTGCCGGAGGGCGTCCGCCACGTGGTCGCCGACCTCGCCGAGCCGGCCAGTCTGGAGCCGGCGCTGACCGGAGCGAAGGCGTTGTTCCTGCTGCTGTCCGGCGATCTGCACGCGCTGGGGGCCAACCCGGCGGACGTCATCAGCAAGGCTGCGGACAGCGGAGTGCGTCGCATTGTCCTGTTGTCGACGCTGGGAGTGGCGACCCGACCCTTTGGCAGGACACGGATAGCGATGCGCGAATTGGAGGACACGCTGCGGGAGTCCGGCCTGGACTGGACCATCCTGCGGCCCGGCGGGTTCGCCAGCAACGCCCTGTGGTGGGCCGAGTCCGTGCGCACGCAGCAGCTCGTCGCCGCGCCCTTCGGCGACACCGGCGTGCCGATCGTCGACCCGGCGGACATCGCCGCGGTCGCCGCGGCGAGCCTGACCGACGACCGGCACACCGGCGGCGTGTACGAGCTGACCGGGCCGGAGGTGATCACGCCGCGGCAGCAGACCGCGGCCATCGCCGCGGCGCTCGGCTCGCCGGTGCGCTTCCACGAGCTCACCCGCGCGGAGGCCAAGGCCGGCATGGAGCAGAGCATGCCGGGTGAGCTCGCCGACGACACCCTGGACATCCTCAGCTCCCCCACGCCGGCCGAGCTGCGCATCAGCCCGGACGTCGAGAAGGTGCTGGGCCGCGCGCCGCGGTCGTTCGCGGACTGGGCTCAGAGCAATATCGCCGCGTTCCGCTGAGCGGGCTGCGGCGGCTGCGGCGGCCGCAGCGTGGGGAAGGCCGAGGAAGGGCGGTAGGCGCGTCGATCGCGGTTCAGCGCGGCGGCCGGAGCAGTCCGGTCGCCGTTCGGATCTGGGTGTCGACGTCTTCGCGGCCGCTGGAGTTGTCGGTGCCGTCGGTGCCGTCGGCGTGCCGGTTCGCCACGAAGGCCAGCAAACCCAGCAGGCACGCGGCGAAACTCACCTCGAGTTCGCCGGGCACCGCGTGGCGGTGGGCGTAGGCGAGCAGGTCGTCGCAGGCTCCTGGTTCGCCGCCGTGCCACAGCTGCGCGTAGGTCAGAAGCGTTGCCACGTCATGGAATCGGCTGCCCTTGCCGAGGGCTTCGGCGTCCACCAGGGCACTGATTCGGCCGTCCACGAGGAAGATGTTGCTCGGGTTGAGATCGCCGTGGACGAGGTCCGTGGTGCGCAGTTCGGCTCCGCGGTGGGGCGCCGTCCACCGTCGCATGGTCTCGACGAACTCCGCGCCGGCTACGGAGAACGCTGTCAGGGTGCTGCTGAAGCCGGATTCGTCGGCGAACACGACGGCGTGGTCGTAGGCGGACCAGTCGTGGTCGGTCTCGGGCCGCATCCCGGCTTGCACGCCGAACACCGGCAACGCGGCCTGCACCAGGTGCCGGGTCACGCGCTCGGGGTGGCTGCCTTCGGCGAATTCCTGCACCTGGTAGGGGTATCCGGCCGGCGTGCTTCCGGCCACGAGCCAGGCCGGTGTGGGCCAGCCGGCCGCGCGGGCTGCGGCGACGACCGGCTGCGCACGTTGGATCAAGCCGGCACGGCCGGGGTCGGCGGTCCATTTCAGGACGGCGGCCGGCTCTGGTGCGGCGCCGGCGCGCAGGGCGTAGGCGCCGTTTTGGAAGCCGCCTTTGAGACGGTGGTCGAGCACGAAGTCGGTGCCGTGCGTGTGGTTGCTGTAAGACACGACGCGCTCTGTGGCCTGGAGGCGGCGGTCTTCGTGCGCGGGGAAAGGATTGACAGACAAGAGACACTCCCATGACAAGGAAGCCCCTGCGCGGTTCGGCGCGGGGCACGATCGCTGTCTTGCGGCCGCTATGCATGCGGCCGGGGTGTGTCACGCCACGGTGCGACCTTAGCCGGGTGGCCACAACGGCGTCGCGTTGATTTCGCGCGCACATGTACCCGGGTCTGGTAAAGCAGAGTTCTGCGACAACGGTCTCTCTTCATACTCGGGATAGGAGAACTCATGTCCGTGCCCCGCTCCACGCCCTTCGCCGCCGCGCTCGCCGCTGCGCATCCCAGCCGACGTACCGCTCTGGCCGGCCTGACCGCGCTCGGGGTCGGCGCCGTCGTGCCGACGCTGTCCGCCGGGACGGCCCAAGCCGCCACCTCTGCTTTGACCAGCTCTGGCTCGGGAGCACTGGCGGCCGCCGGGCCGGTTCAGCTGAGCCTGCCCGCGCCGACCGGTCCGCACCGGATCGGGAACGTCGCGCTGCACCTGATCGACCGGTCCCGGCGCGATCCGTGGGTGCCGTCGCATCCGGTGCGTGAGCTGATGATCGGTATTTGGTACCCGGCTCACGAGGTCGACGGTCATGGCGCCGTGCCCTGGCTGCCGGCCAACGCGTGGTCGGCGTACTTGCAGGACAACGCGATCGCGCCGGGTGTGGTGTCGGTGCCCGTGACGCACGGCCACGACGGTGCTCCGGCCGAGCGCCGGGGCGGGCCGCGTCCCGTGCTGCTGTTCTCGCCGGGTTCCGGCGGCGACCGCGACACCTGCACGACGCTGACCGAGGAGCTGGTGAGCCACGGCTATGTGGTCGTCACCATCGACCACACGCACGACAGCGCCGAGGTCGAGTTCCCCGACGGCCGTGTCGAGCCCCGCACGATCCCGCCGGACTCCCTGCCGATCAACACCGAAGCGGTCTCGGTCCGCACCGCCGACGCGCTGTTCGTGCTCGACCAGCTGTGTGCCATCGCGGCGGGCCGCGATCCGGACGTCGAGCACCGTCCGCTGCCGCGCGGCCTGGCCGAGGCGCTGGACCTGTCGCGGGTGGGGATCTACGGGCACTCGATGGGTGGGGCCACGTCGGCGTGGGCGATGCTCGACGACCGACGGATCCGGGCCGGGATCAACCTCGACGGGTCGCTGTACGGTCCGGTTCTGAACGCCGGGCTGGACCGGCCGTTCCTGTTCATGTGCTCGCAGCTGCACGACCTCACCGACGACCCGAGCTGGGCGCAGACGTGGTCGCACCTGCGCGGCTGGCACAAGGAGCTGCGGCTGGCGAACGCCGCGCACAACTCGTACACCGACTTGCAGTCGCTGGTGCCGGAGGCCGCGGCGGCGGTGGGGTTCCCGCCGAGCACGGTGCAGCAGCTGATCGGGACTGTGGATCCGGCGCGGTCGGTGATCGCCGTGCGGACGTATGTGCGAGCGTATTTCGACCGGTTCGTTCGCGGGCACGACAACCACCTGCTGGACCGGCCTTCTGCGGCGTTCCCTGAGATCGAGTTCTTGGCCTGAGTCGACGGGCTGCGGGCTGCGGGCCGTCAGCCGGCTGTCGGCTGTCGGCCACTTACTTCCTCACCCCATGAGCCCGGCGGCGACCGTCGCCCCCAGCTCCCAGCACGCCTCCAAATCAGCCTTCGCCGCCTCCCCCGTCACCGTCACCGCCCGGAACACGCGCTCCCACCCCATGCCGCCAGCGATCGACTCGATCGCACGCAGCGCACCGACGGTGTCGTTGTTCCCGTGCACGTAGGCGGCGTACGGGAGCTTCTTGGTCGCGTCGAGGCAGGGGTAGTAGACCTGGTCGAAGAAGTGCTTCAGGGCGCCGCTCATGTAGCCGATGTTGGCCGGGGTGCCTACGATGACCGCGTCCGCGTTCAGCACATCCACCGCGGTCGCCGCGAGCGCCGGCCGCCGCACCACTGTCACGCCCTCGATCTGCTCGTCGCTCGCGCCGGCGAGGACGGCTTCGAACATCGACTGGAGCGTCGGCGACGGCGTGTGGTGGACGATCAACAACGTCGGCATGCGCCCGATCCTTCCACGCCGTGCTGCGGTTTCCCGTGCCATCCCCCGC
>NZ_JAACYW010000025.1 GCF_015356825.1 Catenulispora rubra | reverse complement strand
CACTTCACCCCGTCACCCGCAACGTGTACCCGAACCCCCGCACGGTCTGCACCAGCCGCGCCTCGCCGCCCGCCTCCGTCTTGCGCCGGATGCAGGACACGAACACCTCCAGCGAGTTCGACTCCGGCCCGAGCTCGTAGCCCCAGATCCGGTCGGAGATCACCTCGCGCGGCAACACCCGCCCGGCGTTGCGCATCAACAGCTCCAGCAGCGCGAACTCGGTCCGGGTGAGCTCGATAGTGCGCCCGCTCCGGTACGCCAGCCGGGACTCCGGGTCCAGCTCCAGGTCCTCGAACACCAGCCGCTCCGACTCCGGCACCGGCTCGTACTCGGCGCGCCGCAGCAGGGCCCGCATCCGGGCGTGCAGCTCGGCCAGCGCGAACGGCTTCACCAGGTAGTCGTCGGCGCCGGCGTCCAGCCCGGCCACCCGGTCCCCGACCGCGTCGCGCGCGGTCAGCAGCAGCACCGGGGTGTGGTCGCCGACGCCGCGCAGGCGTCGGCAGACCTCCACCCCGTCGAGCTCCGGCATCATCACGTCGAGCACGATCGCGTCCGGCGGGTCGGCCGCGATCTGCTCCAGCGCGGCCAGGCCGCCGGCGGCGGTGCGCACGCGATAGCCCTGCAGGCGGAAGGCCCGTGCGATCGCGTCACGGATCTCGGTGTCGTCGTCGACGACCAGCAGGCTGCGCGGTTCTCGGTCTAGGGAGCCTCGGGTGTCCATCCCGTCCAGTATCACCCGTTTGACCCACCCGGCGAAGACGGAGTGGCGCCCGGGGTGCGGTTTCCGCCGCGTCCGCCGAAGCCGAGACCTGTGATACCGCTCACAACCGAGCGGGCCGTGATGGTCCCGCTACTGTCCGGAGTGCCCAGCACGGTCACCTGAGACCCGGTCGTCAGGTCCGCGACCGTGCCGGTCTTGCCGATCGTCACGGTGGTCTGCGGGCTGGTGTCGACCGTCACCGACTTGCCGGTGCTGTCGGTGATGGTGATGGTCGAGCCGCTGACCGCGCTGACGGTGCCGGTGACGGCTCCGCCGCGGGTGCCGCCGGTGCCGCCGGTCGCACCGCCGGTCCCGCCGGTCGCACCCCCGGTCCCGAAGCCGCCCGTGTAGCCGCCCCGCGCGCGGTTCGCGCCCGCCGCCGTGTTCGACGTGGACGACGAGGAGCTGTTGTGCTTGCCCACCGCGATCCCGCCGACGAACCCGCCGGCCAGCAGCACCGCGCCGATCAGGCCCAGCGTCACCTTCGGGATCCCGCCGCCGCCGCTGCGGGCCGGCTTGAGCTGTCCGGCGATGTCCGGCGCGGACGGCGCCTGGGAAAGGAGTTCGAACTCTGCGTTGTTGTCGGCGGGCTGGCCGCCGGGGTTCTCAGACATCTGTGACTACCGAATCTTCCTGCTCGTGGACTTCTGGCTCGGGAGGAGGGGCTTACTCGTGCCGCAGTGCCTGGATGGGATGCAGCTTGGCCGCGCGGTTGGCCGGGAACGACCCGAAGAACAGCCCGATCAGCGCCGACACCGCGAAGGCCAGCGCGATCGAGGCCGGCACGATCACCGGTTTCACCCCGGCCACCGTGAACCTGGTGCCGATCAGCCCGGCGGCCACCCCCAGCGCCCCGCCGATCAGCGACAGCATCACCGCCTCGATGAGGAACTGGCCCAGGATCGCCGCGCGCGGGGCGCCCAGCGCCTTGCGGATGCCGATCTCCCGGGTCCGCTCGGTCACCGTGACCAGCATGATGTTGGTGATCCCGATCCCGCCGACCAGCAGCGAGATGGCCGCGACCGCGCCCAGCAGCACCGTGAAGGTGTGCGTGGTGGAGCTGGAGGTGGCCAGCAGCGACTGCTGGTTCAGCACCCGGAAGTCCGGCGAGGCGGTGGCCGACAGGTGGTGCCGCGCGGTGAGGATCGAGGTGATCTCGTCCTGCGCCGCGGTGGTCGCGCCGGCCGACTTGGCCTGCACCACGATCTGGTTCAGCGACCCGAAGCCGCTCAGCGAGTCCTGCACGGTGGTCAGCGGCGCGATCGCGAAGTCGTCGGCGTCCTGCAGGCCGCTGGAGCCCTTGGCCTGCAACACGCCCTCGACGCTGTAAGGGACGCTGTTGATCATCACTTGCCGGCCCACCGGGTCCGCGGTGCCGAACAGGTCGGTGGCCACCGTCTGCCCGATCACGATCACCTTGCGGGCCTGGCTCACGTCGTCGTCGGTGATCGACGAGCCCTCGGCGATCTGCCAGTTGGTGGCCGTCAGGTACGCCGGGTAGGTGCCGACCAGCTGCGCGATCGGGTGCGTGGCGCCCTGGTAGGTCGCCGTCGGCGAGGCGGTCACCACCGGGGCCTCGTCCAGCACGTCCGGGGCGTTCACCGGGTCCACCAGCGCCTGCGCGTCGGCCAGGGTGAGGGCCGAGACAGTGCTCTGCGTCCCGGTGTTGCGGGACGCGCGCGCGCCGAAGCCGCCGGCCTGCCGGGAGACCTCCAGCAGGTTCGTGCCCAGCTTGTCGATGTTCGCCTGCACCTGCGCGCCGGAGCCCTTGCCGACCGCGACCAGCAGGATGACCGCGCCGACCCCGATCAGGATGCCGAGCGTGGTCAGCGCCGACCGCAGTTTGTTGGCTTTCAGCCCGGCGAAGGCGAACCGGAAGACTTCGCGAAATTTCATATGGCGCTCCCGTGCCTCGCACTGTGCCGTTCGGAAAGCCAGCCCCTGGCGCCGTTGCGCTCGTCGGAGACGATCTGCCCGTCCATCAGCCGGATCGCGCGCTCGGCGTGCTCGGCGATGTCGTGCTCGTGGGTGATCAGGACGATGGTGCGCCCGGCCTGGTGCAGCCGGTCGAACAGCGCCATCACGTCGGCCGAGGAGGTGCTGTCCAGGTTGCCGGTGGGCTCGTCGGCCAGGATCAGGCTGGGCGCGGTGACCAGCGCCCGGGCCACGGCCACGCGCTGTTGCTGGCCGCCGGAGAGCTCCTGCGGCTTGTGGTTCAGGCGGTCGCCGAGGCCGACCAGCTCCAGCGCCGCCCGGGCCCGCCGGCGCCGCTCGGCGGTGCCGACGCCGGCGTACACCAGCGGCAGCTCCACGTTGTCCAGCGCGGTGGTGCGCGGCAGCAGGTTGAAGGACTGGAAGACGAAGCCGATCTTGCGGTTCCGGACCAGCGCGAGCTGGCGGTCCGACAGCTGCTCGACCTCGATGCCGTCCAGCAGGTAGCGGCCGGAGGTGGGGACGTCGAGGCAGCCGACGATGTTCATCATCGTCGACTTGCCCGAGCCCGAGGCGCCCATGATCGCGACGTAGTCGCCGGCCGGGACGGTCAGGCTGACGCCGCGCAGGGCATGGACGGCGGTGCCGTCCATGCCGTAGGTCTTGCGGACGTCGGCGAGCTCGATGACCGGCTTCGGATCGCCCGGATCGCCCGGATCGCCTGGACCGCTCGGAACGCTCGAACCGTTCGAAGCGCTCGAACCGCTCATGCCGGTCACCCGCCGAACCCGCCCCGGCCGCCGCCGGTGCCCAGACCGCCGCCGGCTCCGCCCGTCCCGCCGCCGAGGCCGCCGCCGGTCAGGCCGCCGCCCCGGGTGCCGGTGGTGCTGCTGGTGCCGGTGCGCGAGGACAGCAGGACCTGGTCGCCCTCGTTCACCCCGGAGGTGATCTCGGTGGTCGTGTCGCCGACCACGCCGACCTGGACCGCCGTCTGCGTCTGGGTCTTGCCGCTGACCACCGTCACGAAGCTCTGGCCGGCGAGCGTGGTGACCGAGGAGGACGGCACGTACAGCACGTTGGTCACGTTGTCGGTGACCACCGAGACCGACGCGGTCTGGCCCGGTTTCAGGGACGCCAGGTCCTGCTGGCCGGAAGTGAACTGGAGCGTGACGCCGTACTCGACGACATTCGACACCACGGTCGAGGTCGGGTCCACGGACTGCACGGTCGCGGTGAGCGAGGAGCCCGGGATCGCGTTGATCGCGATCTGCGCGTTCTCGCCGGGCTTGAGCTTGGAGGCGTCGGTCTCGGCGAACTCGGCGCGCACCGTCAGGCTGCTCATGTTGCCGAGCACCACGAAGCTGCTGCCGGACTTGGCGCTGCTGGAGGACGACGTGCTCGACGATCCCGAGGAACCGCCAGCCGAACCCCCAGTAGATCCGCTGGACGAGGACGACGCCGCCGAGGTCGACGAGGTGGACCCGGCGCTCACCGAGTCGCCCACCGAACCGCCGACCGACAGGACCGTCCCGGCCTGCGGCGCGGTGATGACGGTGCCGGCGACGCCCTTCTGGGCGGCGGCCAGCGAGTTCTGGGCGTTGACCACGGACTGGTTGGCCGCGGCTATCTGGTCCGGGGTGGCCGGCGCGGCGGAGACCGCCTGCTGGTCCACCGCCGTGTTGTAGGAGTTCTGAGCCTGCGTCAGCGAGGACTGCGCCTGGTGCAGGGACTGGGTGTCCTTCTGCGCGCCGGACTTCTGGGCGTTCCCGGCGGTCGTGACCGCGTTGGTGTCCTGTGCGACCTTGTTCGTGTCCTGAGTACAGGCGGTGGCCTTGGCCGTTCCGCCGGCGCAGTCCGAGGTCTCCAGCGCCTGGTCCGCGGACAGGTTGTTCTGCGCCGTCGTCACCGCCGAGGCCAGCGTCTGCGCGTCGATCGCGATGCTGTTCTGCGCGTCGGAGTATGAGGTCTTCGCGGAGCTCAGCGAGTCCGCGGCCGTGGTCAGCTGCTGCTGGCTCAGCGCCACCTGCTGCGGCGTCTGGCCCTGCTGCAGTTTGGTCAGCTGCGCCTGCGCGGTGGCCAGCTGGGCCTGCGCCGAGGCCAGCTGCTGGTTGGCGGAGGTGGTGTCGATCTTGGCCAGCACCTGGCCGGCCAACACCGCGTCGCCGGGCTTCACGTCGATCTCGGTCACCGTGCCCGAGGCGGTGAACGCGAGGTCCGACTCGGTCGGCAGGGTGACGTTGCCGGAGGCCGAGACCTGGGCGGTCACGTTGCCGAGTTGCACGGCGACGGTACGGCCGGCGGTGGACTTGCCGGAGTTCGACGAGCCGAGCAGCGCCCAGGCGCCCGCTCCACCGGCGGCTACCACCACGGCAAGCGAGGTGTTTATCCAGACTCCTTTTTGGAGTCGCGGGCTATCGGTCATGGCGCCAGAGGTTGTCGTTCGTAACTGAAGCGAAGGTGAAGGGGTACGTTCAGTCTCATCTGACTCTCATAATCGGGGGTTCTTCACGCATCTCCGAGGTGTCCGAAGTATTGACTCCCTGGTGAATAACCGCTGTTCGGCGATAGGTTTTCCCCGTGCCGAAGATTGACTGGAATCCGGGTCGGGGCCGGCGCGGCCGGCCGCTGCGCCGGGTGCTGGGCATGGGACAGCAACAGGGACTGCTGGTGATGTACGGGATAGCCGCGGTGGTCGTCATATTCGCGCTGGCCGCCGCGTTCGGCGCCGTCGGCGGCGCCAGCCCGAACGCGGCCGGCGCGAGCGGTGGGGCGAATACGAACTCTGACGGTTCGGGCACAGGCACCGCACCCGCGGTCCCCAAGGATTCGTCGAAGAGCACCCGGATCCTGCTGGCGTCGGTCCAGCACTACGCGGACCTGCTGGCGTCCGGACAGAAGATCGTGGGCCACACGTCCTACCCGGGTATCGCAGCATACGGACAAGCCTTCAGCGACCCGAAGTCGCCGCCCGCGCAGTTCGTGAAGTTCCGCACCGCGCCGGATCCCGAGGGTGACACGACGTACCTCGCCGCCGCGAGCCAGGCCGCCGCGGCCTACGGCGGCGACCACGGCGGCGCCCTCGACCAGTGGACGAACGACATGGCGAAGGCCAAGTCCGACCTCGGCGGCTGGATCGTCACCGCGGTTCGGTATCAGCAGGGAGCGGCCACGCAGGCGACCCTCGACGCCGCAGCGGCGACGGTGACTCAGGACCTTGCGACGGCCAAGTCCGCCGCCTCCTCGCTCTAGAGCTGAGCCCGACGGTTATACGGGATTCTGCTTAGCGAGATCCGCCACGGTGGCAGTGGCAGTGGCAGTGGCGGCGTCGTGGTGTCGCCGCGCTACCCGCGTTCCCGCACCAGCTTGGCAGCCTCGCGCACCGAGCCGCGGTACACGGGTCCGTGCCCGGGAACCAGCACCTCGGCGTCGGTCTCCTCCAGCACGCTCAACCCCGCCAGCGCGCGCTCCCGGTCCTTGTGGAACATGGCGGGCAGCAACTGCGGGCCCTTGGCCCGGGACGTCGGATGCCCGGTGGCGATCGCGTCCCCGCCCACCACGATCCCGCTGTCCGGCAACAGATACGCGCAGTGCCCCGCGGTGTGGCCGGGGATGTGCAACGGCACCGGGGCGCCGGGCAGGTCGAGCGCGCCGGGAGCGGGGAAGGCCTGCGGTTCGGCGACCGCGACGTCCGCGGTACCGCCGTTGCCCAGCGCCCGCAGCGCCCACGGCACCACCCCCGGCCGCCACGCGTTCGCGGCCACCTTCCCGACCGACACCTGGTCCAGGAAGTCACGCCGCGCGTGCGGCACCTCCTCGGCGTGCATCAGGACCGGAACGCCGTACGCGGCGTGCAGCCACTGCGCCGAGCCGAGGTGGTCGTTGTGCGCGTGCGTGATCAGGACCGCGCTCAGCGCCTCCGGCGCCACCTTCAGCAGTTCCAGCGACGCGAGCAGGTTCGCGCGATCGGCCGGGTAGCCGGTGTCGATCAGGGTGGCGCTGTCGCCGGCCTGCACGACCACCCACGTGACGTCGCTGCCGAAGACGGCGTGGACGCCGTCCGCGACCTGGACGACGTCCTCCTCACGGAACTGTTTCGTCATCATCGGCACCTTGCTGTTCCGGCGGAGAACGTGGGACTCGAACTCAAGATTTTGCTTTCCTGATACCAGGTCAGCGACTGCTCTCGATGAAGTATGTCATTTCGCCACCGGGGTCGCACAAGGTGCGTTGATGGTTACGGAAGTGCCGGCGTTCGCCGATCGACGAACCACGTCCAGCCGGTGGTGTCGGTCGCCCTGCTGATCGCGCCCAGAGTGGAGTCCTGGACGACCGAGCTGCCGCCGAAGGCCATGATCTCCCTGACTCCGCCGAAGATGGTGGGCGCCAGCTTCGCGGTCTCCACCGCCGGGACGGAGGCGCCGTCGGTGAGTAGGAGCAGGCCGTTGTTCGCGCCCGCGACGGCGCCTCCGGCGAGGGCGTCCGGCCAGTCGTGGCCGGTGGCCACGCCGAGGGCGGGGTGGTGGTCGGCGGCGAACCGCGCGAAGAGGGCGGCTGCCGTGGCGTATCGGTCGGCTCCGGAGATGTCGTCCACGTTCTGCAGAGCGGGAAGCTGGGTGCCGACCGCCTGGGCCGCCGAGCCGCCGACTGTGAGCACCTTGGCCGACCCCGCGTAGCTCGCCGCGATGTAGTCCCGTACCGGGGATTCCAGGCTGCTGCCCGCGCTGAGCACCACGACCGACTGGCCCAGGGACGAGGCTGCGGCGCCAGCGCCGAGGGCGTCAGGGAACTGTTCGCCGGTCGCCACGAAGACGTTCCGCGGATGCTTGGTGATCGCCGAGGCGACCGCCAGACTCGTCAGATACCGGTCGGTTCCGGCCAGGCGCGTCGGCAGGAAGTCGTTGGCGCGAACGGCCGCTGCGACCGACGGGGACAGCGCACTGGTACCGCCGAGCAGGTAGACGGTTCCGCCGGGGGCGAGGACCCGGTGCATTTCGGCGAGCACGCGCGGGTCGAGGCTGCCGGTCGGCGTCAGGAGCAGCGGGCAGGATTTCTGCCCGGCCAGGGCGCTGCCGGAGAGGGCGTCCGCGTAGGTGTCCATCCGGCTCAGGACGACGCACGATGCCTTCCGCAGACCGGAGCCGGAGCCCGTCGCGCTGGCGGCGTCGAACTCGAAGCGGGAGGCGTCGATGGCGGTCTCGATCCGGTCGGCGCCCCCGATGCGGTCGACGGCCGGAGCCGGCACCGGGCCGGACGCCGGGACGGCGTGGGACTGCCAGGCGATGGTGGAGACGTCGCCGGTCGGAGTGCCGGCGATGTAGGTGATGGTGCCGGTGGCGACCTCGTCCAGGCCGATGGCGCCGTGGTCGCCGCCGTTTCCGTTGGAGAACGCGATGTACCGGCCGTCCGGCGACCAGGTGGGAGCGTTGTAAAAGTCCTGGAGGTGGCCGATCGGTTCCGGAGTCGTCAGCTGCCGCAGGCCCGTGCCGTCCACGTTGACGACGTATATCTGCCTCGGGTTGCCGGACTGGCCCGGCCCCTGCAGCACTCCCATAATCAGCAACCGGGTGCCGTCCGGCGAGAACTCGGGCTGTGCGAAGTTCTCACCGGCGAGTATGCGGGTGACGGCGCCGCTGCTGGGATTCCACTGCGCGATCGCGCCTTCGTCCGCGTAGGCGATGTTCCCGTTCGGTGCCACCGAGTACCCGGTATTCACGACGGGGAACGTGAGAAGCGCCTCCTCGCCCGAGCCGTTGGGCCGGATCCGATAGAGGGTCGAGGTGCGCAGCGTCTCGGTGAAGTAGATGTAGGAGCCGTCCGGGCTCCAGCTCAGATCGCCCATCAGCCCGCCGTCCGTGGCCGTGAGACGGACGAGGTGCCCCGACGAACCGTCCGCCTGCGCCACCCACAGGTCGTAGTCGGCCAGGTAGGCCAGACGTGAACCGTCCGGCGAATACGAAGGGTCGTCGAAGACGGGCTCGCTGAAGCCCGGCTTCGCAGCGTGCGGCGGCGTCCAGTACTTGAGCCCGCTGCCGTCGGCGTGCACCGACGCGAGCTGCTTGAAGAAGTTGTCGCCGGGATGTGAGGCACCGGCATAGGTGAGGTATCCACTCAAGTCCCCGGAAGCGGCCGCACTCGCGCTACCGCCGCTGAAGGTGCATACCGAGGCCGCGGACACCGCGGCGAGAAGAAGCGAGGCCCGACTGCGCAGTGGCAAGGTGTCACCTTCAAGAGGAGGCCGTGCAAGGGGAGGTCGTGCAAGAGGAGGTCGTGCTCATGCGGCAGAACCGGGGTGAATCAGCGAACAGCGAAGTGTCGCCATGCGGGGATGCCGGTAAGAAGCTAGCGCGAGTCCACGACGGCTTGATCAGCCGTTCTATCTAGCCGGCCTCACCCCGTGAGCGGGAAAACCACCCTTACCAAGCGTAAGAGTGCAGGCCGAAAGCCTGCTTCAAGCGGAGGATGTGGGATTCGAACCCACGGTGACTCTCGCCACTTTGGTTTTCAAGACCAACGCCTTAGGCCACTAGGCAAATCCTCCTGGAGCACCCCTGGCGCTCGTGAACAGAAAGTCTCTCACAACCCGCGAGTGGCTCGGGGGCCTCAGGCGGCGCCGAACGGCAGCGTGTCCGGGCTCAACGCGGCCGCTCCGGAGCGGGAGGCGGTCAGCCGGCGGCGGTGGTGTCGGCGGCACAGCACCTCGTAGCCGATCTCGTCATCGACCGCGGTGTCGCCGACCACGACCTGCTCGCCCTCGACGACCATCTCGCCGCCGACGGTGCGGGCGTTGTGGGTGGCCCGGGCACCGCACCAGCACAGGGTCTGTACCTGCAGGACCTCGATGCGGTCGGCCAGCTCGATCAGGCGCTTGCTGCCCGGGAACAGCCGGGTGCGGAAGTCGGTGGTGATGCCGAAGGCGTAGACGTCGATGCTCAGCTCGTCGACCATGCGCGCCAGCTGCTCGATGTGGTCCTCGGTGTAGAACTGCGCCTCGTCGGCGACCACGTAGTCCACCTTGCCGCCGGAGGACATCATCTGCACCACGTGGTTGAGCAGGTCGGTGGTGTTCTCGACCTCCACCGCCGCGGCCTTCAGCCCCAGCCGGCTGGAGATGGTGGCGCTCCCGGCGCGGTCGTCCCGGGTGAAGATGAGCCCGGCCCGGCCCCGGGCGTTGTGGTTGTGGTCGAGTTGCAAGGCGAGGGTCGACTTGCCGCTGTCCATGGTTCCGGTGAAGAAGACGAGCTCGGCCATGGTCGCAGATTATCTCCTATGCACGGGGCAGCCTGCGAACATCGGTGATTCGCGTGCGGATCCGCCCGAATGTCGGCTTCAGATGGGGCCCGGCCAGGACCAGGGCCGCGGCCAGTACCGCCACGGCCGCGAACAGCAGCCGGTCGCCGACGGTCAGTGAGGCCCGCCAGGCGGTGAGCGCCATGTTCCGGCGCGAGCTCAGGACGGTCGGCAGCGAGACGCCCTCGACGTGCCCGACCAGGCGTATCGCGTGCAGGAAGCTGCCCGCGACACAGCACAGTTCCGCGGCCGCGGCAGCGGCCAGGGCGGTGAGCGAGCGTCGGATCATCGCCTCACGATATCCACCGCGGCGCCGCCTGGGGCAAACGCGTCGGGCGCGGGCCCCGGCGGCGGGGACCGCGCCCGCGGGACGCCGGGGTGGATCAGGCCTGGCGGCTGATGGTCACCGCGGTGCCGTAGGCGCAGATCTCGGTCCAGACGTCGCCCATCTCCGAGGTGTCGAAGCGCATGCCGACGATGGCGTTAGCGCCGCGGTTCATCGCCTCCTGGATCATCCGCTGCATGACGTCGTTGCGGCTGTCCATCAGGGCCTTGGTCATGCCCTTGAGCTCGCCGCCGAACATCGACTTCAGGCCGGCCCCCATCTGGCTGAAGGCGTTGCGGCTGCGCACGGTGAGGCCGAAGACCTCGCCGTAGACGGCGTCGATGCGGTAGCCCGGTATGTCGTTCGTGGTCACGCACAGGAAGTTCTGCTGGAACCCCTGCTGCGGGGGCGGCGGCGCGTACTGCTGTTGCGGCTGCGGCGGCGGTCCCTGCTGGTATCCGGGCTGTCCGTACGGCTGCTGGCTCATATGTCCCCCTGATGATGGGCGATCGGTGGATGGTCCGTCGCTACGACGATACGACAAGGGACCCCCTGTCTGGTGAGCCAGTATGTCCGTCGTTTGAAGCCGCGGTGAAAGCGATTTGAACACCTGCCTTTTCCGATCGTCTCCGGTGCGCGGTTCCGGGGGTCATCTGGAAGGATTCATGACGTGCAATCTTTGCGCCGCCCAGAGCCCCGTCCGTCAGATCGGCGCCGCTCCGAGCCGGTGTCGGCGGCCCGGCCCCACATCGCGCTCCGGGCCGGTGCCTCCGGGCCCGCGCTCCCCCGCCGCACCGTCGCGGAGATCCCCGTCATCGCCCACCGCGGCGCCTCCGAGGACGTGCCGGAGCACACGCTGGCCGCGTACGAGGCCGCGCTGCTGCAGGGCGCGGACGGCGTGGAGTGTGACGTGCGCCTCACCGCGGACATGCAGCTGGTCTGCGTGCACGACCGCCGCGTGAACCGCACCTCCGACGGCCGCGGCGTGGTGTCCACGCTGGAGCTGGCGCAGCTGCGGCAGCTGGACTTCGGCTCCTGGAAGCAGCGGCCCGGCGACGAGGAGTTCGCCGAGTACCCGGACCTGCGGCGCGAGGGCGCGCACCGGGTGCTGACCCTGGAGCGGCTGCTGGAGCTGGTGACGGGGCACCCGAACCGGGTGGAGATGGCGATCGAGACCAAGCACCCGACCCGCTACGCCGGCCTGGTCGAGGAGCACCTGGTGGCGCTGCTGGACCGGTTCGGGCTGGCGCACCCCCGGCTGGGGGAGCGCTCGCCGGTGCGGGTGATGTCGTTCTCGGCGATGTCGGTGCGCCGGATCCGGAGGCTGGCGCCGTCGCTGGACACCGTGCTGCTTCTGGACCGGGTGCCGTTGAGGTTGCGCGACGGGTCATTGCCGCGCGGAGTGCGGATCGCGGGACCGGGAATCCATATTCTGCGAATCCATCCCGAATACGTGGAACGCGTGCACTCCATGGGAAATCGCGTTCATGTCTGGACCGTGGATCAGCCCTCGGACATCGACCTGTGCGTCGAACTGGGAGTGGACGCGATCATCTCCAACCGCCCCAAGGCGGTCCTGGCCAGGCTGGGCCGCGACGGCGCGGCGCCGGCGGCCACGGCGCGCCATGGCGTCATCGAGCTGAACCCTGATTCACCCTGACTTTGTCGTTTTCCGCAAGGACGAACCGGGCATCTACCGCGAGTAGCTCCTCGTCGGCAGGGAGGGAGCCGTGGGGGTCGTCATGTCGGTGCAACCGGAGAGTCCCCGGGAATCGGTATCAATACGTCCGTCTCAAACGGTCACGCGCGCCCCGGCGCCCAGACCCGCGGGCGGCATGGGCGGGATCGAGTTCCCGTACACACCCGAAAGCGTCGGTACGGCCCGCCACGCGCTGGCCGACGCACTCCAGCGGATGCGCGTGGCACCCCCGGCCGCGGACGACGCGGTCCTGATCCTCTCGGAACTGGTGAGCAACGCCCTGCGGCACGCCCTGCCGCTGGCCGGCGGCACCATCCGGGTGGCCTGGTGGATGGCGGACGACAAGGTCCTGCGCATCGCCGTGACAGATGGCGGCCGCCAGCAGCCGGGACACGCGCCACCCCCGGAACCAGGGCTGGAGGGCCTGGATCTGGTGGCGGCAGACCTGGACGACGTAGACGAGTCCGCGGTGGACGGCCGCGGACTCGGCATTGTGGGGCTCCTGGCGGACGCCTGGGGCGTGGAACCGTGGTACGCGCCGGAGACGGAGGCGAGCACCCCGTACCTGCGCGACGCGGCAGGCCTGGACCGGCCCGGAGCCGGCGCCAGGGCAGGGGCGGGCCCGGCAGCCCCGCTCGACCCGACGGACCCCAGTGCGCCCAAAACAGTCTGGGCCGCAGTCCGCCTCCACGCCCGCCACGCCGCACCACCACCCCCCGAAGACCACGACCGCCGCTGGTGGCGCCGCATGCGCGTGGCCCTGACCACGCACCTGCCCGGCACCGGCCGCAACCGGGGCCGAGCCACCCGCCTGGGCGGCTCCCGCCTCGGCGAGGCCCGCGGCGGACCGGACGGGGACACGGTGGGCTCGGATACAGCCTGGGTGCCCCGCTACCCCGAGGCGCGGGTGGGGTGCACGGCGGCGGCGGCCTGAGGGGCGCGACGGGCTGGAGATGTGAGCGGAACCGGTCGCGGCGCGCCGGCGCGGGGCGAGGGCTGACTCGTCTCGGCGGCGGCGCGGTGCGGCGGGGTTAATGACGCGGGCTGGTGACGCGGGCTGGTGGTGGTCGGCGGCGGCGAGCTGGGTCGGCGCGGGCTTCGGTGGTGTCGCATTTGTGGGCGAGGGCTGACTTGCTTGCAGGCGGCGCAGAGCGGCGCGGTTGCGCTGCGCTGACCAGTGGTGCTGGCTGGCTGGCGGTTGCGCGGCCGAGTTTGGCGGCGAGGGCTGACTTGCATGGCAGGCGGCGCGGCCGGCTTCCCGACCGACCGCGCCATCCGTCCTTGCCTCCTGCCGGCCGTCCTTCAACGGGCGAGCAGCCGCCGGATCTCGCGGCTGAGGATGCCGAGGCCGTCGGTCGTCAGGACCGATTCGGGGTGGAACTGTAGGCCGGTGAAGGAGGGGCCGCGTAGGGCCGCCGTCAGGTTCGTGCCGGGTAGGGCCACTGTCTCCAGGACCAGGAACTCCGGCATGCGGGCTGCGTAGGAGTTGTAGAAGGCGACGCGCTCCGTGCTGCCGAAGAGGTTCAGCTCGACCTGCGTGCCCTGCATCGGGGTGGGGAGGCGGACCAGTTCCAGGCCGAGGGCCGCGGCCAGTGCCTCGTGGCCCAGGCACAGGCCGAGGGTGGGGGTGCGGTGGTCGATGAGGAGTTTCGCCAGGTTGCGGACGCTCGTCATGCGGGGTGAGGTCGTGTCGCGGGGGTCGCCGGGGCCCGGCCCGAGGAGGACCAGGTCGTAGCCGTTGTGGTCCGGGACCTCGTCGTGGGCGACGCGGGTGGTCTCCAGGCCGAGTGCGCGCAGCTCCACCGCCAGCATCGAGGTGAACGCGTCCTCGTTGTCGACGATCAGCACCTTGCGACCGGCCAGCACCGGGTCGACGAGGTCCGCAGGCTCGTGCTCGTTCAGCCAGAACGCCGACAGGTGCTCATTTCGTGACGCCAGGAGTGCCGCGATCTCAGGGTCCGCAGACCACGGCTCTGTCCGTGCCCCAGTCTGTGCTCCCGTCTCTGCCCCCGCCGCATCGCGCGCCTCGCCCCCGGCCGGCGGCGCGGCCTGGCCCAACCCGAGCTGCGCCCCGAAACCCACCCCGAAAGCCCGCAGCACCCCCGCGGCCTTCGCATACGTCTCCCGCACCTCCTCGTACGGATCCGACCCCCGCACCAGCGTCGCCCCGACCGGCACCCGCACCGTCCCGTCGTTCCCCACGTACGCCACCCGCAGCAGTAGCGGCGCGTCCATCTCCGGCGCCCCGGTCTCGTCGCGGGAGATCAGCGCCGCGACCCCCGCGTAGTACCCGCGGCCGCCGCGCTCGTGCCGCTTGATCACGCGGAACGCGTTGCGGATCGGGGAGCCGGTGGCGGTGGGCGCGAACATCGTGGTCCGCAGGATCAGGCGAGGGTCCATCGTCGTGCGCGCCTCGATGTAGTACTCCGTGTGCGCGAGGTTCGCCATCTCCTTCAGGAACGGACCGCGCACCCGGCCGCCGATGTTCCCCACCTCGGCGAGCATCTTCAGTTCCTCGTCCACGACCATCGCCAGCTCGTCGCGCTCCTTGGCGTCCTCCAGAAACGCCACCACGCGCTCCCGCGAGGCCGTCGCAGGGGCCTCACGCAGGGTCCCGCTGATCGGGTTCATCACCGCAACTCCGTCGGCGAGCGACACGTGCCGCTCCGGCGTCGCACCGACCATCAGCCCTTCGCCGGTGTCGATGAGGAACGTCCAATACGCGCTCCGCTCCTTCTCCAACAACGCGCAGAACGCTCCATACGCCGTCTCCCGCGCGGAGTCGCAGTGCCCGACGAACGTCCGCCGCAGCACGAAGTTCGACCCCTCGCCCGCACCGATCTCCTCGTCCAGCACACGCTTCACCGACGCGCCATACGCCTCGTCATCCACATCGAACGCGCCGTCCCGCAAGACCGGCGGTGTCGCCGGCGGCAACTCCGAGACCGCGCATCGGTGACGTCCAGTGATCCGCATGGCGAGCAACGGCGCATGATCGTCGTGACACTCGTCCCCGCGCTCCATGAGCTGCCTATAGGGGACGAGCGCGAGAAGCGCGTCAGCGTCCTCTATAGGGAGATCCGCCAAAGCCGGGAACTGCTCAAAGGCACGCCCGGTGAGTAGCTCTACCTCCGCCTCCGCGCCGCGCCGGATCAGCGCGAACGGACCGTCCGGAAGACGGTTGGGGAAGTCTGGAGAGGAGCCTGGAAAGAATTCCTGAGGTTCCTGGTGTGCCATTGCGGTGCCTCTCTGGAGAGGCCGCTCCGTGAGGCCCACCGGGGTTCTCCGTGGAAGTTCTCAGAGAAACCGAAACCGGCCGCCTCGTGAGGCGGCCGGTTTGGGGAGCGTGGGTGCGCTTACCGGGGTCCGCCTGGGACGGACCACCACCACTGTTGTGGGAAAGAGCGCATGACCAGACAGTAGCAGGGTGTCACTCGCCGTGTGGGCTCGTCTCACCCTCCGGGCCTACTAGGCTGACCCGGAAGCAATCACCCCAGCAAGGAAGGGCCGGCACGCATGGGCAAGAAGTCGAGCAGGACCGTGAAAGCCGGGCCCGCCAAGGTCGTGGACGGCGAGATCCCCGTCGTCGGGGCCCGCGAGGCGTGTCCCTGCGGATCCGGCCGCCGGTACAAGGCCTGCCACGGACGCGAAGCCGCCGCTGCCGCGCACCAGCAGGCCGGCGAGGCGACGGTCAACAAGCGGCCGTTCGAGGGCCTGCCCGGCGAGACCGACATCGTGGCCATGCGCGAGCTGGTCCCGGCCGCCACCGCGCCGCTGAAGCTGGCCGGCGAGCACGCCGGCCGCACCGTCACCCTGGCCACCGTGCTGCCGATGGCAGCCCCGGCGGTGCACCGGGACACCGGCGAGATCATGCTGGCGCTCCAGACGCTGGCCAGCTCCGGCGACCCGGACCGCGACCTGGCAGACGCCCTGCTGCGCGCCCTGGACAGCGAGCCGGGCACCGTCGTGGACTCCTCGGCGCCGGCCGCCGAGGGGCCGCGCCTGAAGGACCTGCTGGACACCAGCGGCGACGGCCTGGACATCACCGTCCACGACGACTTCTCCTTCTGGATCATCGAGGGCGCGGAGGTGTCGGCCGAGGCGCAGCTCTCGCTGGAGCACGCCAACGCCGCCGCGTACCCGACCAAGAAGCTGGAGTCCGTCCCCTCGGCGTACTGGACGCGCATCCGCGAGAAGGGCCACCTCCGCTGGGTCATGCCCCACGAGGAGGAGAAGCTGATGGACGCGCTGGCGCGCCTGCACGCGGCCAAGCAGTCCAACCTCGGCGAGAACACCCGCTACGTCGGCGCCTTCCGGGCCTGCGGCCTGGTCGTCCCGGTGTGGGACCTCCCCAAGGAGATGGAGGCCGCGGAGATCGAGAAGCCGGCCGCCGAGTTCGCCGAGCGGCTGGCCAAGGCGCTCGCCGACGACAGCCCGCTGACGAACGAGGAGCGTCGTGCGCGGGCCGGTCTGGTGAGCCGCCAGGTGACGCTGCGCTAAGGGCCGGGCCGCAGTCGCTATAGGCGGACGCTACAGACCGCGTCCCCTATAGCGCGGCAAACGCTATAGCGCGCAGAAGCGCGGGAGTCCTCAGGACCCCCGCGCTTCTCCGTTGTGTACGCGCTATGTGCTACTGATGCCGCCCACGTCTCCGCGTCGCGACGTACAACCCCGCCCCGCCACCGAGCCCGAGCACCGACAGCAGCGCCCACCAGAGCGACCCGTCACCGCCGTCCGAAGCCGTCGCCTTGGCGACGTTCGCGGCGGGAAGCGCAGGGCCGTTCTCCGGAGCGGCAGGACCGGGTTCGCCCTTACCGGTGCCCTTCGAATGCTTGCCACTCCGTGACGAGCGCGAGGGCGCGGCATAGGCCGCCGGGTTCCGGGCGTCCCGGTCCCGCATCGTTGAGGGTGCCGCGGGACCCGGCGTCTGCGGATCGCCGACGTTCACAGGAGGGCTGCCCGGCGCAGACGATCCTGTCGTGGCCGTCGGGGTCGGCATCGGCGTCGTCACCGTCCCCGAGCTCTGACACGTCACCTGCACATCGCCAAGGCGAAGCTTCTGCAGAGGTCCGCTATAGAGCTGCTTGCCTGCGCTGTCGTAGAAGGTCCCACTGATGCTCAGGTCCATATGCGCGTGCGCAGAGGTCGCATCCGTCTGCTGCCCCTGCATGGCGCTAGTGGTGTACGTAACCTCAAGGCTTCCGTGATCCACATTCGTGACCCCGAGCTGAGCCCCGGTCACCGGCACCGTGGTCTTCCCGGTCCCGACCTTCGTCCCGAGCACCGTCACCGAATCCGGAGACATGTGGACGTAAGTGCTCGCCCCCTGCGATGACGACGGCACGCACTCCGCATGCGCGTCTACAGAAGAGATCGCATAGAGCTTCTTCCCATGCAGCGTGTACTCCACCGCAGGCTGCGCATCGGCCCAGTTCTTGGCCGGATCGGAGTGTGTCTTGGACTGCGCCGGCTGGTCCAGCGTGATCCGGTCGAGCACGCCGGTGGGGTCCTGCATGCCGTCGGCGGAGTCGTCGCCGCCGTTCTGCGCCACCGTGCTGGTCGCGTACGTGCCCTGGAAGGCGTTGACCGACAACGCCGGAACGCTGTCCACGGTCACCGTGATCAACGTGCTCGCCGCCGCGTGCGTGGCGGCCGGGGCGGTGGCCGGGGCGGCGGCAGCCGCCGCGTGGGCCACCAGACCCGCGCCGACCAGCGCCGTCCCGCCTGCGGCGGCAGCCGCGACGAGGGTCAGGGCGCGCGGCGGGACCGTGCGTGAAAGTGCCATGCCGGACATGAAATCGCACGAACAGCAGCGGATCCGGCATTTCGCCCTTCGCCGATTCGCGTCTCGAACATTCTTGTTTTGCGTCGAACCATCGGCGTGGGTACTGTGCTTCCAGCCCGGTCGCTGGTGCATCCCCCGTCGCCAGCGCCCGGGCGTCTAGGTACCGTGAGCGCTGCGCCTATTACCCAGCGGAAACGGTGTGGCCGGGTCGCAGATAGGCGTCCAGCATCTCGGTCAGCTCTTCCAGAAGCCGGTCCACCGGCACCGGCCCCGTCGCCCGCGCCGACACCACGAACGACTGCGCCGTCAACAGGACCGTCCGCGCCTGCAACGCCACAGAACCCGGCCGGATCGACCCGTCCTCGTGCCCTTGTTCCAGCCGCACCGACAGCAGGTCCAGCGCGTAATGCTGGAGCGGGCCGAATTCGCGGGTCAGATACGGCAGCAGGAACTCGGCGTCGGACTCCAGGATCTTGTGCATCAGTAGATCGCCGTGGAAAGCCCGCACCACCTCGACGGTCCCGGTGACCAGCAGATCGCGCGCGCTCCGGTCGCCGCCGGCCGACTCCTGCAGGCCGGCGTTGCGCCGCACCACCCTGATCAGCTGCCGCCCGAGCACCTCGGTCAGCAGCGCGTCGATGTCCGGGTAGCGCCGGTACAGGGTCATCCGGGACGCCCCGGCCCGCCGGGCCACCTCGGCCAGCGTGGTGTTGCGCAGTCCCAGGTCCAGCAGTGCGCT
The DNA here is from genome assembly GCF_015356825.1 of Catenulispora rubra. GTDB lineage: Bacteria > Actinomycetota > Actinomycetes > Streptomycetales > Catenulisporaceae > Catenulispora > Catenulispora rubra. The sequence continues at coordinate 48,434 of NZ_JAACYW010000025.1, read as the reverse complement.
CTGGGCGGCGTCCAGGATCTTGTCGTCGCTGTGTCGGCTGCGGTCCATTGCCCGTCACGCTACCTCTAGGCTCGGGGCATGGAGGCGGAACCTGTCACAGAGGTCACATCGAGTGACGTCTTCGTCATCATCCCGGCCTGGAACGAGGAAGAGCGGATCGCCGCCACGGTGCACGCCGCGGCCACGCTGGGAACCGTCCTGGTCATGGATGACGGCTCCCGGGACGCCACGACGCGCCGGGCGCGCAGAGCCGGTGCCCGGGTGCTGACCAACCGCAACAACCTCGGCAAGGGCGCAGCCCTCGCCGCCGGTGTCGCAGCACTCCCGGACCAGGCCCGCTACGTCCTCTTCCTGGACGCCGACCTCGAAGACACCGCGGCCAACGCGGGCCCGCTCGTCGAAGCCGTCCGGTCCGGAACCTGCGACATGGCCGTAGCGCTCCCGCCGCCGCAACCTGGCGGCGGCCACGGCCTCGTGGTCGGCCTGGCGCGCGAGGGAATCAAAAGGCTGACCGGCTTCGAGGCCGCCGCGCCGTTGTCCGGGCAGCGCTGCCTGACCCGCGCGGCCGCCGGGGCCGTCCGCTACGCGCCCCGCTTCGGCGTCGAGGTGGGCCTGACCATCGACCTGCTCCGCGCCGGCTTCCAGGTCGCCGAGGTCCCCGCGGACCTGCGGCACCGGGTCACCGGCGAGGACTGGCGGTCCCAGATCCACCGGGCCCGCCAGTACCGCGATGTGCTGCTGGCCCTCAGATCACGGTCCCTGCCGCTCCGGAGTCCGTGACCACCGCCTTGCCGGCGGCCTCCCACGCCTGCATGCCGCCGGTCACGTTGACGGCTTCCACGCCGTTCTCGGTCAAGTACTGCGCCACCTGTGCCGAACGGCCTCCGGCACGGCAGATCACGTAGACCGGACCCTCGGGCGCGCCGAGTTCCTCCTTGCGCGCGACGAACTCCGACATCGGGATGTGCTTCGCGGTCGGCGCGTGTCCGGCCGCCCACTCGTCGTCCTCGCGGACGTCGAGCAGCAGGCCGCCCTCGGGCAGCGAGTTCACGTCGGTCGTGGCCAGCATGGTGTACTCCTCGGTCCGCAGCCGGTGTGGCTCGGGATTGCTCGTTCTGGCTTGGGACATCCATCAAAGCATTACGGCGGGGCCACCCGGACCGGCTAGCCTTGGTCCATGATTGACCTGCGTCTCCTCCGCACAGACCCGGAGCGTGTCCGCGCCTCGCAGCGCGCCCGAGGTGAAGATCCGACCCTCGTCGACGCGCTGCTGTCCGCGGACGAGGCGCGCCGCGCGGCCGTCTCCCGCTTCGACACCCTGCGCAACGAGCAGAAACTGCTCGGCAAGCAGATCCCCAAGGCCGCCGGGGACGAGAAGGCCGCGCTCCTGGAGCAGGCCAAGAAGCTCGCCGACGGCGTGAAGGCGGCCGAGGCCGACCAGCACGAGGCCGACGGCGTCCTGCGGAACCTGCAGCTGTCGCTGTCCAACGTGGTCATCGACGGCGTGCCCGAGGGCGGCGAGGACGACTTCGTCCTGCGCGAGACTGTCGGCACCCCGCGCGACTTCGCGGCCGAGGGCTTCGAGCCGCGCGACCACGTCGAGCTGGGCAAGCTGCTCGGCGCCATCGACCTGGAGCGCGGCGTCAAGGTCGGCGGCGCGCGGCAGTACTACCTGACCGGCGTCGGCGCGCTGTTGGAGATCGCGCTGCTGAACATGGCGATGGCCCAGGCGACCAAGTACGGCTTCACCCCGGTGATCACCCCGTCGCTGGTGAAGCCGGAGGCGATGGCCGGCACCGGCTTCCTCGGCCAGGCCGCGGAGAACGTCTACCACCTCGCCGAGGACGACATGTACCTGGTCGGCACCTCGGAGGTGCCGCTGGCGGCGTACCACATGGACGAGATCCTGGACGCCGGCAAGCTGCCGCTGCGCTACGCCGGCTACTCGTCCTGCTACCGCCGCGAGGCCGGCAGCTACGGCAAGGACACCCGCGGCATCATCCGGGTGCACCAGTTCGAGAAGGTCGAGATGTTCTCCTACGTCCTGCCCGAGGAGGCCGAGGAGGAGCACCTGCGCCTGCTGGGCTGGGAGAAGGAGTTCATCACCGCGCTGGAGATCCCGTTCCGGGTGATCGACGTCGCGGCCGGCGACCTGGGCAGCTCGGCGGCCCGCAAGTACGACTGCGAGGCCTGGATCCCGACCCAGGGCAAGTACCGCGAGGTCACCTCGACCTCGAACTGCACCGAGTTCCAGGCCCGCCGCCTGCAGATCCGGATGCGCGGCGCGGACGGCGTGCGGCCGCTGGCCACGCTGAACGGCACGCTGTGCGCCATGACCCGGATGATCGTCGCGATCCTGGAGAACCACCAGAACGCCGACGGCTCGGTGACGGTCCCGGCGGCGCTGCGTCCGTACCTCGGCGGGCGCGAGACGCTGGAGCTGGTCGCGGGCTGAGGTTGAGGGGCCGGGGACGGGCTTGGCCCGGCTCCGGCTGACAGAATGCGACAGCGGCTGCCAATCGACTTGGATTCGATTGGCAGCCGCTTTGTGCTTGAGGCTCTGTGTTGATCCGGGTTCGCGCCGCTCGGTCAGTGACTGCGGGTCGGGCTCGGCGCCCCGTGCTGGGGCGTCGGCAGCTTGCTGAGGTAAGCGAGGTAGCTGTCCGCGAACTTCTGGAACGCCGGCGCGTTGAGGAACTGTGCCCACTGCGCGTCGGTCAGGGCGTGCAGGGACGGCGGTGCGTCGCCCTCATAGGTCTGACCGGTCCAACGGTTGATCCAGGTGTTGCCGGGCAGGCCCGATCCCATCCCTCCCATGCCGACGGTGTACATCCCTTCGTGGTACCAGGCCTGGTAGTCGTTCCCGTCGCCCCAGAGCTCGATGGCCGTCCCCCGGCCGTTGGTCACGACACCCGTCTGCTGCGCGGCGTTCACACCGCCGGGCGGTGTGTCCCACAACGCTCCGTGCCAGCCGGCTGCGACGCCGACCGGCGTGCAGTGGATCTTCCCGACCAGAACCGAGGGGATGTTCGCGCAGTTGTCGGACTCGGCCAGTCCCACGAACACCTCGGGGTGGTTGGGGACGGTGGCGTCGCTCGCGCGGCTGACCCCGAGGGATTCCCGGCCCGCGGCCGTGACGATCTCGTACTGGTCGGGCATGTAGGTGTTCGCCGGATCCTCCGGGTGGACGGCCAGGTACTTCAGCTCGGCCCCGAAGTTCTTCGCGGTGTCGGCGGACCACTTGCCCGGATCGGAGCTCTTGTTCGCGTCGATCCTCTTCAGGAGCGACTGGTCGACGCGCGGGTCGCGGGTGAGGTCGGGGTTGAACTGCGGAACGATCTGGACGGTGGGGTACACGGACTGCAGAGCCGTTTGCAGGGCCTTGCAGTTCGCCTGATCGGCCGCTGCCTGTGCGTCCGGGGCCAGCGCGTTCACCGAAATCACTTCGATACTCGGTATCGCGACCCATTGGCGATGCTCGCAGTAGCCCGTGTACTGCTTCGCTGGAGCCGTCCCGGGCGTCACCATCCCGGCGTCGGTGCCGGTGCCGGTGCCGGTGCCGCGGGGCAGCGCGCTGACCGCGACCCCGGCCGTGGCCAGTACCGCCAGCGCGACGCCGGCGCCCTGGTAGCGCCGGATCCTGACCCTGTGCCGGTAGCCGGTCAGGACCGTGGGGACGACGTCGCCGGTCAGATCGACGTCGTCCAACGCGTCGCCGAACAGCCGGTGCATCCTTTCGGTGTCGGGGTGTTCAGTTCCCATAGGAGTTCTCCCAGAGCTCGGAATCGGAGGTGGCGAACCCGTCGCCGAGCATCGTGCGCAGCCTGGCCAGGGCCCGCGACGACTGGCTCTTGACGGTGCCGGTCGAGCACCCGAGCGCGGCGGCCGTCGCCTCCACGCTCAGGTCCTCCCAGTACCGCAGCACGACCACGGCCCGCGCCTTCGGCGGCAGCCGGTCCAGCGCCGACAGCAGCGACAGGCGCATGCCGACGGTCCGGTCCGGGGCGGTGCCGTCGTCGGCGATGCCGGACTCCCAGGCCTTGTTCCACAACGCCTTCCGCTCCCGGTCTGCTTTGCGGGCCGCGGTCCGGTAGGCGTTGATGAGGACGCGGTGCGCGTAGGCGTCGACGTCGTCGACCCGCCGCACCCGGCGCCAGGCCCGGCACAGGTCCAGCAGCGCCGTCTGCGTCAGGTCCTGCGCGGACTGGCGGTTCCCGCTCAGCAGGAACGCCGTCCGCATCAGGTGCCGCTGTCGGGCCTGGGCGAACTCGGTGAAGTCCGCGAGCTCTTCTTCGTTGAGCCTGCCTAGCACCGGATCCCCGCCCTCTGTGGTGTGCTGTCGTTCATGACAGCCGCTTCAGAGTGCTGAGGCGTCGAGATGGTTGCATCGGATTCTCAGACGGCTACATGCTCTGCCTCGTCCGGCGATTCCGCCGCGGCCACCACGCCGTCGCGCGGCAGCATGAGGTAGGCGTAGACCGCGGCGGCGACGAACAGCAGGCCGGTGATCGTGAACATGGTGTCGATCGGGCCCATGTGCAGTCCGCCGACGTCGGCGTGGAAGTGCAGCATGACCGTGCTGAACAGCCAGCCGATCAGCACCGTCGAGCCGAGCTGCGTCACGCTGATCACCGGCATGATCACCGAGACCACGCGGCCCAGCATGGCCCGCGGCGTCACCTGGATCACCAGCGGCTCGATGGCCGCGTTGACCATCGCCACCGGCAGCAGGCCCAGGAAGATGACGGGGATCGCGGCCCAGATCGACGTCTGCCGGGCGTAGACCAGGACGAGCAGGCCCGAGGTGCCGACGGTCGTCCAGATCGCCTTCGTCGTCCCGATCCGGGCGACGACCCGGGTGGACAGCAGGCCGCCGACGATGGCCCCGGCTCCGGCCGCCATCCCGAGCAGGCCGTATAGCTTGGGCGCCGCGTGCAGGTTCTGGGTGGTGAAGAAGACGTCCAGGGTGTTCATCGCCTGGCCGCCGAAGTTCGCGATGCAGGCCGAGACGATGACGACGATCAGGACCCTGGTCCTGCCGAAGAACCTGATCCCCACCGCGAACTCCGACCAGAAGCGCGATCCGGACCTCTCGGCGGCGGTCGGGGCGTTGTCCGGGATGGACACTGTGCGGATCATCATGAACGACACCACATAAGACAGGGCATTGATGACGATCGCCCACTGCACGCCGCCGGCGAACAACAGCGGCGCGGCCAGCGGCGGACCGATCATCCCGGCCAGCGCGTCGGTGGACTGCGTGATGCCGGACGCCTTGGCGATCTCCGCGGGGCCGTCGACCACGTCGGGCACGACGGCCATGCGTGACGGGCCGAAGAAAGTCCCGGCCGCGTTGACGGCGAAGACGACCGCGTAGATGAGCGCGAGCCACACGCCGACCGGGAGCCGGTCGGCCGGCAGGAACGCGACCGCGGCGAGCCCGCCGACCAGGACGGCGCGGACCGCGTCCATCCGCAGCATCGTGCGCTTGCGGTTCCAGCGGTCTGCGAAGACCCCGGCAGCCGGGGCTATGGCGAACATCGCGACCAGTCCTGCGATCAGCACCCCGGACACCGCGCCGGCGGCCCAGCTCTTGTGATAGCCCAGTTTCGTCGCGATCCACAGGACGAGCGTCGTATTGAAGACGTAGTCGCCGACTTTTGAGACCGCCTGGCCGTACCAGAGCCGCGTGAAGTCCCGGTTGATAATCGTCTTCAAAGGCTGTCCCCCCGGCACATTTACCCACAGCGTTTTATCGACGGTCTATACGTAGTCTGAGCTTTGATGACGGACGCGAACTACGCGAGGCTCCTGACGTCACCGTCCCACGGGTATAGGGGGCTTCTCGCCAATGAAACGCAGAACATCCAGCCTACTCACCGCCGTCGCGCTGGTCTCGGGAGCGGCCGCCTCGGCGCTGGCCGTGGCGCCGGCGCACGCCGCGACCGACTCCGGAACCTGCGCCTCGGGGCTGGAGAAGCAGGCCCTGATCAGCTTCAATCCGCCTGCCGCGGTGGCGCCCGCGAACATCATGATCCGGGTCGCCGGCAACACCATCGACCCGGGCAACGGCTGCAAGGCCGTCCTGGACTTCGGCGACGGCCAGCAGGCGTCGCTGTCGACCGACGTCGACGTCGCGCACACCTACCAGAACCCCGGCGTCTATCGCGTGACCCTGACGCTCCAGTGGCCGGGCTACTCCCCGGCTCGGGAAAGCGCCCACCTGCTGGTGGGGGGTGCTGCCGGGCAGGCGCAGGTCACCCGGATCGCCGGCGCGGACCGGCTGGACACCGCGGTGAAGATCTCGCAGAAGCAGTGGCTCGCGGTGGATCCGAAGAGCAGCTGGGGCCAGGCCGAGACCGCGGTCATCGCGACTTCCGGCACGTTCCCGGACGCTCTCGCCGGCGGACCGCTGGCGTTCTACAAGCGCGGTCCGCTGCTGCTGACCCCGTCGAACGCCGGGCTCTACGGGCCGGCCAACGACGAGATCAACCGCGTGGTGCCCAAGGGCCGCACCGTCTTCATCCTCGGCGGCTACGCCGCGGTCCCGGCGACGGTCGACCAGCAGCTGCTCAACGAGGGCTACAAGGTCCAGCGCTTCGCCGGCCAGACCCGCTTCGACACCGCGCTGCAGGTGGCGAAGTTCGGCCTCGGCGACCCGGCGGACGTGGTCGTGGCCACCGGCAAGGACTTCCCGGACGCGCTGTCGGCCGGCCCGCTGGCCGCCGGCCCCCGGGCCACCTCGGTCGCCGGCCAGGCGCCGCAGCCGGCCGCGATCATCCTGACCGACGGCCCGAACTTTTTCGACCCGAGCACCTCGGCGTACGTCAAGGGCAAGCTGGGCACCTCGAACTGCAACGCGGTCACGGCCGTCGGCGGCGCGGCGGTGCACGCGCTGAGCGCGCTGGCCGGCGGGCAGTGCCACAGCGAGCTGTACGGCGCGAACCGGTACGAGACCTCGGCGAAGGTGTTCGGCGAGTTCCCGCAGACCTACCTGGTCGGCGTGGCCAGCGGCGCGACGTTCGCGGACGCGCTGACCGGCGCGACGTACGTGGCGAACGTGCAGCAGCCGCTGCTGCTGACCGACCCGAACAGCCTGCCCGACGCGATCGGCGGGTATTTCGACGCGATGGGCAAGCAGCCCGGGGTGGCCTATGTCGACGTGTTCGGCGGGCCGAAGGCGATCACGGACAACGTGTACAAGCAGATCACCGATGCTGCGCACACGGGACAGTACAACCCGTGAGGTTTTCTGCTGTGTTCGTCGGTCCGCGATGACCTGCTTCGCCGGCCGCGTCGGTCGCTAGCTGACGGGCGTCCCGTTTTTCCACACCCTGTGGACAAGCGGGACGCCCGGCCGGTAGGCGAGGTGGAGGTGGCTCGGGGCGTCCAGGACGGCGAAGTCCGCGCGGGCGCCGACGCCGAGGTGGCCGACGTCCTCGCGGCGCAGGGCCTTGGCGCCGCCGACGGTCGCGGCCCACAGCGCCTCCGCGGGCGACATGTGCATGTCGCGCACCGCCACCGCGATGCAGAACGGCATCGAGTTGGTGTAGCAGGACCCCGGGTTGCAGTCGGTGGCGATGGCGACGGTCGCGCCGGCTTCCAGCAGGCGCCGGGCGTCCGGGTACGGCGAGCGCGTCGAGAACTCGACGCCGGGCAGCAGCGTCGCGACAGTCTGCGATCCGGCGAGGGCCGCGATGTCCTTGTCGTCGAGGAACGTGCAGTGGTCGGCGGAGGCCGCCCCGAACTCGACCGCGAGCTGCACGCCGGGGCCGTTGCCGAGCTGGTTGGCGTGCAGGCGCAGGTCCAGGCCCTTGGCCCGGGCGGCGGTCAGGATCTCGCGGGTCTGCTCCGCGTCGAAGGCCCCGCGCTCGCAGAAGACGTCGGCGTAGTCGGCGAACGGCGCGCAGGCATCGAGCATCGGCCCCTTGACGAGGTCGACGTACTCCTCGGGCCGGTCCTTGTACTCGGCGGGGACCACGTGCGCACCGAGGTACGTGACCGCCTCGACCTGCTCGCGCGCGAGGCGCAGGGCGCGAGCCTCGTCCTCGACGGTGAGGCCGTAGCCGGACTTGCACTCGACGGTCGTCGTGCCCTGCCGCAGCATCTCGCCGGTGAGGCGCTTCAGGTTGGCGCGCAGGTCGTCGTCGGACGCGGCACGGGTGGCGGCGACCGTGGTCCGGATGCCACCGGCGCTGTAGGGCGTGCCGGTCATCCGCGCGGCGAACTCCTGCGACCGATCCCCGGCGAAGACGAGGTGCGCGTGGCTGTCGACGAAGCCGGGAATCACCGCGCGGCCCCCGAGATCGACCCGCTCGTCGGCATCGGGCGCCTGCGCCGACGGGCCGGTCCAGGCGACGCGGCCGTCGGCGATGACGAGGGCGGCGTCGGTGAGGGTGCCGGGGGCGGCGTGGGTGGTGAGTTCGGCGATGTTGGTGAGGAGGGTGGTGGTCACGGTGCTTCCATTATGTTACGGGGGATTCACCCCTTTTACGAGTATCGCCGCCTGTACCGACAGCCGCCGCCGCGCCTAACGCACCGCCGCCCCTACTTGAAGATCGCCCCGATCGACGCCTTCAGCCGCCCCGGCACGTCCTCCACCAGCGCGTGCTGATGATCGCGCACCGTGAACCGGCCGCCGACCACGACATGCCGCACGTCCGCCGCGGTCGCTGCGAAGATCACCGATTCGGCGGCGTGCGCGGGTTGGACCCCCGCCAAGCGCACCGTGTCCAGGGCGATCGTCGTGAAGTCCGCCAGCGCCCCGACTTCCAGGCGCCCGGTCGACGGCCAGCCGAGGGATGCGTGGCCTGCTGCCGTTGCCGCCTGCAGCAGTTCCGCGGCGAGCCAGTGGCCGCGGCGCTCCGTGCGCAGGCGCTCGTCGAGTTCCACCGCGCGGGCTTCTTCGAAGAGGTCGATGACCGCGTGGGAGTCCGAGCCCAGGTTCACCGGGGAGCCCGCCAGGTGGCAGGCGTGCGCTGGGCCGATGCCGTCCGCGAGGTCGCGTTCGGTGGTGGGGCACATGCAGACCGCCGTGCCGGAGGTGCCCAGCAGGTCGATGTCCATCTGCGACAGGTGCGTGGCGTGCACGGCCGTGGTGCGGGGGCCGAGGGCGCCGTGGGCGTGCAGGAGTTCCGTCGGCGTCTTGTGGTGGCGGACCAGGCAGGCGTCGTTCTCCGCGCGCTGTTCGGACAGGTGGACGTGCAGCGGCATCTCGTTCTCCGCCGCGAAGGCCACCACCGGCGAGAGCTGGTCCACCGGGACCGCGCGGACGCTGTGCACCGCCGCGCCGATCCGCACCGTGTCGGAGCCGGCGTACGCCTTGCGCAGCGCCTCGACCCGGTCGGCCCAGCGCGACGCGTCGCCGTCGGAGAAGCGGCGCTGGACGTCGTTCAGCTCCGTGTCGAAGCCGCCGGACAGGTAGCACGTGTCCAGCAGGGTGATGCGGATCCCCGCCGCCCCGGCGGCCTCGGCCATGGCGTGGCCCATGGCGTTCGGGTCCTGATACAGGCCGCCCTTGGGCGAGTGGTGCAGGTAGTGGAACTCGCCGACCGCGGTGATGCCGGCCAGCGCCATCTCGGCGAAGACCGCCGTGGCCAGTTCGCGGTAGGAGTCCGGGTCCAGGTGCGCGGCGGCCTCGTACATGCGCTCGCGCCAGGTCCAGAAGGTGCCGGACTCGACCTGGGTGCGGCCGCGCAGCGCGCGGTGGAAGGCGTGCGAGTGCACGTTCGCCAGGCCCGGGACGGTCAGGCCGGACAGCTTCTCGGCCTTCTCGGGGCGGGGTTTCACCCCGCAGGTGATCGAGGAGACGCGCCCCTGCGCCACCTCGATGAGGACCTTGCTCTTGATCTCGCCGCCGATCCAGGCCAGCTCGCACCAGAACGACGTGGTGGACGGAGTGGGTGAACCGGTAGGGGTCTGCGGCTTCTCGGGCAAAGTCACTGGCACAGCTCCTGCAACACGTCGGCGAGTGCGGTCACCCCGGCCAGGCAGTCGCGGTCCTCCGCGTGCTCGCCGGGCGCGTGGGACACGCCGGTCGGGTTGCGGACGTACAGCATCGCGGTCGGTACGGCCGCCGCCAGGATCCCGGCGTCGTGCCCCGCGCCAGTCGGCAGCACGGGAACGGCGCCGAACGTTTGACGAAGACTGCCCGCCAGACGGTTCCGCAAAACGTCGTCGAATTCGACGACCGGAGTGTGGGACTCCCGTTCGGTGCTCAAAACGGTGCCGTCCCGGCCCGCCCGCTCGTCCGCGGCCTTGATGATCTCCTCGGTCACGGCCGCCAGGATCTCATCACCCGGGGCCCGGACGTCCAGCCAGGCGCGCACCCGCGAAGGGATGGCGTTCGTGCCGTTGGGCTCCACCACCAGCCGCCCGAACGTCGCCACCGCGCCGCCGAGCTTGGCCTTCTTGCGGGCCGCCAGCACGGCGTTCGCATAGGTGAGCATCGGGTCGCGCCGGTCCTCCAACCGGGTGGTCCCGGCGTGGTTGGCCTCGCCGGCGAACTCGAAGCGCCAGCGGCTGTGCGGCCAGATGGCCGAGGCCACCGCGACCGGCGACTCGGTGAACGCCAGCGCCTTGCCCTGCTCGACGTGCAGTTCGACGTACGCGGCGATGCCTTCCAGGCGCTCGTCGTCACGACCGAGCGTGGCAGGGTCCTGTCCCGCCTGCTCCATCGCGGCCGCCATCGTCGTGCCGTTCAGATCGCACAAGCCGCGCGCCTTCTCGGCGGACAGCGCGCCGGTCATCAACCGGGATCCGGCGCAGGCGATGCCGAACCGCGCACCCTCCTCGTCGGAGAAACAGGCCACTGCGAAGGGCTTGGCCGGGCTGAAGCCGCGAGCCCGCAGCACGTCGACCGCCGCGAACGACGACACGACGCCCAGCGGCCCGTCGAACGCCCCGCCGTCCGGCACCGAGTCCAGATGCGACCCGGTGACCACGGCGCCGGGGCCCTTCGGCCCCCACCACGCCCACAGGTTGCCGTTGCGGTCGGTCTCCACCTCCAGGCCGCGCGCGGCGGCCTCGGAGCGGAACCATTCGCGGCATGCCAGATCCGCGGTGTTCCAAGCGAAACGGCGGTAGCCGCCGGTGTCGGAGTTCAGGCCGAGGGGCAGAAGCGAGCGCCACATCTCCAGGTAGCTGCTCGCTTCTGCTTCATCCACAGCCCTGTGGATAGCAGTTTGCAAGGACACTGTTACGCGTCACCCTCACGCATCGGCACCCGCACGCCGCGCTCCGCGGCGACCTCGTCCGCGCGGTCGTACCCGGCGTCGACGTGCCGGATGACACCCATGCCCGGGTCGTTGGTCAGCACCCGGCGCACCTTCTCCCCGGCCAGCTTCGTGCCGTCGGCGACCGTGACCTGCCCGGCGTGGATCGAGCGGCCCATGCCGACGCCGCCGCCGTGGTGGATCGACACCCACGACGCGCCCGAGGCCACGTTCACCATCGCGTTCAGCAGCGGCCAGTCGGCGATCGCGTCGGAGCCGTCGGCCATCGCCTCGGTCTCCCGGTACGGCGAGGCCACGGAACCGGCGTCCAGGTGGTCGCGGCCGATGACGATCGGCGCGACCAGCTCACCGGAGGCGACCATGTCGTTGAACCGCTCGCCGGCCCGGTCGCGCTCGCCGTAGCCGAGCCAGCAGATGCGCGCCGGCAGGCCCTGGAAGTGGACGCGCTCGCCGGCCATCTTGATCCACCGCGCCAGCGACTCATTCTCCGGGAACAGCTCCAGGATCGCCTTGTCGGTCTCGGCGATGTCGCTCGCCTCGCCGGACAGCGCGGCCCAGCGGAACGGCCCCTTGCCCTCGCAGAACAGCGGACGGATGTAGGCCGGGACGAAGCCGGGGAAGTCGAAGGCCCGGGTGTACCCGGCCAGCTGCGCCTCGCCGCGGATCGAGTTGCCGTAGTCGAAGACCTCGGCGCCCTTGTCCTGGAAGCCGACCATCGCCTCGACGTGCTTGGCCATCGACTCGCGGGCACGCTGCGTGAACTCGGCCGGCTTGTCCTTCGCGTACTGCTTCATGTCGTGGAAGTCCACGCCGAGCGGCAGGTACGCCAGCGGGTCGTGCGCCGAGGTCTGGTCGGTGACGATGTCGATCGGCGCGTCCATCGCCAGCAGCTGCGGGACCAGCTCGGCGGCGTTGCCCAGCACGCCGATCGACAGCGGCTCGCGCTTGTCGCGGGCCTCGGTGGCCAGCTGGAGCGCGTGGTCCAGCGAGGTCGCCTTCACGTCCAGGTAGCGGTGCTCGACGCGGCGGTCGATCGAGCGCTCGTCGCAGTCGATACAGATCGCCACACCGTTGTTCATCGTGACGGCCAGCGGCTGCGCGCCGCCCATGCCGCCCAGACCCGCGGTCAGGGTGATGGTCCCGGCCAGGGTGCTGTTGAACTTCTTGGCGGCGACCGCAGCGAACGTCTCGTAGGTGCCCTGCAGAATGCCCTGTGTGCCGATGTAGATCCAGGAGCCGGCGGTCATCTGGCCGTACATGGTCAGGCCCAGGGCCTCCAGACGCCGGAACTCCTCCCAGTTCGCCCAGTCGCCGACCAGGTTGGAGTTCGCGAGCAGGACGCGCGGCGCCCACTCGTGGGTCTGCATGACGCCGACCGGCTTGCCGGACTGCACCAGCATGGTCTCGTCGTTCTTCAGCGTCTGCAGGGTACGCACCATCGCGTCGAAGGACGCCCAGTTGCGCGCCGCCTTGCCGGTGCCGCCGTAGACGACCAGCTCGTCGGGATGCTCGGCGACCTCCGGGTCGAGGTTGTTCATCAACATGCGCATGGCGGCTTCCTGCTGCCAGCCCTGTGCGGTGATGCTTGTGCCTCGGGCGGCGCGGACCGGGCGCGGACCACTGGTCGCGGTCATTCCTGGACCCCTCTCATTCATGCGGGCGATCGACCGTATGATCTCATTCATTCAGACGAAGTCGACACCGCACAAGGGAGCAGGTGACGGATGAGCGCGACTGTGGTTATCGGTGACGGGGACCTCACATTCGGCGAGGTGGTCGCCGTGGCCCGCGGGGGCGCCCGGGTCGAGCTGTCCGCGACCGCGCTGAAGGCGCTGGCCGAGGGCCGGGCCCTGGTGGACCGGCTGGCCGCGGCGCCGACGCCGGCGTACGGCATCTCCACCGGCTTCGGGGCGTTGGCCACCCGGCACATCGATCCGGAGATGCGCGCGCAGCTGCAGCGCTCCCTGATCCGCTCGCACGCCGCCGGCATGGGTTCGCTGGTCGAGCCCGAGGTGATCCGCGCGCTCACCCTGATGCGGCTCAAGACGCTGGCCACCGGCCACACCGGCGTGCGTCCCGTGGTCGCCGAGACCATGGCCGCGCTGCTGAACTCCGGGATCACGCCGGCGGTGCGCGAGTTCGGCTCGCTGGGCTGTTCCGGCGACCTGGCGCCGCTGTCGCATGTCGCCCTGGTGCTGATGGGCGAGGGCGAAGTCATCGGTGCGGACGGGGTGTCCGCGGTCGAGGCTGGGCCGGTCCTGGCCGAGAGCGGCATCGAGCCGCTGGAACTGGCGCCCAAGGAGGGCCTGGCCCTCATCAACGGCACCGACGGCATGCTCGGCATGCTGATCCTGGCCCTGGGCGACCTGTCCGAGCTGGTGAAGACCGCCGACATCTCCGCCGCGATGTCGGTCGAGGCGCTGCTGGGCACCGACAAGGTGTTCCGCCCCGAACTGCACGCCATCCGGCCGCATCCGGGCCAGGCCGCCTCCGCCGCGAACCTGCTGAAGGTGCTGCACGGCTCGGCGATCATGGAGTCGCACCGCGAGCCCAACGAGTGCACCCGCGTCCAGGACGCCTACTCGCTGCGCTGCGCCCCGCAGGTCGCCGGCGCCACCCGCGACACCATGGCGCACGCCGCGACCGTCGCCGAGCGCGAACTCGCCTCGATCGTCGACAACCCGGTGGTGCTGCTGGCCGACGGCCGCGTGGAGTCCAACGGCAACTTCCACGGCGCCCCGGTCGCCATGGTCCTGGACTTCCTCGCCATCGCCGCCGCCGACCTCGGCTCCATCGCCGAACGCCGCACCGACCGGATGCTCGACGTCGCGCGCTCGCACGGCCTCCCCGCCTTCCTCGCCGACGACCCGGGCGTCGACAGCGGCCTGATGATCGCGCAGTACACGCAGGCCGCATTGGTCAGCGAGAACAAGCGGCTGGCGGTCCCGGCCTCCGTGGACTCCATCCCCTCCTCGGCGATGCAGGAGGACCACGTCTCCATGGGCTGGTCCGCCGCACGCAAGCTCCGCACCGCCGTCGACAACCTGCGGCGCATCCTGGCCGTCGAGCTCGTCACCGCCGCCCGGGCGCTGGAACTGCGCGCGCCGTTGCAGCCCGCCGCCGGCACCGGCGCGGCCGTGCGCGCCCTGCGGGACGCCGGCGTCGGCGGCCCCGGCCCGGACCGCTACCTGTCGCCGGAGCTGCGTGCCGCCGAGGACGCGCTGAAGTCCGGCGCGGTGGTCGCGGCCGTGGAGACGGCCGTGGGGCCGCTGAACTGAGGCCGTCGCCTCACCTCAGACCGGCGTGCGCCCGTGGGTTGCAATCCCGTGGGCGCGCGCCGCTTTGTGTGGCCTAGGAGTTTTCGAGGCGCTGGGTCATCTCCTGGAGGAGCTTCGCGTCGAGTGCGGGGTCGTAGTCGCCCTTGTGCAGCGTGATGGTGAGAGTCGCGACCTTGTTGTTCCATCGGGCGTAGAGGACGTGGCCAGAGACTCCAGAGTTGGTGCCCGCCCAGGCAAAGCCGGTGCTGGTCTGCGCTGTGATGCCGGCGCATTTGGGGACGAAGGCCGCCACGCGTGACGCCGCGTAGGACGCCGAGGCGTAGGTGTGGACGACTTCTTCGGCGGAACTTTGGTGGTCCGACGATGGGTAGAGCGCATCCCAGGCGGCGGTGTTGAGCTCGGTTCCGCCTTCGGCGGAGCAGGTGGGTACCAACGGTTCCTCGACGTGGACCGGGGTGATGTATTCGCGGGTCCAGCCGTAGGTCTTTCCCGCAGGGAGCTGATCTGCGGTCAGGAACTCGGACACTACCGGCGCCGGCGTCGAGGCCTGGCCGTTTGTCGGGAAGGAAGGGCCGCTCGGCGATTTCGCCGGTGCCGGAGTGCCGGCCAGGATGCCCGGTGCCTTCGCGGTTGTGGTTGTGGTCGTGCTTGTGGCTCCACACGCGCCGAGCATCGAACCCAGGGCTATCGCGCACCCTGCGGCGACGACTGTTGTGCGGATCCTTGCCGTCCCACTCATCGAATTCCCCGTCCGAAGTGAGGAGTGTTGCGTGCAAGGAGGACGTGTCACCCTGCGTGATGGTTGACAGACGGTCCGGGGTAGGGCTGGCACCACCCGCGGCCTGGGGCGGTCGTCATGGCGCGGCACCCGGTCAGCCGTAGATCATGATTGCCATGCGGCTGAGATTCTCGGTGTGGACGAGGACCCTGATGGCGTCCCAGGCGGCCCGCCACAAGATGGCGATCGCGTTCGTCGGGTCGGCGATCGTGTTGGTCGGGTGGATGGTCTTCCTGGCCAACACGCTGCACGGCAGGGCCGTGGTGAGCCACTGGTCGACCGTGTGGATCGGCCTGGACACCATGGAGGCGCTGGCGCTGGCCACCCTCGGCATCCTGCTGGTCCGGCACGACCACCGGGCCCGGACCGCCGCCACCGTGGCCGCGACCCTGTTCGGCATGGACGCCTGGTTCGACGTGATGCTCTCCCGGGGCGGCGACTTCGTGCAGGCGCTGGTCCTGGCGGTGCTGTTCGAGATACCGCTGGCGGCGGCCTGCGCGGGGATCGCGCGGCAGACCGCTCGCTGGTACGACGTGTAGTAGGAGGGGCGGTGCCGGGTCGCCTGCGGGCCGCTCGGCACCGCCGTCTGTCGCGAGATCGCCGGTCGCTGTTGAGTGTGGGTATCAGGCCATTGCTTCAGCGGCCACCGCTACCGAACCGTTTCGCGCGGCTTCCCGTTCCCGTCGCTCGGCCGCTTCGGCCAGCGCCGCCTCGATCCGCTTGTTGCTGGTCATCCGGGCCGCGACCACCGCCATCGCGGCCAGGATCCCGGCCCCGACGATGAAGGGCGCCCGCAGCCCCGCGACGTGCGCCAGCCATCCGCCGAAGACCGCGCCCAGCGGGCCCGCGCTCAGGTTGATCAACCGTCCCGTCGCCGCGACCCGCCCCATCAGCTGGTCCGGCACGATCGCCTGCCGGATCGCCGGTCCCAGCCCCATCGTGGTGCCCATCGCGGCGCCGAGCACCGTCTCACCGACCGCGGCGACCCACGCGTTCGGCGAGAGGCCGATCCCCAGCAGTGCCAAGGCCTCCACGACCGCGGTCAGCGTCAGCGTCCCGCCGGTGCCGAGCTTGCCCGTCAGTCGCGGGGCGAACGACGTCCCGACCAGCGCCCCGATCGCGTTCGCCGTCAGGTAGAGGCCGAAGGCCGTGGTCCCGAGGTGCAGGGTCTCCTTCACGAACAGCACCAGCACGGCGCTCGCCCCCATGAACGCGAAGTTCCCGACCGCCGGCCGCAGCGCCATCCCCACCAGCAACCGGTTCCCGAGCAGATACGCCGCCCCCTCCCGCGCCTCGCGCAGCAGCAATCCCCGCGGCTGCGCCGGCTTCGGCGCCGACTTGGGCAGCGTCCAGATCGTCAGGGAGCTGAAGAGGAACGACACGGCGTCGGCGAGAATCGGCACCGACCGCCCCAGCGCGAACAACAACGACCCGGTCGGCGGCCCGACGAAACCGCCGAGGGCCTGCTGAGCCCCCTGCAATCGCGAGTTGGCGACCTGCAACGTGCCCAGGTCCCGCGGCAGTACCTCTGGCAGGAAGGCGATCGACGCGGTGTCGAAGAACACCTGCCCGATCCCCAGCAGGAAAACGACGACGAACAGCACATAGATGTTCGCGGCGCCAGCCGCTATCAGCGCCGTCACCAACACCAGCAACAAGAACCGGCACATGTCGGCGATCACCATCGTCCGCCGCCGATCCCACCGGTCGACCAGCGCCCCGCCGATCATGCCGAAGAACAGCCAGGGCAGCAGCGAGCACGCCTCCATCGCGCCGAGCAGGATCGGACTGTGCGTCATGGTCAGCGCGAGCAGCGGGACGGCCGCGAAGTAGACGCCGTCGCCGAGGGCGGAGACCGCGGAGGCGGTCCATATGCGGTAGAAGCGCGCGGGAAGCTTGTCGGCCATCAGACGTCCTTCGGTCGGTAGAACGCGATGAACAGGTCGGCGGCGGGCTGCGTGGGATCCGAGAGCTCCCTGAGCTCCGCCATCAGCGCCTCGACGCGCTTGTTGAACTCCTCCCACGCCTCCGGGCTGAGCCGTGCGTGGTTCAGGGCGATGGTCTTCTGCTCGTTCGGCGGTGCGTCCTCGACGTCGGCCAACGCGTGCCGCATCAGCGTCTCGGGCTGTCCGGCCCCGGGCTCCGGCAGCTCGATGCGCCGCCCGGTCATCGCGTAGTACTGCTCGGTGACCCCGCCGACCTTGCGCGTCTGCACGACCGCGACCAGGCCGGCCTTCGCCAGCACCTTCACGTGGTGGTTGGAGCTGCCCTTGGCGATCCCCAGGCGCTCGGCGATCTGCGTGATGGTCGCCGGTCCGTCCCGCAGGACGCGCAGGATCCGGTGCCGGGTGTGGCTGGCGACGGCGCGCAGCTGTTCGTCCGTCTGGATGTGGACGCTGTCTGGTTCTTCGGTGGTCACGGGTTCTATGGTCAAGGAGTCTTGACCGTTGGTCAAGAGTTCTTGACCGACTGGGTTCGCGAAAGGTGTGCGAGAGCCGGCGTCAGGGGGATGCGATGGGGGTGTTTGTCGCGCTACGTCACTTGTCGACGTAGAACCCGCGGGTCTCCGCGAGGGCTTCGTAGGCTTCCAGGCGCTCCTGCGTCCGCTCTGGAGCGGCGTCTGCGAGGGACTGGAGCAACAGTGCGGCGAACGCCATGGGCGCCGCGTGCGAGTCGAAGACGGACCGGGACCCGACGCCGACGGGCAGGAGTACGTCCGCCAAATGAGCGAACGGCACCAGCGGGACGTCCGTCACTACAGCTGTCTTGAGTCCGAGCTCTCTAGCGCTCCGGAGTATGACGACGGACTCCGCCGAATAGCGCGGCAATACGAACGCCACGAGCCACGTACCGCCGGCGGACTTCGCGCGCAGCAGAGCTTCATGGGCCGGCGAGCCCGGCGTGTCGATGATGCGGACGTCCGGGTGAATGCGTGCGGCTCCATAGGCGAAGTAGGAGGCGACAGGCGCGGACATCCTTAGGCCGATCACGGAGAGCGGTTCCGACGCGGCGAGGTCGGTGCCCAGCCGGGCCAGCCGTGACGGATCGGCGGCGTACTTGTGCAGCGCCTCCAGGTTCGCCTGGTCGCTCTCGAGAGCGGAGTGCAGTTCGTTCCCCGCTATGCGTTCGCTGTGGATGCCCGCCTCAGGGACCCTGAGCGCGATCGGACGCAACGCGGCGCGCAGCTCCGGGTAGCCCGAGAAGCCCAACGCCGCCGCGAACCTGGTGACCGACGGCTGGCTCACCCCGACGCGTTCGGCGAGCTCCATGCTCGACAGGAAGGCGACCTCGGGAAGGTTCTCCAGAAGGTAGTGCGCTATCCGTCGCTGTGCGGGCGACAGGCGCCGTCCGTCCAGCAACGCCAGCAGCTCGTCCGCAGGTGGCAGCGAGGGGGTCGGCCGCGCGGCGGACGTCGCGACAGCGGATGTAGCGGGAGTCACAGCCGACACAGCAGCATTGTCGACCGATGTAGTAGGAGTCACAGGCTCAGGGGCCGCCACAGCCTTCCCTCCTCCCTGCCGGTGCTGCCAACATCACTTGTGGCGCGCCAGAAGTTACTCGTCAGTAGGATAATCTGGGGCCTCGACTACCGTACCCTCCGTACGGACGGTGATCGGGATGTGTCCGTCGATACGCACGCGTAGGAGGAGACCGAGGCTATGCAGCTCGCAGCCATCGTCGTCTCGCTGGTGATCTCGGTCATCGGCTTCGGTCTGCTGGGCCGGACCGCTGTCTACATCTACCAGTTCGTGAAGCTCGGCCAGTCGGTCGCGCCCGGCGCGCGCACCAACGAGCCGCTGGAGCGGACCAGGAACCTCTTCCGGGAGTTCCTCGGCCACACCCGGCTGGCCCGCAAGGGCAAGCGCTGGATCGGCGCCATGCACTGGGTGGTCATGGTCGGCTTCGGCCTGCTGTTCTTCACCCTGGTCACCGCCTACGGCCAGCTGTTCTCCGCGGACTTCGCGATCCCGCTGATCGGCCGCTGGTGGCCGTTCGAGTTCGTCACCGAAGTGATCAGCTTCGTGATGATCCTGGCGATCGCCGGGCTGATCGGCGTCCGCCTGCGCAACCGGCCCTCGGGCGCCGGCTCGAAGGACAAGGGCAAGCGCTCGCGGTTCTTCGGCTCCACGATGTGGCAGGGCTACTTCGTCGAGGTGGTCATCCTCACCATCGGGCTGTGCATCATGCTGCTGCGCGGCTTCGAGGGCGCGCTGGGCCACCACCTCTCCTACAGCCTGCACTACCCGGTCAGCTACCCGCTGATCCACGCCTTCGACGGCATGTCGCGCACTTCGCTGGAGAACTGGATCTACGCGGTCGCGATGGTCAAGATCGTGATCTCCATGGTCTGGGCCATCACCATCGGCCTGAACTCCACGATGAGCGTGGCCTGGCACCGGTTCCTGGCGTTCCCCAACATCTGGTTCAAGAAGAAGGCCGACGGCGGCACCGCGCTGGGCGCGCTGAGCCCGATGGCCTCCGGCGGCGTGCCGATCGACTTCGAGGACCCGGCCGAGGACGCCAGGTTCGGCGTCGGCGCGGTCGAGGACTTCACCTGGAAGGGCCTGCTGGACTTCTCGACCTGCACCGAGTGCGGTCGCTGCCAGGACCAGTGCCCGGCCTGGAACACCGACAAGCCGCTCTCGCCGAAGCTGCTGATGCTGGCCCTGCGCGACCACTCCGCGGCCAAGGCGCCGTACTTGTTCGCCGGCGGCGGCAAGGATCTGGAGGGCAACGAGAAGCTGGCCGAGGAGAAGTGGCTCTCGCTGCCGGACCTGGTCCGCGCCGAGGCCGAGCGGCCGCTGATCGGCTCCGCCGAGGACAACGGCGTCATCGATCCGGACATCCTGTGGTCGTGCACGACGTGCGGCGCCTGCGTCGAGCAGTGCCCGGTGGACATCGAGCACGTGGACCACATCGTCGACATGCGCCGGTACCAGGTGATGATCGAGAGCTCGTTCCCGTCCGAGGCGGGCACGATGCTGAAGAACCTGGAGAAGGCGCAGAACCCCTGGGGCATGCAGCCCAAGAAGCGCACCGAGTGGATCCAGGAGCTGGACTTCGAGGTGCCGGTGTTCGGCGAGACACTGGAGGACATCTCCGAGGTCGAGTACCTCTACTGGGTCGGCTGCGCCGGCTCGCTGGAGGACCGTGCGAAGAAGACCACGAAGGCGTTCGCCGAGCTGCTGCATATCGCGGGCGTGAAGTTCGCCGTCCTGGGCGGCATGGAGGCCTGCACCGGCGACCCGGCGCGCCGGCTGGGCAACGAGTTCCTGTTCCAGATGCTGGGGCAGGGCAACGTGGAGATGCTGAACGAGGTCTTCGGCGAGGACACGCCGCGCGAGAAGCGCAAGATCGTGGCGACGTGCCCGCACTGCTTCAACTCGCTGGCCAACGAGTACCCGCAGCTCGGCGGGAACTATGACGTCATCCACCACACGCAGCTGCTGGACACGCTGGTGTCCGAGGGCAAGCTGACCCCGGTGACGCCGATCGACCAGAACATCACCTACCACGACCCCTGCTACCTGGGCCGCCACAACAAGGTGTACACCCCGCCGCGCGAGATCATCGCAAAGGTCCCGGGCCTGAAGAACACCGAGATGCACCGCTGCAAGGAGAAGGGCTTCTGCTGCGGCGCCGGCGGCGCCCGCATGTGGATGGAGGAGCGCCTCGGCAAGCGCATCAACGTCGAGCGCGTCGACGAGGCCCTGTCGACGAACCCGGACGTCATCTCCACGGCGTGCCCGTACTGCCTGGTGATGCTCGGCGACTCGATCACCGCCCGGAAGCAGGCCGGCGAGGTTCCGGAGTCGATGGAAGTGGTCGATGTCGCGCAGCTGTTGCTGACTTCGGTGAAGCCCGCGCCGGAGCCCGTGAACGCCTGACCGGCCCGGGCCCGCGAACGACCGAGGTGACCAGCCGGTAAAGGGGCGACAAAGAACCCCGACCTGCAGACGATCAACAGTTCGACGCTGCTAGCCTCGCCTCCGCAGGATATGGGATACCGCGGAGGGTGGGGCTTCAGTGTCTTTCGACGAGCCGGACGGCGGCTACCGGGACGACCTGACCCGGACGCGTGACGACGGGCCGCGTTACCCGGCTTCCGGGGGGCCGGACACCGAGTACGACGACGACTTCGACGACTCGGAGAACGAACCGACCGCGCCGCTTCCGACCCGCAGCCGTCCGGTGGTCCCGCCGGACCCGCCGTCGGAGTGGCGGCAGCGCGGCGGCCGGGCGTGGCGCTTCACGCGGACGCTGGCGATCACGGTGCTGGTGCTGGTGGGGCTCGCGGCCGTCGGCAACGTGCTGATCAACCACTACCCGCGCACCAGCAGGCACACGTACTCGTACACGAACGTGCAGCAGATGCTGGTCGCCGTCGACGGCAACGGCTCGGTCAACATCACCGGCTCGGACACCGACCAGGTGACGATCAAGGCCACGGACAAGGCCACGCTGCTGGACCCGGTGGAGCGGCAGATCATCAGCGCTGGCGGCTACCTGCTGGTCAGCGTGCACTGCCCGAACAGCGAGTGCTCCTCGAAGTACGACATCCAAGTCCCGCGCTCGATGTCGGTCGAGGCGATGATCGACCACTCCAGCGACCAGGCGGACATCACGGCCACCGGCCTGGACGCGGCGGTGAAGCTGTTCACCGGCCGCGGCAACGTCACGATCAACCACCTGGCGACCACCTCGGACGTGAGCGTGACGGCCAACGGACAGGTCCAGGCCACGGACGTGAGCGCGGCGAACCTGGACGTCTTCGCACCCATCGGCGACAAGATCAACCTGCAGGTGGCCGGGGACATCTCGAACATCCAGAACATCCGCGTCACGGCCGGACAGCCCGCCGAGGTGACGCTGACGGTGCCGGCCGGCGGCTACCGGTTCTCGTGCGTGCCCGCGGGTCACTGCACCGGGGCCAACGGGGACATCACGCAGGATCTGACGAGTCAGGTGCACGAGGACCAGAACTCGACGCACAACATTCAGGTGAACGTGGTTCAGAACACTGCGAAGATCCAGGCGGGGTAGAGCTCTCGGGCCGAAAAACGCCGACGCGCGCCTCCCGAGCACCATTGGGGGAGGCGCGCTGTTTTCTCAGACGCTACTAGCCGGGAGCGGTCCTATCGCTTCCCGTTCCTGTCGACACCTCTACCGAGGACGCGCTTGGCGTCCGAGAGATACTGGAGCACGCGTCCGATCAAGAACGCCGCGTAGACGACACCGAAGATGATCAATACTTCCATGGGGTCCTCACCTCCCACCGGGCTCAGGCCGCCAGCCCGAGTCCGCCGGCTTCTGGATCCGCCGGCGGCGTCCACGGGCACTGCGGGCATCGGGAGGGCCAGCACCGGGCGCACTCGCCCAGTTCCGGGTCCGCCCCGTCGGGCATCGTGTCCCGCCGGGCGCTGAGGTAGGCGGCCCAGCTTGCTTGTTGAGCCCGCTCCTGGTCGGCGACCCAGGGCTGCACCATCGAGGCCCCGAAGCACAGAGTGCACGTCAGGCGTGCCTTGCCGATCCGGCCCTGCACACAGCGCGGGCAGTCCTCCAGACCTGCCCACGATTGTTCGCGGGGTGTAGGGGTAGGTATCTCCATGAGGTTCTCTTCCCGTCTCTTCGAGTGATTTCGGTTTGGGGCCTTTCTTCGCCGGGTCGACGCCGCACTACGTCGGCCCGGCTTTCGTTGGTCCAGGTGGGTGGCTCTTCAGCAGAACCCTGTCGCGTACCCCTGTCTTAGTTGTACGATGCTCCTCGTCCGGAGCGCCTGTCAATTGCCACGCGCACTTTCGTCCTGAATCTGCAACAGGCATCTGCCGTATGGTGGTTGCACCATGTAGATGCCCACTGAACTTGCGTACGGAACATGCCTGACGGCGAGGAGGTCCAGGTGCGAGTGAACCAGCGGAGCCAGCCGGTCGCAGGGATCAACGTTCTGCGCTGGGAGCTCGGGCAGGAACTGCGGTCGCTCCGGCTGACTGCGGGCAAGAGTATCGCGGACGCTGCGAGGCACTTGGAGTGCTCGGACGCGAAGATAAGCCGGATGGAGAACGGCCAGCGTGGGGCCGTCGCCCGCGACGTGCGTGACCTGTGCAAGCTGTACGGGGTGCCGGCGCAGCGGCGCGACCAGCTGATGACGTTGAGCCGGGACGCGCTGGCGGCTGATCAGGGCACCAGCTCGACGATCGCCGGCAAGTACTCCACCTACGTGGCTCTGGAGACGCAGGCGAGGAGCCTGCGCAACTACGAGGCCACGTTCATCCCGGGCCTGCTGCAGACAGAGCGCTATTCGCGCGCGGTCATCACCCAGAACGGTGACGAAGGCCTCCAGGACGAGGATGTGGAGGCGCGTGTGCGGGTCCGTATGGACCGTCAGCACCGCGTGTGGGGCGACTCCGACGACCTCCTGAAGGCACATTTCGTCATCGACGAGAACGTCCTGTGGCGGCCTGCCGGGGTTGACGCCGAGACCCGTGCGATCCGTGAGGAGCAGATCGATCTGTTGATCCGGGCGACCCGGCTCGACAACGTGACGTTGCAGGTCATGCCGTACTCGGCGGGCTTCTACCGGGGCATGGAGGGGTCTACCATCCTCCTGTTGAACCTTGACGAAGGGCCCCGGGTCAGCAGCACGTGCTACCTCGAGGGCATGTTCATGGAACTCTTCGTCCGCGGTCACGGCGAGATCGCGACCATCGGGGCGAAGTTCGACGCCATGGCCAAGGTCGCCCTTTCCCCTGAGGACACTCGCAAATTCCTGATGCGGCTTCTGCGTGGCACGTATCAGCACTGGTCGTCCTCGCGGTCATGAGGACCGCGGGAACAAGGAAAGGTAACCATGTCATGATCGACACCGACGGCCTGCAATGGCGCAAAGCCGCCGCCAGTACGGGGAACGGCGCTTGCGTTGAGCTGGCGCCGGGGGGAAGCGAGGCTGTGTACCTCAGGGATTCGAAGGACCCGCAAGGCCCGGTTCTGACGTTCACCCGCGGGGAGATCGCCGCGTTCGTGGACGGTGCCAAGCGCGGGGAGTTCGACGACCTGGCCTGACCGGCGGCGTCGATCACCGAAGATTTCCAGCCCACCTGCAGCCGATCGGGTCGAAGGTGCGGACGAGCGCTCCACGCCCACAAGGCTCGGGGCGTTCGCATGGGCTCGTGGCGTGAAGCGGTTCGTGGCGTGAAAGCGGTTCGCGCTGCGATGCGCGAGGCGTTTTCACGGCTGTCACCTCGGCAAAGTCTTGGTCATGGGAGACTTTGCGGCGATTGCCCCAGGTACCAGCGGGTAGGAAGTACTCCCGGTACGGCGCGTCAATTCGGGAGGGCAGTCCATGCAAATCGATCAAAGTGAGGCGCGCTGGGTCAAGTCCAGTGCGTCACAAGGCAACGGCGCGTGTGTCGAGACGACCAGTGTCCGTACAGACGAGATCCTCGTCCGCAACAGCCGGGACCCGGAGGGCCCCGTCCTAGCCTTCACAAAAGCCGAATGGATCGCGTTCGTCGCAGGTGTGAAGGCCGGGGAGTTCGACGCGATCGTCTAAAACCGTCGCGGTTGCGGCCATTCCGGCGTCGGGTGTCGTCGCGGGTGCGTAGCATCGAGCGCGTGTCGTCCGAGAAGCCGCTGGTCTCCGAGTCCGCGTCCGCCGCCACTGATGCCGGTGGGCGTGGTCTTCCGTCCGTGCACGCCTTCCAAGTGGATCTGCGGGGGATCGTCGATCTCCTTTCGCATCACCTTTACTCCAGTCCGCGGGTGTTCGTGCGCGAACTTCTGCAGAACGCGGTGGATGCGATCACCGCCCGGCGGGCTGTTGACCCCGGTTCCCCCGCAGTCGTGCGGATACTTGCCGACGGTGCGCGGGTGCAGGTGCGCGACAGTGGGATCGGCCTCACCGAGGATGAGGTGCACCGGTTCCTCGCCACCATCGGGCGGAGTTCGAAGCGGGGCGCGTTGGGCGGTGGCGCCGAAAGTGTGCTGGAGCTCGGTCGGGGGGACTTCCTCGGCCGTTTCGGTATCGGGCTGCTGGCGTGCTTCGTGGTCGCCGACGAGATCTGCGTGGTCACCAAGTCCGCCGTCGACGCGGACGCGCCGGCCGTCGAATGGCGGGGTGCCGCTGACGGCCACTACGACATCAGGATCCTGGCTCCCGACGAGTCGCCCGCCGAGCCCGGGACGATCGTCACCCTGAAGCCGCGGCACGGCCAGGAGTTCTGGTTCCAGGCGACGCGCGTCGTGGAGCTGGCGCGGGACTTCGGCAGCCTCCTGCCGTACGAGACAGTGCTCGAAGACGAGGCCGGCTACACCTACCGCATCACCGAGACGCCGCCGGTCTGGGACCGCGAGTACCCCTCGCCGGGCACCCGCTTCGAGGCGCTGGCCGCCTACTGCCAGGACACCCTCGGCTTCGCGCCACTGGACCTGATCGAGCTCAACATCCCGCTGCTCGGCATCAAGGGCGCCGCCTACATCCTGCCGACCGCGGCCACCACCTCCGAGCAGGGCGGCCACCGCGTCCACATCAAGGGCATGCTCCTCACCGACCAAGCGCGTGGCCTGCTGCCGGACTGGGCCTTCTTCGCCCGCTGCGTCATCGACACCGACGCGCTGCGCCCCACCGCCTCCCGCGAGGCCCTGTACGAGGACGACCGCCTCGCCGCCGTCCGCGAGGCGCTCGGCAACCGGGTCCGCGACTGGCTCGCCGGGCTGGCCGCGACCGATCCGCCGCGCCTCAACCGCCTGCTCGCAGTCCACTACCTCGGGGTCAAGGCCCTGGCACGCTTCGACGACGACCTGTTCGCCCTGACGCTGCCCTGGCTCCCCTTCGAGACCACCGCCGGCCGGCTGCCGCTGACCGCCTTCGCCGACCAGCACCGCGTCATCCACCTGACGGCCGGCGACGAGGAGTTCCAGCAGGTCTCGCAGATCGCTGCCGCAGTCGGCCTCGGCGTAGTGAATGGTGGCTACACCTACGACGCCGACCTGGTCCGCAAGCTGCCGCGGGCGCTGCCCGGCGTGACCGTCCTCGACCTGGACCCTGAGACCATCGCCGCGCACCTCGACACCGTCGACACCGCCGAGGAGGCCGCCGCCGGACCGCTGCTGGCCACCGCCCGCCGCGTGCTGGACGCGCTCGACTGCGACGTGGCCCTGCGCGCCTACCACCCGGTCACCATCCCGGCGCTGCTCCTCGACGGCCGCGAGGCCCGGCACGAGCGGGCCCGGGCCGACGCCGAGGCGGAGGCTGCCGCCGACGGCGACGACTTGTGGGCCGGCATCCTCGGCGCGCTGCGCACCGTCGGGCCGCGGGCCCGGCTGGTGCTGAACCATCGCAGCCCGCTGATCCAGGGCCTGGTCGAGCTGGAGGACGCGGAACTGGCCGCCACCGGCATCGAAGCCGTCTACGGCCAGGCGCTCCTGCTATCCAAACGGCCGATCCGCTCCAGCGAGTCGGCACTGCTGAACCGGGCCTTCCTGGGCCTGCTGGGATTCGCCGTGGGGCGACGGCAGGAGCCCGAGACCGAAGAAGAGGACTGAGTTCGCCGATGTCCGTCATGCCCACCACCGGCGAGCCGGCGTTCCAGCGTCAGACCTGGACTCCCGACGAACTGCGTGCGGCCCTGGTGGCGAACGAGGACGAGCCGCCGGGCCGGGCCCGGTCCGTGCGCGCCGAGGCGCTGCTCGCCGCCGCGGACAAGCTCGGCGATCCCGAGACCCAGATCTGCGCGCTGCACACGGTGATCGAGGCCTACGAGCGCGGCGGGGAGAGCTTCCGCTCGCCGGTCCTGTTCTCGCGTCTCCTGCGCCTGTGGGACCGCCACGGCAAGACCCTGCGCGACGCGAGCCGTCTTGAGTACGAGACGCACTGGGTCTTCAAGTGGATGACCGCCGACCTGCTCTCGGTCCCCGAGGTCCCGCTAGCCACCGTCCACGGGTTCGTTGACGAAATGGAACGCCGCTACCGCCTGGCCGGATACGGCATGCGCGCCGTCTACGCCCAGCGCTTCCGGATAGCGCAGCACCTCGGAGACGTCGCCGAAGCCGACACGCACTTCGGACGCTGGCTGGCCGCCGAGCGCGACCAGATGAGCGACTGCCGGGCGTGCGAGCACTTGTCGCAAGGCATGTGGCGCGCCGAACGAGGCGACGATCTCGCCGCGCTGCGTCTGTGGCGGCCGACCATCGACAACGAGACGGCGTGCCTGGACGAGCCCTCCAGCACCCTCGCCGCGTCGCTGAAGCCGCTGCTGCGCCTGGGCCGATACGACGAGGCACGCGCGAACCACCTGCGTGGCTACCGCCTGCTCCAAGGGCACGTCGAGCTGCGCAGCGCCTTCGGACGCCACATCGAGTTCTGCGTGCTGTCGGGCAACGACGAGCGGGCCCTGGAGATCCTGACGGAGAACCGCCGCCTGTTCGACCCGCCCTACGAACCGTCGGACTACCTCGAATTCCTGTCCTGCGCTGCACTGCTGCTGCGCGCTCGCACCGCCGCCGGGCAGAACGCGCCGGTCGCCGGACCCGAAGGACGGGACTGGCCGATCGCCGAGCTGCTGCGCCGGGTGCGATCAGAGATCGACGATCTCACCCGCCGCTTCGACGCGCGTAACGGCAACAACGCGGTGAGTTCTCGCATCGCCGCCACGATCAATCAGACGCCGCTGGTGGCTGAGCTTCCGCTAGTCGTCGTCCCGCGACCGGCGCCACCGCCACCGCAACCGGCGTCGCCGATCCAGCGTGAGCCGCTCCCCGAGCTGATCGACCCGGACGCGGACATCGACTTCGACGACCTGCTCGCCGAGGCCCGCCGGCTCTTCGACGTGGCGCATCCCGCGGCCATGAAGATGTGGGAGCGCGTCGCGATCGTGGCCGATCGCCGTGGTATCGCGCTGGACCTGGAGGCCCAGGCGCAACTCGCCGAGGAGCGGGCCGCCGACGCGCTCGACTGCGAGGACATGGAACGGGCTGTCCGGCTGCTCGGCGAAGCCGTTGAACGCTACGAGGAAGGCGGGATGCAAGGGCGGGCCGTCGCCGTCCGGGCGCGCGGGCTGTTGGCCGAGGCGCTGCGCGAAAGGACCTACGAGTCCATTCCGGACCACGCCCTGGTCGAGCTCTACGCGACCGCCCGAGTGCTGCTCGCACGTGGCCAGGCCGCGCCGGAGGACGTTCTGACCGTCCGTCGCGCGCAGGCGTTCGAAGCGCGCCGTGCGACCGAGGTCGGCTCCTACATCGATCCCGACACCGAATCCGACGCCGACCGCGAATCAGCCTTCGACGCCTTCGCGGAAAGCGTCGAAGCCCTCCTGGCCGACGCCGTCGAGTTCGACGTCCCGGCCCGCGCCGCCGCCGCGCACACCATGCGGGCCGAGATCGCGCAGCGCCGCGGCCGCCCCGAGGAATCGGTACCGGAGCTCCTGGCGGCCATCACGCTGTACGACCGCGCCGAGCGCCCCTGGGCGAATCTGCACCCGAACATGCTCCTGGCCCAGGCCTACCTGGCCGCCGACCGCGACGCCGACGCCGAGCGCGCCGGCCTGGCCGCCCTCGAGATCGCCGGACGCTGGCCCGAGCAGCGCTTCCCGGCCGGGTACACCCGCCAGGTCTTGGCCAACGCCACCGGCGGGCTGGGCCGCTACGACGACAGCGCCGAGCACGCCCTGGAAGCCGTCGCGTGGGCCGACCGGCACGGCGTCCCGGACCTGGCCGCCAGCGCCCGCCACAGCCTCGCGTTCGCCTACGAACAGCTCGGCCGCGACGCCGACGCGGCCGCCATCCTGGAGTCCGCGCTGCCGGAGATCGTCGAGCACCTCGACGACGCGACCGTGGTCAACGCCCGCTGGGCGCTGGCCCGCTGCCTGGGCCGCCTGGAGGACTACCGCGGCGCCGCCGAGCAGTACCTGCTGGCCGCCGCGATCGCCGAGCACTTCCCGCAGCAGGGCGGGCACGCGATGCTCGCGGCCTCCGCCGGGCACGCGCTGCGCGCCGCCGGGCTCGCCGACGAGGCCCGGCGTGCCTTCGACCGCGCCGTGATCCTGCTCCGGGCCCTGCCGGACCCGATCAACCTCGCCAAGACCCTCAGGGCCCTGGCCTGGGTGACGTTCGGCGAGTCGGAGGAGACGGCGCACGACAGCGAGCGCGAGGACGTCCTGGACCAGGTGCTCCTGCTGTTCGCGGAGGCCGCGCAGGTCCTGGAAGCCGCCGAGCGCTCGGGCAGCTACGAGCGCGACGCCCAGGTCATCGCCTACGAGCTGGCCGAGACCGACGACCAGCTGGCCCGCCTGCACCTGAACGCCGACCTCACCGACAAGGCGATGCCGTACGCCGAGCGCGCCGCCTCCGGGTTCCGGGCGCTGCTGCCGCACAGCGCGATGGACTACGACTTCTCCGAGCAGATGGTGGCCTGGCTGCTGGACCGGTACGGCAGCCGCGACGCCGCCGTCGAGCGGCTGCGCGAGGCGATCGCGGCCTGCACCGAGGCCGGGGTCGAGGCGGTGCGCTGTGTGGCGTTCCTGGAGCAGCTCTCGGACTGAGACCCCGTTTCCCCCTCCGCGTGCAACGATCCGCACGCAGTCGGCCCTCTTCTGCGACATGAAGCATGAGACGAGGGGGACGGATGCGGGGTGACAGAAGTGAAAGCCGCGGGGACCACGAAGCGGAGTTCCGTGAGTTCATGGTCAGCCGGTGGGGCGGCCTGGTCCGGTTCGCCTACGGGCTGACCGGCGACCGCGGCCACGCCGAGGACCTGGCGCAGACCGCGTTGGCGAAGGCCTTCGCGTCGTGGCCGAAGGTGCGCCGCGCGCAGGACCCAGACGCCTACGTCCGCAGGATCCTGATCAACACCAACAACCACCGGTTCCGCAAGCGCCGGGTCGCCGAGTACGGCGGCGAGGCGCCCGCCGAACCCGCCGTCGCCGACGGCACCGCCGCCCTCGACCA
Organism: Catenulispora rubra; assembly: GCF_015356825.1. Lineage (GTDB taxonomy): Bacteria > Actinomycetota > Actinomycetes > Streptomycetales > Catenulisporaceae > Catenulispora > Catenulispora rubra. Next base: position 18,204 of record NZ_JAACYW010000025.1, on the reverse strand, counting down.
GCGCGACGCGCTCGTGGCGGCGCTCATGGAGCTGCCGCCGAAGCAACGCGCGGTCGTCGTGCTCCGCTACTGGGACGGCCTGACGGAGACCCAGGCCGCCGCGGTGCTCGGCTGCTCGGTCGGCACACTCAAAGGTTGTTTGCCCACCATGGTTTTGAGACAATAGAGACATGAGGACATCAGAGTTCGAAGGCGAGTCGGCGGCGATCTACTGTCGGATCTCGCACATCAAGGACGACGATCAGACCGGGGTGGAGCGGCAGGAGCGGATCTGCCGGGAGATGGCCGAGCGGATGGGGATGCGAGTGTCCCCGGATCATGTGTTCATCGATCCGTCGCGGTCGGCGTGGCAGCGCAAGCGCAAGCGGCCAGGTTGGGACAGCTTGCTTGAGGCGATGGACGCCGGGGCGTTCCGTCACGTCCTGGCCTACCACCCCGACCGGCTGATGCGACAGCCTCCCGATCTTGAGCAGTTGCTGATCAAGGCCGAGGAACGCAACGTGATACTGCACGGGCAGGCCAACCGGCGTGATCTGTCCAGCGCCGATGACCGGTTCTTCCTGCGGATCGAGGTGGCGCACGCGTGCAAGTCCTCCGATGACACCTCCCGCCGGGTGATGTCGGCGCAGGAGGACGCTTTGGCGGCCGGGAAGGCGCACGGCGGACGGCGCGCCTACGGCTACACCAAGGACATGTCCGCCGTCGTGCCGGACGAGGCGGAGGTGGTGAAGGAGATCTTTACCCGGTTCCTGGACGGAGACGCGATTTGGACGATCTTCCGGGACATCCACGAGCGAGGGATTCCGTCCGCTGGTGGCGGGGGCTGGACGGTGGGGCGGGTGCGTGCGCTGCTGACGTCTGCCAGGCACGCCGGTCTGATCATGTATCGCGGCGAGGTGCAGAAGGACGAGCAAGGGAACTACCGCAAGGGCGCGTGGCCGGAGATCGTGACCGTAGGCGAGTGGGAGGAGGCGAGCCGTCTTCGGGCCCGCCGTTCCCTGGACTACGCAGATGCGCGCCGCAGTTACCGGCACTATCTGCTGTCAGGCATGGTGCTGTGCACGAAGTGCACGCGTTCTATGGTCGGGAACATGCAGGGTGGGGTGGCCTACTACAAGTGCACCCGGTCTACCAGTTCCGAGCCGGACGTGTGCTCACGCAAGATCAGGGCGAAGGACTTGGAAGAGTTCGTGGTGGACGCTGCGAAGGACTTCCTGGAGAACCTGTCCGCGTCTGCGCTGACCAGGTCGCCGGTGACAGCGTCCACCGAGGATGACGCGAAGGCCGAGGCCGAGGACAAGCGTAAGCTTGCCGAGGTCCGCGAGATGTGGGATGCCAACGAGATCGGCACTGATGAGATGCGTCAGATGCAGGCCAAGATCAAGAAGCGGATGGCGGCCCGGCAGCGCGCCACCGTCGTCCGGCCGCTGACGGCCCTTGAAGGCGTGGTGATCGGACCGGGGGCGGGCAAGGCGTTCGACAAGATGACCGGCGAGCGCAAGGTCGCCGTGTTGCGGTTTCTGTTCCCAGCGGTGCGGATCGAGGCATCCAGCGTGCGCGGCGTGGTTGACTTCGGCCGCGTCAAGATAGACCCGCCGCAGCTGTAGGCACGCCACCGGTACAGCACGCGGGGCCAGACTCGGTCTAGGAGCCTGGCCCCGCACCACGCTAGCGGATGATCACCCGGGAACGGCCATGATCGTTTAGCGGTCCGCCGGCGGCGCCGCACCCCACCCACCCACCCGATCCGCGCCAGCCCACACGCGGCCGGCACCCGCAGGCGACCCACCACAGGACGTCGACGTGAATGGACGCCTACGGCGCGCCCCTTTCAAGCGGATCACTCCGCGACGCCGCCCCCTGGCACCGCCGACACCGGCCCGGACATGGTGAAGGGCCGGACCCGCTTTCAGGAATCCGGCCCCGCGTGCTCACCGCCTACTCGGCGCGATTCTCCGCCTCAAACAGACGGGCCAGCCGCCGCACCGACTCCACACTGATCGTCTTCGGGAACTGCGAACACACCCGCGCCAGGTGGAACTCCCGATCGGCAGGACCGCCAGGCACCACATGATGACGAGGCTTCGACTTACCAGTCATGCGGCATCACGTCCCCGAGCCAGCTCATCAGCAGCATCCCGCGCCAACTCCCGGTTGAACTCGATCGCCTCCCGGATCGCCGCCGCCTGCTCCGCCTCCACTGCGGAATATCCGGACCCTGCGAACTCCCACTCACTTTCCACGATCACGTCATCAGGCAACTCCGCCAGGCCAGCCCGAGCCCGCTGCCACGCCGCGCGATCGTTGCGCAACCTGGTCATGGTCACCGAATACAGACGCGACGCGGTAGAGAAGTGACCACCGAACCCGCACTGATGCGCCCACGCCCGCAACCGCAGATCCTCGTACTCCGGCAGTCCGCCCAGATGCCATGCGGTCGCCACCAGAGCACGGGCATGAGACGGGATCGGCAGGTCAGCGATCACCACACCAAGCCCGGTGCCCTCACACGACGGACACGCCCCACCCAGCCCCGTTCCGCCGCACTTGCGACAGGTGATCGGCCGATCCAGCGTCCCCACACATTCGGCACCCTTGGTCGCGTACTTCGCGATGTATCCCGCCACTTGCGCCGCCGACAGCCCCTCGCCGCCGTCACCGAACACGATCGGCTGCACATCAAACTGCGCACCCCACATGAGGTCTTGCGCACCCTTGTGAGCGGCGGCTACCCGTACCCGCCGCGCCGACTGCCCGATCGTTTCGGACAGCAGCTCCGCCGTGGCCCACACCGGAGGCATCGACTTCGCCCCGTCGGGACCGTCCAGCCGCACCACCGCATGGAAGTGCACCAAACCCCGACGCTGATACTCCGCGACCTTGGTGAACGACACCCGCACCAGCTTCGCGAACTCCCGCTTCGTCAGCCCCGAGGCACCCGGCAGCGTCACCCGCCGCAGATCATCACAGAACCGGTGCCACAACCGCCCGGCATGGGCGTTCCACAACACCGCCGAGGTGTAGTCGAAGCAGGCCGGGCACAACGGCGTACCCAACGCCGGATCATCAGGACCGTGACGAACGCCGCAGCCGACCACCCGGCCGTGCTCACACACTTGACCGCCACGCCGGGCACGACACGGCAGCACCACCCCGTTCCTGTCCACCCGCGTGTGCACCGGCCCGAACGACGGCGCCGTCAACGTCGCGAACACCATCGGATGCCCCGCCACCTCCTCCGGAACACCCTTCCCGCCGATCAGCCCCGCCCGAATCCGCTGAAACGTGTCCCCGGCATACACCCGCGAACACGGCCCACACCGCGAGGAGCGCCGGTTCCCACACGGCACCATCAACCGCCCATACGGCAGCGCCGCCGAATCGAACACCGACAGCACCACACCAGAGCCAGCATCACGGATGACCGTGCGCCCCCTCAGATAGATCGGATGCTCACAGCCCCCGATCAGCCGAACCTGCTCCTCCCAGGCCCGATACTCCGGCTGCATCATCAACGCCAGCAGCGCCCGATCGAACCAGGGCTCTATTCCGTCGCCGACCCGTCCAGTCTTCCCAGCTTGTACTACATCTTGGCCCACATAGACATGATAGCGCAGCCTGTAGTACAAGTGGAGGCACATTTCGGCTGACCTGTTGGAGACATGCCATGGACACCACGAACACCACCGACGACTCCCCGCTGTGGAAGCAGATCGCCGACCAGCTCCGCGCCGACATCGCACGGGAGATCTACGCCCCAGGCGCCCCACTGCCCGGCGAACACGCCATGGCCACCCGCTACAACACCTCCAGACCCACCGTCCGGCGCGCCATCACCGAACTCGCCGGGGAAGGACTGGTCACAGCCGCCCAAGGACGCGGAACCTTCGTCCGCCCCAGACCCGACCGACGCCTCATCGCCATCAACGCCGCCGAACACCCCGACCTCCTCGCCGACGACTTCAACCCGACCCGAATCGGATGGGACCGCGAGGAACACCCCGACGCCGCACGCTTCCAACAAGACGGCACCACACGCGTGACCAACGCCGTCATCACCGCCGCCACCCGCGACCAAGCCGAAGCACTCGGCATCCGCACCGGAGAACTCATCTACTACCGCTTCACCCACTGGCGACACCGCCACACCCAACGCGTCATCTCCATCACCTCCACCACCCCCGCACACCTGATCGGCCTCAACATCGGGCAGAACAAGGAACCGGCCACATTCGCAACCCCTCCGGTCCGCGATGAGCACGACGAGCCGTTCGAGCACGACGACGTGTTCGACAACACCGACCACGAACCCGACGACGCGCACGACCCGGCCAACGAAGAATTCGAGCCCGCCGAACCCGACAACACGACCATCAGGCCCCTCTACGACAGACTCGCCGACTCCGGCGCCACCGGATACGCAACCACCATCACCGCCCGCATGCCACGCGGCGACGAACTCAACGACCTCGGCACCGAGCCCGGAACACCGATCCTCCAAATCCGACGCGCCATGACCGATCAGCACGGCCGGACACTGGAAGTCACCACGATCGAAGCACCCGCCGACCGCTTCGAAGTCATCACCAGCCCCGCACCCGCACGTACCGCCATCCTGACCGTATGACAGGACCTTGATGCATGGTCAGTGGCCAAGGGTCCCGCAACATATCTTTACTTCTTCAAGGGTCCCGCAACATATCTTTACTTCTTCAAGGGCGGCCTACGGCCGCCGCGCGCGACCCGCGCCGTCCTCGCGCCCGCGCGGCATGCGGCCTTCGGCCGGTCCGCGCGACGCGGTCCGTCCCGGACCGCGCGCACGGAACCGGACCATCTAGGCAAGTAGGTAGTCACGACCTCCAGGCGACGGCTGCAAGACAGGCAACACATAGCGGACACTGACGACAACTGCCCGTCTGGGCCGCTCCGCCGCTCCTGTCTCCGCCCCGCGACGGACCGTCCCAGCCAGGCAACGAACACGGCCGGGTCACCAGGCGGAACCGGCCGGCGGGCGGCGAGGACACTTGCAAGATCCGCCCCGCGGGAAGCCGCCCGCCGGCCGAACCCGCCCGCGCTACCCAGGCCACGCAGCACGCCACCAGCTCAAGCAGCCATCGTCCACCACGCCACAGCCCGCACCCCGGCACCGGATGCCGCCTCACCATCCAGGCACCACGCCACCATGTCCGCATCGTGAGGTGTCGGACCGATCCACACCAACACCGCGCCGTCCACACGCACCGCCTTGCCCACCCCGTACAACTCCAGCGCCAACCGAAGACCCTCAGGCGCGCCCTCGACCGAAGCCAGCTCCCGCAGCACCCCGGCCAGCCACCGCGCACGCGCCCAAGCCCGCACGTAATTCACACCCGGCCGACACGTCCACCAATCCGGGTGAACCATCCACCAGCCCCCGACCTCCATCACGCAGAACCAACTTCCCGGCAGCAACGGACCAACCGACCCGTGCCGAGGAATCAGGACGCGTACATGTCAGTACGCCCCGGTACCATCGGCACCGGGGTTAATCACCCCGCCGGACCACCGCTCCTCCCCAGGAATCAGGTGGTCCGGCTTGCTCTTGTCGCACGTGGGACGGGACACCAAGTGGCAGTCAGGCGCCCGCCCTCACGCACAGTGGGCTATGGCAGCAACCACCAGCCCACAGCGCTACTTCTTCTTGTTCTCGTTGCGGATGTTCGCCTTGTTGACGATCGCCTGACTGCCCTCGGGGTCTCCGTTCTGGTAGGTCTGCCGCATTTGCTCCTGCTCCTCGGCCGTCAGTCGCGTTTCGAGGTAGGCGTCAAGCTGTGGAACACCGCTGATCGGCTTCTTGGCCATGTGGAGTGCTTCTCCTAACTGGTGCGTCCCAACGGACACGGCCACTTCCCATCACGCGGAGGACAGGCGATGATCGACGCGGACACGTACTCGCCACCGGCGGTATAGAAACCGTCCACCCGGTCCTCGGCGCCCATCAGCGTCTTCAACGTGAACTCGACCATCCGAGCCCGCTGCTCCTCCTGCGGATCTTTCGGGAAGTACGCCCCATCCGGCCGAGGGTTCGCCTCGATCCATTTCGCGTACCAGTCAGCCGCCAACCCCGGAGTCGCGAACGTCTCCGTGATCATCTTGGAGTCCCGCAACAGCCACCGCCGCGTGATCTGAGGCGGCACCTGCGAGATTCTGAATCCCGGGGCTTCCGGCTGGCTCTCGGCGTTGCCGTTGGCCAGCAGGCCCGGAACGCGGGAGACGTAGACGTGGAAATGAACCATGTTCACCCTCGTGTGCTTTCATTGGCAGAGGAGGGGGCCGTTGCAGTCGGTCCCCTCCTCCGGGTCCATGCATGCGGGTCGAGGTGCATGCATTGTGATCTTCAGTTGTGGTCGTGGTCTGCGTCAGTCGTCGTCACCGTCGCCGATGTCCGGGACGCCGTCGCCGGAGCCGCCGCCATGCGGGTTCCCGTCGCCGCCTCCGTCGTCATCTCCTCCGCCGTTGGCGAACCACCAGTGCTTGAGCTTCATCAATTTGCCTCCTCTCGCTGACTCGTAGGGGTATGACCCGCCGTCGCGAGCGATTGCGGATGGGGGGCGCGGCGGCAGGGGTCGGGTGGCGGCCCGCGCGCCCCCTGGCGGGAGAAGGGAGAGGGTGCGCGAGCCGCGATGGACGGCGACTACGCGCCCGAAGACGCAGCCGCCGGAGTCTTCAGATAGACATTTGAATGGGTGCGGGGGGTGCGTTCAGCCGCGCATCCCATACGGTCACGGTGGTGTTGGGGCCGGGATACGTCCTGGGCGGAACGTCCCGATCTTTGAAGTGGACGACGAAGCCCTTCGGCGTGTCCTCCCATGACTCGACCGTGCGGAACATCAGCTCAACGAGCACTTCATCGTTCTCGCGGATGTCCCGGAGCCGCTTCGAACAGCTTCCTGGAGGCCAGCTCATAACAGCGCTCACTCCTTCCGGGGGGTGGGTTGTGGAACCCACCGCCGGTGCCACGTCTGGGAGAGCAGGACCGGCGGCGGGGATCAGGGGGCTGCGGGCCACGGCTCCGCTTGAGTTACGCTCGCGAGCGGCGGGTGGTATTCGGGGCTCACGTCGCCGGACGCCGCCGTCTCCACGAGATGGACCGTGAGGATGCCGGACATCACCGTCATGGCCGCCGCCCAGGTGACACCGAGCAGAGCCACGGTCCGATAGCGAGGCTCGCCCCGCTCGTGCTCGCACGTCATCATCGGCAGCCTTCGGATAGCCCGATGCCTTCGAGATCGACCACCCGAGCCAGATGAACCGGTGCGTCCCGAAAGGCTGAGGTGACGGACGGAAACCCAAGCGGAGTCGTGACGGTCACCCATCCGTTCAGGGCGTGGCAGCTGGTGACCCGAGACCAGCGCCCATCAATGCCGATCTGGTCGCCCGTCTTGATCGAGCCGATCGGCAAGTCATCTGCGGTGATCACGGTGAAACCGACCGGCGGCGCGCCCGGATCCGGGGCAAGCCTCGCGAGGATGCGAACCGGAGTCGGACCCTCAAGCCCGCCCCTGCTAGCCGCCGCGTTGACCAGCCGGTCTTTGGCATCAGACATGACTCTGAGTATTCGGTCAGAAGCAGGACGCCTAAACTGTCGCAAGGGACGACTTTAAGACGTCCTGTGCGCTATACAAGTCCTAGAGGTAGACGTCTGCGAGGTGAGGTATGGCGAACGAGCGCCTACGGGCAACGATGGCAACAAGAGGGATGACGGCTGAGACACTTGCCGCTGCCATCGGGATTGATCCCAAGACGGTTGAGCGCTGGGTGAATACGGGCCGAGTCCCGTATGCCCGTCTCGCGGTACCAGCCGCCGAAGTCCTCCAGGAGGACGCCATGTTTCTTTGGCCCAACCTGCACCAAGGTCGCTCAGCACGAGCCCTGTCACCGGAACTGGTCGCGATCTACGGCCAGCGAGCCGAGATGGCTCCCGCTGTGTGGTTCAGCTTCTTCGAACAGGCCGAGCATGCCATTGACATCCTCGTATACGCCGCAAACCAGCTCCACGAATCAGTCCCCGGATTCAACGAGTTGCTCGCTGACAAGGCCGCGAACGGTTGTGCTGTCCGCATCGCGCTTGGCGACCCCGATTCGCCCAACGTCGCCGCCCGAGGTAACGAGGAGAAGTTCGGTCATGGCATCGAGAGCCGCTGCCGACTCGCCCTTATGCACTACCAGCCGTTGATCGGCACACGGAACATCGAGATCAGAACCCACGGCACAACGCTCTACAACAGTATCTACCGCGCTGACGACGAACTGCTGGTCAACGGCCACGTTTGGGGCGTGAATGCCTTCGGCGCACCGGTCTGGCATCTACGACGCGGCAAGAGTGCCACCATGGTCAACACGTACCGCGACTCGTTCGACGCCGTCTGGGAGCAGGCGAACCCAGTAGCGTAACGGCATGCTTCGCATCGACTACTTCGACGATCCGGCAGCACCCGCGCCAAACTCGCTCGTGGTGGCCACCTCAACGGTCATCGCTGACATGGCCGGCCGCGTACTGCTGCTGCGACGCACCGATTCAGGCAACTGGGCGCTGCCAGGCGGAACGATGGAACTCGGCGAGTCGCTAACGCAGTGCGCCGTACGTGAGGCTCGCGAAGAGACTGGTCTCGAAGTCGAGATCACGGGGCTGGTTGGTACATACTCCGACCCACGACACCTCATTGCGTACTCGGATGGCGAAGTCCGCCAGCAGTTCAACATCTGCTACACGGCAAAGGTCATCGGCGGGGAGCTGACGCCGTCAGACGAGTCGACAGCTCTGGAGTTCGTAGCCCCTTCCGATTTTGATGCTCTCCCGATGCACGCTACGCAGCGCCTTCGGCTGAGGCACTACGCGGAGAAGCGTGATCACCCGTACCTTGGATGATCGGATCTGAGCGTTGTGTGGGAGTGAGATCATGGGCACCTTCGGCGGAAGAGTTGCTTGCCGCTCGTGGTCCGCAGGCGCGAATGTAGCCGCCGCTACGGTGGCGCCTTCTCCGGACGTCAAGGGCACTTCGTTAGCCCTTGCCCTCCTCCGAAGACACCCCCTTCGCTCTTGGGGCACGTGGTCACCGGAACAGGCAACTCGTTGCACTTCGCGGTTGGCCACAGGCAAAAAGCTGAAACGACGCCTACGGCGCGCCACTCCGCCGGATACGCCCCGTGCGCCGCACTCTCCGCCGCCGACACCGACCGAGTGGTCCACGAGCTGAATGACACGCCTTCGGCGAGCCCTCCCTCCGAGATGGCCGCGAAGATCACTCCCGAACGATGTTGGTTGCGTCCGGTTTTGATCATCTCGCCGGTCGGACACCACAAGGGCTGCCAGACGCCGCCTCCATCATCAAGGAGAGCGCTTGACGATGGAGACAACGCCCGGCAAGGCGCAGCCTGCCCGACCGACGAGATGATCAAAACCTAGGGGAGAGCTGCGAGCCGCAGTCCAACCCCAACACCCCAGGTCCCGTCATGGTGTGCGAACAAATATTCGGCACCGTGAAGAGCCAGGCCTCGCGGGCCCTGGCGAAGCTCCGCACCAGCACACAGCTTCAGGACAGGAGTCTGATCTCATGAACGACGACCAGTTCGAACCGGGCACGGGCGGCTCCGGCGGCGCGGGCACCGGTACCGGCACCGGCCTCGGCGCCGACGCCGACCAGGAGATGTTCGCCGACCTGGGCCGGTTCACGACCGGGGCCATCCCGGTGGACGCGGTGGTGCGGCACGGCAAGGCGATCCGCACCCGGCGGCGCGCAGTCGGCGGTGGGGCGCTGGCGATCGCGGCGGCGCTGTCGATCGGCGTGCCGGTCGCGATCGCCGGCGGGAGCGCGGGGGCCGGCGCCGCGAGCGGCGGCTCGGGCCCGAACGGGGTGTACGGAGCCACCGGCACCGGAGGGCGCGTCACCGTGAACCCGGTGCGGCTCACCGACGGCAAGGGGCACTTCTCGGGCGCGGTCGACGGCAAGAAGTGGAGCGTCGACTTCGACAACAAGAATTGCTACTACATCCAGTGGTCATGCGGCTTCACGGATCTGTATCCGTGGGACCAGTACGCCAGCCTGAGCCCCAACTCGAGTTGGGGGCTGCAAGGCCAGCCCGACGACTACACCATGTTCCTGAACAAGAACGTGGCGCGGGCCGCGATCACCCTTCAGGACGGAGAAGTCCTGAACCTGGAGGCCGTACCCACCGCGCGAGTTCCTGTGGTCTTGTTCGCTCTGCCGTTCGGCCTCGGGGTCAGTAAGATCGAGCTCTTCGATACCCATGGCGCGGAGCTCGCATATGCGATGCCGTTCAATATCAAGGGATCCGCGAGCGCCGCCGGGCATTGGTACAAGCCCGGCGAGACGCCGGCCAAGGATTCCGGCTCGGTGGAACTGGCGCGCAGTGTGTTCGGACCCGGCGAAGAGACGGTCATCAGCGCTTACGCGGGACCGGCGGGGCCGTGCGTGGTGTTCCAGGCGGGCGGGAAGGCCGGGGGCCATCCGTCCCCGGAGTGCAGCCAAACCGCGGTCGTGAACGGGACGGTGCTGATCGGGAAGGACCCGGTGCGCGGGGACGCCACGAACATTCAGGACTCCGGGTACGGCATCGCCGGTTCGAAGGCCGATCACATGGAGCTCGACTTCTCCGACGGCACCAAGAGTCCCGTGGCCATCAAGAGCCTCGGCGGTTACCGCTTCTACGCCTACTTCGTCCCGAAGGGAAAGACTTTGACCAAGGTCACGGCCTTCGACTCGCGGGACAAAGCCCTTCCCGTCCAAAAAGGCGCCCCGGTGACGCTTGGCGAACAGAAATGGCCATCCCCGGACACGACGCGGTAAACTCTTGCCGCAAGAGCCCCTGTCGCCGCTTGCGACCGGGGCTTCCGTCGTTAACACAAAGACGCGTCGCCCTAGAGGGACCTACTGGCAGCTAGTAGGCGTCTAGCGTTGGAAAGGCATCTCCATGCCCGCTCTCGTGCTCGTCGGCGCCCAGTGGGGCGACGAAGGCAAGGGTAAGGCCACGGACCTGCTCGGCGGCTCGGTCGACTACGTCGTCCGCTACCAGGGCGGCAACAACGCCGGCCACACCGTCGTCATCGGCGACCAGAAGTACGCCCTGCACCTGCTGCCCTCCGGCATCCTCTCGCCCGGCTGCGTGCCGGTCATCGGCAACGGCGTGGTGATCGACCCGGCCGTGCTGTTCGCCGAGCTCGACGGCCTGGACCAGCGCGGGGTCGACACCTCGCACCTGCTGATCTCGGCCAACGCGCACCTGATCACGCCCTACCACCGGACCATGGACAAGGTCAGCGAGCGGTTCCTGGGCAAGAACAAGATCGGGACCACCGGGCGCGGCATCGGGCCGACCTACGCGGACAAGATCAACCGGATCGGGGTGCGGGTCCAGGACCTGTTCGACCCCTCGATCCTGCTGCAGAAGGTCGAGGGCGCGCTGCGCGACCGGAACCAGATGCTGGTGAAGGTGTACAACCGGCGCGCGCTGAGCGCCGAGGCGGTGGTCGAGGAGTACCTGGGCTACGCCGAGCGGCTGCGGCCGATGGTCGCCGACACCTCGCTGGTGGTGAACAAGGCCCTGGACGAGGGCAAGGTGGTGCTGCTGGAGGGCGGCCAGGGCACGCTGCTGGACGTGGACCACGGCACCTATCCGTTCGTCACCTCCTCGAACCCGACCACCGGCGGGGCGTGCACCGGCGCCGGCATCGGCCCGACCCGCATCACCCGCAGCATCGGCATCCTGAAGGCGTACGCGACCCGCGTCGGCGCCGGCCCGTTCCCGACCGAGCTGTTCGACGAGAACGGCGAGGCGCTGCGCAGCATCGGCCATGAGTACGGCGTCACCACCGGCCGGGACCGGCGCTGCGGCTGGTTCGACGCGCCGGTGGCCCGTTACGCCTCCCGGGTGAACGGCCTGACCGACTTCTTCCTCACCAAGCTGGACGTGCTGACCGGCTTCGAGCGGATCCCGGTCTGCGTGGCCTACGACGTGGACGGCGTCCGGCACGACGAGATCCCGATGACCCAGACCGACTTCCACCACGCGACCCCGATCTACGAGGAGTTCCCCGGCTGGACCGAGGACATCTCGGGCTGCAAGTCCTTCGAGGACCTGCCGGAGAACGCGAAGTCGTACGTGAAGGCGCTGGAGGAGATGTCGGGGGCGCCGATCTCGGCGATCGGCGTCGGCCCGGAGCGCAACGCCACGATCCAGCTGCGCTCGTTCCTGTAGGTCCCCTGTGTAAGGGCCTCCGGACGATTCCTTGACATGTTGCGGCCTCCCTCGCAGGGGGCCGCAACATGTACGTTCGGGGTTATGACTGACATCTCCTCCGACGACGCTGTGCTGAATGAGAACCGGGCGGCCGGCGCGCAGGTCTTCGCGAACGACCGCGCCCACGTGTTCCACTCCTGGTCGGCGCAGGGGGCCATCAGTCCGCTCCCGGTCGCCGGCGCGGAGGGTTCCTACTTCTGGGACTACGACGGCAATCGCTACCTGGACTTCTCGTCCCAGCTGGTGAACACCAACATCGGCCACCAGCACCCGAAGGTCGTCGCGGCGATCCAGGAGCAGGCCGGCAAGCTGTGCACCATCGCGCCGTCGTTCGCCAACGACGTCCGCGGCGAGGCCGCGCGGCTGATCGCCGAGCTGGCGCCGGGCGACCTGAACTACGTCTTCTTCACCAACGGCGGGGCGGAGGCGGTCGAGAACGCGATCCGCATGGCGCGGCTGCACACCGGCCGCAGCAAGGTGCTCTCCACCTACCGCAGCTACCACGGCTCCACCTCGACGGCCATCTCCGTCACCGGCGACCCGCGCCGCTGGGCCAACGACGCGGTGGGCCAGTCCACCGGCGGCGCCGTGCACTTCTTCGGGCCGCACCTGTACCGCTCGCACTTCCACGCCACGACCGAGGCGGAGGAGTGCCAGCGCGCGCTCCAGCACCTTGAGGAGACCATCCAGTACGAGGGTCCGGCGACCATCGCCGCGGTCATCCTGGAGACCATCGTCGGTACCGCCGGCGTGCTGATGCCGCCGGCCGGCTACCTGGCGGGCGTGCGCGAGCTGTGCGACAAGTACGGGATCGTGTACATCGCCGACGAGGTGATGGCCGGCTTCGCGCGCTCCGGCGCGTGGTTCGCCGTCGACCACTGGGGCGTCACCCCGGACCTGATCACCTTCGCCAAGGGCTCCAACTCCGGCTACGTCCCGGTCGGTGGTGTGATCATCTCCGAGAAGATCCGCGACACCTTCAAGGACCGCGTCTACCCCGGCGGGCTGACCTACTCCGGGCACCCGCTGGCGTGCGCGTCCATCGTCGCGACCATCAACGCGATGAAGGAGGAGGGCATCATCGAGCACGCGGCGCGGCTCGGCGAGGAGGTCTTCGGACCGGAGTTGCGCGCGATCGCGGAGAAGCACCCGAGCGTCGGCGAGGTGCGCGGCGTCGGCGCGTTCTGGGCGCTGGACCTGGTCCGCTCCAAGGAGACGCGCGAGATGCTGGTGCCCTACAACGCGGCCGGCGCGGACGCGGCGCCGATGAACGAGCTCGCGGCGGCGATGAAGGCGCGCCGCGTGTGGCCGTTCATCAACTTCAACCGGCTGCACGTGGTGCCGCCGTGCACCATCTCCGAGGAGGACGCGCGCAAGGGGCTGGCGGCGCTGGACGAGGCGCTGGAAGTCGTGGACGCCTACGCGAGCTGACGCCCTTCGAGCGGTGGAAGCACACGGCGACGACGCGCGCTGCCGACCGGCGGCGCGCGTCATCTGCTGATATCTCCCCGCTCCTCAAGGAACTGCTTCACCGCACGTGTTTTTAAGACTCGCGCGTTCGCGTCCTGAGATCGATCAAGGTCCGAACGCGACTAAAGTTGCCACATGAGCCACGAGGTGGTCTTCCTCCCGCACATCCTGGGCCAGACGTGGGGCCAGGCCTTGACCGCCGCGCGCACGGCGGCCCGCGAGGAGGACCCGAGGATAGTGGCCGCGCGCCTGGAGCCGTGGCCCGACCTCGTGCTCCACGCCGCGCAGATCCTGGGCCAGATCGAGGAGTTCCGCGGCCGCGGCCAGCGTGAGCTCGTGCATCCGGTGACCCGCCTGCGGTTCACGTTCTTCGGCGAGGACGGCGTCATCGCGCTGCCCTACTGGTACGACGGCCCGGTCGCGCGGATGGCGGCCACGATGGCGTTCCGCTTCGCGCACGCGGTGGAGTCGGACACCGGCCTGGCGGCCTACGACCCGCAGCAGCGCATGCCGCTCGCCGAGATGGGCTTGGAGAAGTTCGTCGCCGGATACCTGCGGGGCCGCGAGAGGGCGCTGGAGCAGACGCAGGCGCGCGGTCCGGTGCCGGTCGGGCACGCGCTGCCGACGGGACGGAGCGCGACGCGGCGGGAGCTGGCGGCGGGGCCTTCGGCGGCCGGGTCACGCGGTGGGGATGGCGGTGCGCGGGGCGGAGAGGCGAGCGCGCGTCCGGTGGCGGATCCGGGTCGGCCGACGGATCCTCGACGGCTGCGGCCGGCGGGGACGCAGGGACGTACCGATGACGCGGTCGGCCCTACTGATGCGCGACGGCTGCGGCCGACCGGGGTGCCGGGCAAGGGACCGGCACCGGGACCACGGCCAAGTGCGGACCAGCGGCAGGCGGCGAATCCGGGACGGGTACGACGAGACGGCAAGCCGGCTCGGGACGATGTCCCCGGCACTGGAACACCGTCCGCGCGGCGCGAAGGTGCGGAGCGGCGGCGTGAGGGTGCGGACGCGCGGCAGGCTGCTGATTCGGGTCCGATAGCCGGCTCGGGGTGGTTCCGGCGCGGGAAGCCCGCGCGGGGTGAGCAGGTACGGGGCGAACAGGCGCAACGGTCGGGGAAGGCCGCGGAGCCGAGGAAGGCGCCGCGTCGGGGTGAGCCCTCTGATTCGGATCGGGCACAGCGGTCCGGGAGGGTGGCCGAGCCCAGGAAGGCACCGCGCCGGGAGCCTTCCGACGCGGACCGGGTGCAACGGCCACGCGACGCGGCAGATCCGCGGAGGGCACCGCGGCGTGGCGAGCGCGACGCCGAGCAGGCGCAGCGGTCCGGGCGCGCGCCGGAGCCCAGGAAGGTTTCGCGCCGCGAGCGTGCGGAGGCCGAACAGGCGCAGCGCTCGCGGAACCCCCAGCGTGACAGTGCGCAGCCCGGATCCGAGTGGGTGCCGCGTCCCGGGCGTCCGGAGCCGCGCGGTGGAGTGCCCTCCGATCCCGGCCGCGTGCCGCGTTCAGGGCAACCACCGCAAGGCGGCCGGGCTCCGCAGCGTGACGAGCCGTGGGGTACCGGACAGCCACCGGAGCCTCGGCGCCCGCCGCAGCGTGACGAGCCGTTTGAGACTCCGGACTTCTAGGGCGCGCAGGCGTTCCGCACTAAGCTCTCCGGTGATGATCTCGCGCTCGGAATTCCAGCTGGTCCTCCTGCGTCGGATGGCCGACTACCAACCGGCCCTCGTGGAACAAGCTCGGCAGGGCCTGGGCTTCACCATCACTGAGATGCGTGAAGCGAACGCCTGGTGGCAACGCTATGTGCGGTCGCGCTCCTCGCCCCGCGGGCCGGAACGCTTCAGGGCTGTGCTCGGCCCGTCGGACAACGAGATGGACATGCGGACCGGGGATCTGGTCAGCCGGCTCTATCGCTGGGTGCTGCCGCTGTGGCCGGAGCTGCGCTTCGAGATCGTGGTCGGGCCGGGCGGGCAGGTCTGGCAGGAGTGGCTGGTGCGCGCGCCCGGGACGAAGCCGCCGGCGGCGCCGGAGGATCAGGCGCTGGAGCCGTGGGAGTACGTGGTCGGGGACCTGGAGCGGATGTATCCGCGGGTGCGGCACCTTCCTGAGGACGCTCCGACGCGCTGGCACAGTGAGTACGGATACGACGACGGGCACGGCGTCGTCGTACGGCGCCGTGCCCGGTTCGTCTATGGGCTGCTGCAGGAAGTGTCGGAGCCTCTGGACGGAACTGCTAACGCTCTCTAGCCATGCGTCTTAGCGAGAAGCTGCAGGATCTCCGCTGTAGAGGCGCGCTGGCCGATCTGCGGGAAGATGCGCTCGACGGCGTTCTCGTGCACCTCGATGCCGCGGTCGGCCATGGCGTCGGTGGCGAAGGCGACGCTGTAGTTGTGCGCGTACGCCTCGCGCGCGGTGGTGTCGACGCCGCGGCTGGTGACCAGGCCGGCCAGGACGATCTGCGTGACGCCCCGCCGACGCAGCTGGGTGTCGAGGTCGGTGCCGTGGAAGGCGCCCCACTGGTGCTTGGTGACGCGGATGTCGGTGCTCTGCGCGCCGAGCTCGTCGACGATGACGGCGAAGTCCGCGGGCATCCCCTCGTCGTCGTCGCCGTCGTCCTCGACCGGCTCCTCGTCGTCCCGGCCCTGCGGGGCGTCGGCGAAGTCGGGGGAGAAGGAGACGTTCACCAGGACCACCGGGAGCCCGTGGGCGCGGAAGGCGTCGGCCAGTTCCTTGCCGTGTGCCACTACCTCGGCGCTGCTGTAGGGGACTGCGGGAGGCGCGACGATGCCGTGCTGGAGGTCGATGAGGACGAGCGCGGTCTTCGGGTCGAGCGTGGTCAGCGCCATGTCGCGGGTTCCTTATCCGGTCTGTTCGCCGTGCGCGGCACGAAGGGACTGCGAGCGGTCGACGAGCACCACGGCGAGCAGCAACAGACCGCAGCCGATCATAACGACGGCCAGGGAGTGGAGGCCGCCTGAGGACGCCCCGGTGCGGAAGACGATCGCCACCGCGGCCGACGACAGGATGGCGCCGAGGTACTGGAAGGTACGCAGCAGTCCCGAGGCGGTACCCATGCGGGCCGCATCCGCCTGACGGAACAGGGCGTTCTGGTTGGCGAGACCGTTCATGCCCTGCGTGGTGCCCGCCAGAAGTCCCACGGCTATGAGGATCCATATAGCGGTTCCCCGGTTAAGGGCGAGCAACGCTGTAGACGCCGCGATCATCGACACGGTGCCGACGAAGAGCTTGCCGCGGATCCCGTTGCGCCGTCCGGTGAACCAGGCCACGACGATCGCGGTAAGGGACGTCGGCAGGACGACGAGGCCGGCTGCGGAGGCGCTGAGGCCGCGTCCTTCCTCCAGCCACTGCGTGAATCCGTAGATGAAGCAGTAGGTGAGGATGTAGGTGAGCGTCTGGCGCAGATAGGTGATCAGCAGCGGAGTGTTCCCGCCGAAGATGCGCAGATCTATGAAGGGCTCCCCTGTGCGGAGCTCTATACGGACGAACGCCATGGCTATCGCAGCTGCGATGAGGAGCAGGTAGAGGTTGCCGACGCTCAGGTCCATGAGGAAGAGCAGCAGGCTGGTCAGCATCGCGGCGAACAGGCCCATGCCCACCAGATCGATGCGGCTCTCGGTCCCTACTGGAGCGCTCTTGGGGAGCCTACGTGTGCCGAGCGCTATACAGACCAGCGCCAGAGGGATGTTGACGGCGAACACCAGGCGCCACCCGCCGACCCCGATGAGCGCGCCGCCGAGCGTGGGGCCGATGACCATCGTGCTCTGCGCCGATATGGAGAGCGCCGTGAGGATTCCGCTGGGCGTCTTCATACCGGTGCGCTGTGCCTCGCCGCGCACCGTGTGCATCGCGGCGGGGAACTGCGCGCTGGTCCCGAAGCCCAACAGCACGCGCGCCACGATCAACACTCCGAGTGACGGCGCCACGGCACCGATCACCCCGGCGACGCCGACCATCCCGGCCCCGGCGAGGAAGAGCGGACGCGCCCCGAAGCGGTCCACCAGCCGGCCGATCACCGGCTGGCCTATAGCGGTAGCGAGGTAGAGCGCGGAGACGAGCCACGCGGTCGCCGCTGGGGAGGCACCGAAGGCCGTGCCGATCGGCACCAGCGCGATCGCGATCATCGAGGAGTTGATCGGGTTGAGGGTCGCGCCGAGGAGGAGCGGGACGGTGAGGCGGCGGTTGAAGGCGGGCGCGGGCTGGGCCGAGGTGCCCTGAGTGGTTTCGGATATGGCCGTTGCTTCTGCGGTCGCAGATTCTGAGTTTGCTGTTCCTGCGGCGGCGGT
The DNA here is from genome assembly GCF_015356825.1 of Catenulispora rubra. GTDB lineage: Bacteria > Actinomycetota > Actinomycetes > Streptomycetales > Catenulisporaceae > Catenulispora > Catenulispora rubra. Next base: position 132 of record NZ_JAACYW010000025.1, on the reverse strand, counting down.
GTCTAAGGGCTCGCGTGAGAACTACGCGGTGGTGTCCGAGAGATCCCCTGCCGGTTTGTGATAGGCCCGCAGGGTGCTGACTGAGGATGAGATCGCGTCGCGGTTCGCTAGGATCCGGCCGTTCCTGGACGA